>NZ_RHFI01000009.1:0-145600 GCF_003718685.1 Marichromatium sp. AB31 | reverse complement strand
AATAAGAAAAGAAATAACGATCGATATTATCAAAAATAATTAAAAATCGAAAACCTTTAACGCAAAGATAATGCGAAAGCTCTTTAATAAAAACCCTGGCCCCGCAAGCCTTTAATGATGAAGAGAACTCATGCACCTCCATTGAAGGGTATCGTTTGCTTTTGATTAACGCAGAATCGTATAACTTCTTAGCAAGAATAACCCAAAAATCCTCATCGATATTTTTCAGAGGATTTCCCTCTCCAGGCACACGCATACCTTGTGACTCAAAATCAAAACAAACCGGCACAATCTTTTTCTTTTCCTCATCAGTTTCATGATACAAGTCAAGCAACAATCGAGAGACAAGCAGCGACTTACCAGCCCCAATATCACCTATAAGGTAAGATATCCTATTTGAACCCAATTCAATTTCATCCGTTTTTTTTGTTGTTATTGGTCGATGCACAACAACATCAAAAAACTCCTCGAAAGATTTTAAAAAAATAGACTTATCTTCTTCGCTAGCGCTAGCAGTCGCTGAGACAGAAGGAGGCTTATAATATTCTGACAAAAATCTAGCATTTAAACTATCCATTGTAATAATACGGCGCCCCGGATGCCAGTCAAGACAAGAAAGCGGGCCTGTCAACTCTAATGACTTAGAAGTCACATGATTCGAGAAACAATTAGAGTAAAGTTCTGTAAATTCTTCGGAAGAAGCGTCCATCCGAACACCAGAAACATACTCATCATAAAACCTTGCTATTTTTTTCGGAAGATGCCGACTTACCCTGCAAAGCTTGTAATAAGAATATTTTTTTCTCATCATTAAACTCCATTTTTCACAAAAGATTACTCAGACAAAGACAACCCACCCCTCATGGGATTCGATTTCGGGTAGCTCCCTGATCGATAGGTTTCGATAAGATTCAGAATCTCTTGCTTTAAGGGTGAAGAAGATGTATCTGACATGTCCGCAGCGTCACTCCAACCATGTGACCAAAAATGGATTCAACCGGCTGAACAAACAGTTGTACAAGTGTCAAGATTGCGGTCGCCAGTTCGTTCTCCATCCTGCCAAGGGAGCGGTTTCTCAGGAAACCCGCGAACTGATCGATCGGTTGCTGCTAGAAAAAATCTCCTTGGCCGGAATTGCCCGTGCGGTGAAGGTCTCCGAGGCCTGGCTGCAGAACTACGTGGCTGATCGCCGACCTGTTTCCCCGTCCGCAGCGCACGGGGCGTCCGCGCCGGGACGACCGCCTAATGCTCAACGGCATCTTCTGGGTGCTGTTGCTCGGGGCGCGTGGCGTGATCTTCCCGAGCACTTCAGTTCCTGATCGACGGTTATCGCGAATGGCGTAACGACGCACCTTCAACAAGCTTCTGGAGCAGCTGCACATCCCCGCCTGTACGAGGATCAAGTCGATCGACCTGACCTCGATCCGTCTCAGCGCCTTCTTACCTAATTCCACACTCATCCCACCCCAAAAATCAACACAAAACGTGAACAATCCGACAAGCTCATCGATCCGCCCCCTCCCCCCAATGACACAACCCCTGCAACACCGCACTCATCTCCAGCACCTGTTCCAGGCTCCCGACCTGCCCCAGCCGCATCAGCCGCTTGGCATAACGCAGTGCCTGCGGGGACTTGGCGGCGATTGTTGAGGCCATTTCGTGGACGCGGGCGGTGAGTGCGTCGGGGTCGACGACGTCGAGGACGAGGCCGAGGCGGTGGGCCTCGGCGGCGTCGATGACGCGGCCGGTGACGGTGAGGGCGAAGGCGGCCTGGTAGCCGATCTGGCGTTGCAGGAACCAGGCGCCGCCGTCGCCGGGGATGAGGCCGAGGTCGATGAAGGTCTCGCCGAAGCGGGCGCGGGTGGAGGCGATGCGCAGGTCGGCCATGCAGGCGAGGTCGCAGCCGGCGCCGATCGCCGGGCCGTCGACGGCGGCGATGACCGGCACCTCGCAGCGGTAGAGGGCGCGGGGGATGCGCTGGATGCCGTGGCGGTAGCGGCGTTCGAGTTCGGCGGCGTCGCCGGCGAAGTCGCCGCGGCGCGCGGCCATGTCCTTGATGTTGCCGCCGGCGCTGAAGGCCGCGCCCTCGGCGGCGATCACCAGCACCGAGACCGCCTCGCAGGCGTTGACCCAGTCGACGGTGGCGACGATGTCGTCGATCAGGGCGGTGCCGGTGAGGGCGTTGCGCACATCGTCGCGCGCCAGGGTCAGGGTGGCGACCCGGTCGGCGAGACCGAGCCGGGCATCGGTGAGGTCGGGCGGGTTCATCGCGGGGCCTTCCATGACGGGGCGCCCCGACGGGCGCCGGGGCGCTTGCGGGGATTGCGGATCAGTCGCCGGCCGGTTGCATCACCAGCACCGGGGAGCGCGCGGCGAGCAGCACCTCGCGGGCGAAGCTGCCGAGACGCATGCGTTGCAGCCCGGTGCGACCGTGGGTGGTCATGGCGATCACCGCGCCCTTGATCAGCGCCGCGTACTCGACCACCGCACGGCTCACGTCGGTGCCGTGGAGCACGTCCCAGTTGGCGCTGACGCCGTAACGCTCGGGCAGGTGGTCGGCGACGCGCCGCAGATAGACCCACTCGCCGGCGTCGGCGCCCTGGCCGAAGCTCGGCTTGAGCACCTGGATCAGCCGCAGCTCGGCGCCGATGGCGCGGGCGAAGGCGACCGCCTCGGGGAGCATGGCCTCGGACAGCGCCGAGCCGTCGAGACACACCAGCAGGCTGCGGATCGGCCCGCTCCAGGCGTCGTCGAGGTGCGGACCGGTGAGCAGGATCGGGCGGTGGGTCTGGCGCAGCAGCTCGCTGGCGACGCTGCCGAGCACCGCCTCGCCGACCACGCCGCGGGCGTGGGTCGACATCACCACCGGGTGATCCGGGCTGGTCGCGCCGATGCGCTCGATCAGCCCGTCGGTGGCGACCTCGTGGACGCCGACCTCGACCTCGGCGTCGTTGAGCCCGCGCGCGGCGAGCAGGCTCTCGAGCAGGGCGCGGCGCTCGGCGGTCTCGCTCTCGCGGGTGACCACCGAGAGCAGCCGCGCCCGGGCGCCGAGCTGGCCGGCCAGCGACAGCCCCGGACGCAGCGCGCCCTGGGAGACGGTGGAGGCATCCACCGGGATGGTGACGACAGCAGCGGACATGACGGACTCCTTGCCGCGTCGGCTCAGGCGAGCCAGCGCTTGCGGCGGCGATAGTGTTTGACGTTGAGATAGTCGACCCGCTCGGCACCGCCGAGATAGAACTCCTGCACGTCGGGGTTCTCGCGCAGCACCGCCGCCTCGCCGCTCATCACCACCTGCCCGTTCTCGAGCAGATAGGCGTGATCGACCACCTCCAGCGCGGCGGCGGCGTTCTGCTCGACGAGCAGCACGCCGACCCCCTGCTCGCGGTTGATCTCGCCGATGATGGCGAAGATCTCCTGCACCAGCAGCGGCGAGAGCCCGAGGCTCGGCTCGTCGAGCATGATCAGCTCGGGTTCGGTCATCAGCGCGCGCCCGATGGCGAGCATCTGCTGCTCGCCGCCGGAGAGATAGCCTGCCTTGGTGCGGGCGCGCTCGCCGAGCCGGGGGAAGTAGGTCAGCACCCGCTCGCGCAGCTCCTGGTAGCGCTTGCGACTGCCGCGCAGCGGGTAGGCGGCGAGCAGGTTGGCCTCGGGGGTGAGGTGCTCGAAGATGCGCCGCCCCTCGAGCACGTGCACCAGCCCGCTGGCGACCCGCGCCGGCGGCGCCAGCGCCAGCATGTCGGCGCCCTGGAAGCGGATCTCGCCGCGCGTAACCAGCCCGCGCTCGGGCGCGAGCAGGCCGCTGACGGCCTTGAGCGTGGTGCTCTTGCCGGCGCCGTTGCCACCGAGCAGGGCGATCATCTGGCCCTTGCCGATCCGCAGCGACACCCCCTTGATCGCCAGAAACACGCGGTCGTAGACCACCTCGACGTTGCTCAGCTCGAGCAGCGGCGGCGTCACCGGCAGCGACGCGACGCGATTGGCTGCTGTCTCCATGAAGGCCCTCGCTCTCTCCTTGGTCGACCGGACGCGCCGGTCGGGTTCGGTCGGCGCCGACGACGCGCGTCGGCCCCCCTCGCGCACGGTCGCGGACGGGGCGCCCGGCCCCGCCCGCACCGACTCAGCGCCCGTCGCGGAAACCCGCGGCGTCCTTCTCGATCTCGTCCCAGACGATGTCCTGATAGGCGCTGCGCCACTCGGTGACCGGCACCCAGGCGCCGCCGTCCCAGCGCGACACCCGGCCGAAACCGCCGCCCTGGTGGTCGGTGGCGCTGAAGCTCAGCGGCGGCATCAGCCCCTCGGCGTCGAAGTTGCTGATCTGCTCGAAGCCGCGGCGCAGCGTGTCGCCGGTGAGCGGCGCGCCGTACTCGGCGAGCGCCAGGCGCGCGGCCTCGACCGCCACCGCCATGGTCGCCACGCCGATGTTGTAGTAGCTCGAACCGACGTTCTCCTCGGGCCCGCTGCCCTCGCCCTTGGCCACCACCTCGTCGAGGATCGCCTGGATCACCGGCAGCTCGCGTCCGGGGGCGACCGCCTCGTAGCGCTTGACCCCGGTCATGTGCTTGCCGAGGTGCTCGGCGTCGGCCTCGGCCAGCCACACCACCGAGAGGATGTGCTCGGGGCGGATGCCGTTGCGGATGGCCTCGCGCACCGAGACCTGCTGACCGCTGCCGGCGCCCCAGATCAGCACCTGGTCGGGCCGGTAGCGACGCACGTCGGACCAGGTCGCCGACTGCTCGGTGCCGGGGCTGGGATAGGCGAAGGCGCGCAGCTCGAAGCCGTGACGCTCGGCCAGGGTCTCGAGCACCGGCACCGGCTCGCGGCCGAAGGGCGAGTCGATGTGCACCAGGGCGATGCGCTTGCCGGCGAGCCCGCCGAGTTCGGTGTCGATGTAGTCGGCGAGGATCGCCGCCTGCGACCAGTAGGTCGCCATCATCGGGAAGACGAAGGGGAAGGTCTCGCCGTGGCTGGCATCACCGCGACCGTGCAGCGGGGTGATCATCACCACCTCGTCCTCGAGCACGCGGTTGACCGCCGCGCGCGACACCGGGGTGCTGAGGAAGTCGACCAGCACCGCGCCCTCGCCGCGGGCGCGGTTGTAGGCCTCGATGCCGCGCTGGGGCTCGTTGGCGGTATCGCGCACCAGCGCCTCGACGGGGTGACCGTCGAGCCCGCCGCGGGCGTTGACCAGACGCAGATAGTCCTGCTGGCCCTGGTTGTACTCGTTGGTGAGGAAGGTGTAGACGGCGGTGAAGTCCTGCAGCAGCGCAAAGCGCACCGGCTCCTTGTCGGGCACGTTGGCGAGACTCGCGCCCAGGGCCAGGGCGCTACAGGCGCCGAGCAGGCCGCTCAACCATGTCTTCTTCATCGATGGGGTCCTCCTTGTCTTGTCGTTGTCGTGGGTGTCGATCAGCGCTGGGCGTGGCGGAAGGGCCAGACCAGGAAGTACTTGCGGATGTTGTCGTAGATCTTCGCCAGCCCCAGCGGCTCGAACAGGATCACCGCGATGATCAGCGCGCCGTAGACCATCAGCGGGATGTGGGCGATGAGGTTGAAGGAGACCGGGAACAGCTCCAGCCCCGCCACCCAGGCCAGCAGGTTGGTGAGCACGATCGGCAGCAGCAGGATGAAACCGGCGCCGAGATAGGCCCCGATCACGCTGCCCAGACCGCCGACCAGCACCATCGCCACCAGCTGGATGGAGACGTTGAAACCGAACTGCTCCGGGGTCACCGCCTGGTAGTAGCAGAAGGCGAGGATGGCGCCGCTGACACCGCCGAGGAAGGAGCTGGTGAAGAAGGCCAGCAGCTTGTAGCGCAGCGGGTCGACGCCGATCACGGCGGCGGCGAAGTCCTTGTCGCGCACCGCCACCAGCGCCCGCCCGACGCTGCTGCGCTTGATGTTGAGCAGCAGCAGGGTGCAGATCAGCGTCCAGCCGAGCGCGGTGTAGTAGAGCGCGGTGTCGCCGTCGAGGGGGATGAACAGCAGTCGCACCTCGGGGGTGGCGAGGGTGGCCTGCGCCCCGCCCGAGATCGCCGGGACGTTGATGATCACCCAGGAGACCAGGTACTGCATCGCCAGGGTCGCCATCACCAGATAGAGCCCCTTGACGCGCAGCGCGGCGGCGCCGAAGACGCAACCGATCAGCGCCGCGGCCAGCCCCGCGCCGACCAGCGCCAGCTCGAAGGGCACGCCGGCGCGGGCGAGATGGATGCTGGTGTAGGCACCGATGGCCATCACCGCGGCGAAGCCGAAGTGGAGCTGCCCGGCGATCCCCATCAGCAGGGTCAGCGACAGCGCCGCCGCGGTCCAGATCAGCCAGGGCGCGAGATAGCTGTTGAGATACAGCTCGGGCAGCAACAGCGGCGCGAGCAGCGCCAGGGCGAGCAGCCCGCCGAGCAGGCGGCGGTCGGCGGCCAGCGGCCACAGCTTGCGGGTGGCGGCGTAGCGGGTGTGATGGATGCCGGATTGACGATAGAACATGGTCTCAGACCCTCTCGATCTCTTCCCGCCCGAAGATGCCGTGGGGGCGGAACAGGATGGTGAGCAGGATGATCAGCGAGGTCACCACGTCACGGGTGCCGCCACCGACCAGGGGATCGACATAGCCGGGGACGACGCTGCCGAGGATGCCGACGACCAGCCCCGCGACCAGCACCCCGTGGATGCTGTCGAGCCCGCCGAGGATGACCACCGCCACCGCCGGGAAGAGCAGCGTGGTCAGGCTCCAGTCGACGCCCTGCACCGAGCCCCACATCACCCCGGCGGCCACCGCCGCAACCCCGGCGAGCCCCCAGGAGACGGCCACCGCGCGCTCCACCGAGATCCCCACCGACCAGCTCGAGACGTGATCGTCGGAGACGGCCAGCAGCTTGGTGCCGAGGCGGGTGCGGAAGAAGAACAGCGCCAGCCCGATCATCAGCGCGCCGATCGCCCCGCCGATCAGGTACTCGCGATTGATGAACACGTCGCCGACGATGATCGGCATCATGTCGATGCCGAGATCCAGGCTCTTCGGCGCGGCGCCGAGCAGCCCCGGACCGAGACCGCGCAGCAGGCTCTCGAGCCCGAGGGTGAGCATCACCACCATGATGATCGGCTGCCCGACCATGCGCCGCAGCAGCACCCGCTCGGTGAGCATGCCGAACAGGAACATGCCGAGCACGGCCACCAGCAGCGCCACCACCACCGGCGCGCCGAGCCAGCCGGCGACCATCCACACCAGATAGGCGGCGATCATCACCATCGCCCCCTGGGCGAGGTTGGGCACCCCGGAGGACTTGTAGATCAGCACGATGCCGAGTGCAACCAGGCCGTACATCAGCCCGGTCAGGGCGCCGTTGATGGTCAGTTCGATGAGGAATGCGATATCCATGCTCAGGCCTCCTCGGCGATGCGGTCGGCGTTCACCCGGGCGATGGCCAAGTGACGCTTGAGGGTGCCGGAGGCGCCGGTCTCGTAACCGATCCGGGCCTCGTACTCGATCGAGTCGCGTCCGGCGTAGAGCGACTCGATGATCGGCGCATAGTGGGCGTCGATGACGTCGCGGCGCAGCTTGCGGGTGCGGGTGACCTCGCCGTCGTCGGGATCGAACGCCTTGTGCAGATTGACGAAGCTGCGGATCGCCAGCGCCGGCGGCAGCAGCGCGTTGACCCGCGCCACCTCGGCGCGCACCAGCGCATAGACCTCGGGCTTCTGCGACAGATCGGCGAAGGAGGTATAGGGCACGCCGTTGATCTGCGCCCAGTGCCCCACCGCCTCGCTGTCGATCACCACCAGCGCGGCGAGGAAGTCGCGCTCGCGCCCGAGCACGCAGGCCTCGCGGATGTAGTCGCTGAACTTCAGCCGGTTCTCGATATAGGTCGGGATGAAGCGCTCGCCGGTGTTGGTGTAGACCACCTCGGAGAGCCGTCCGAGCACCACCAGCTGACCGTCGGCCTCGAGCTGGCCGGCGTCGCCGGTGTGCATCCAGCCCGCGCGCAGGGTCTCGGCGGTGGCCTCGGGGTTGTCGAAATAGCCGTCGAAGACGTTGTCGGCGCGCATCAGGATCTCGCCCTCGTCGCTGATGCGCAGCTCCACCCCGGGGAAGGGCCGCCCGGCGGTGTGCAGGCTCACCGAGCCCGGGTCCTGGGCCACGCACAGCGCGCAGTTCTCGGTCTGGCCGTAGAACTGACGCAGGTCGAGCCCGAGCGCGCGGAAGAACAGGAACACGTCCTCGCCCATGGCGTCGCCGGCGGTATAGGGGCGCGCCACCCGCCGCAGCCCGAGCTGGTCCTTGAGCGGGCCGAACATCAGCACCTCCCCCACCCCGCGCCACAGCCGCCGCCACGGCGCCGGACGTCGGCCCTCCAGGCGATCGCGCTCGAGCCGCTCGGCGAAGGGCATGAAGTGGGCATAGAGCGCGCGCTTGAGCGGGCTCGACTCCTTGATGCCGACCTGGATGCGGGTGAGCATGCTCGACCAGGCGCGCGGCGAGCCGAAGTAGAGCGTCGGGGCGATCTCGCGCAGGTCGTGGAGCGCGGTCTCCTGCTGCTCGGGGATGTGGACACAGAAGCGCAGCAGGATCGCCGCACCGACCGAGAAGATGAAGTCCCCCACCCAGGCCATCGGTAGATAGGCCATGTGCACCTCGCCCTCGCGGAAGTAACCGGCGCGCGAGGCGTTGCGCACCGCCGCGATGATGTGGCCGTGCTTGAGCGGGATGCCCTTGGGTCGCCCGGTGGTGCCGGAGGAGTGCAGCAGCACCGCCGGGGCGTGGACGCTGGTGCGCTCCTGCAGCGCCGCGCGCAGCCCCGGCTCGGCGCTGAAGCGCGCGCGGCCCTGTGCGCTCAGCGCCGCGATCGCCCGGGCGCCCGGCGGCGGGGCCTGCTCCAGCCCGCGCGGGTCGTCGTAGAGGATATGATCGAGCGCCCCGTAGCCGGCCGCGCGGATCGTCAAGAGCTTGTCGACCTGCTCCTGGTCCTCGACCAGGGCGCAACGGATCGACTCGGTCTCGAGCTGGCCGCGCAGCTCCTCGGGCGGGGTGTCGGGATAGGCCGGCGAGGGCAGCGCGCGCAGCGCGATGGCCGCGAGCATGCCGAAGTAGAGCGCCGGGCGGTTGTCGCCGATCACCAGCACCCGGTCGCCGGGCTCGACCCCCAGGGCCTCGAGCCCGGCGGCCAGCGCCAGCACCTCGTCGAGGTACTGGCGCCAGGTGTAGCCCTGCCAGATGCCGCGCCGACGCTCGCGCAGCGCCACCTCGTGACCGTGGTGCTCGGCGTTGTACACCAGCCAGTGGATGAGATGGTCGTGGGACTGCCAGTGCGGGTGCAGCGCGATGTCCCCGATCGCGTGCGGCTGGCGCTGTTCAGGCTGCATCCTTCACCCTCCCGATATAGGCCGCGACCACGGTGGGATCGTTGATCGCCTCGCGGGTCGGTCCCTCGGCGATCTTCTCGCCGTTGTTGAGCACCACCGCGCGGTTGCAGATGGCGGTGACCACGTCCATGTGGTGCTCGATGAGCAGCATGGTGGTGCCCATGGCGTCGCGCGCATCGAGGATGAAGCGCACCATGTACTCCTTCTCCTCCTGGTTCATCCCCGCCATCGGCTCGTCGAGCACCAGGAAACCGGGCTCGGCGCAGAGCGCGCGCGCCAGCTCGACGCGCTTCTGCATTCCCAGCGGGATGACGTCGACCGGCTCGTCGCGCACGCTCTCGAGCTGGAGCAGGTCGATCACCTCCTCGACCCGCCCCCGGTGGGCGACCTCCTCGCGCTCGGCCCACCACCAGTAGAAGGCCGCGCCGAGGATGCTCGGGCGCATGAACAGATGACGCCCGAGGAGGATGTTGTCGAGCACGCTCAGCCCGCGAAACAGCGCCACGTTCTGGAAGGTGCGCGCCACCCCCTTGCGGGCGATGCGGTGGGGCTTGAGCCCGCTGATGCGCTCGCCGCGATAGCGGATCTCGCCCTGCTGCGGCGGATAGAAGCCGGTGATGGCGTTGACCAGGGTGGTCTTGCCCGAGCCGTTGGGACCGACCAGGCCGAAGATCTCGCCCCGGTGGATGTGCAGATCGATCCCCTTGAGCGCCTGCAGTCCGCCGAACCAGCGGCTGACCGCGGCGCATTCGAGTATCACCTCGTCGGGATCATGGTCCTGTCGCGTCGTCGTCACGCCTGTGTCCTCCCTGCTCTCCTCGTTTGTCTCGGCGCCCCTGTCATGGGTGCAGGGGAGCGCGCCCGCTCGCACGGCGGGCGTCGTCGTCATGGCTCGCGGATCGGACCGGGCGCGGCCCGGTCGGGGGGAGAGACCGGCCCGCCGCCCTCCGTGGCGTGGCCGGTGCACTGGGCCGGGACGCGTGCCCGGCCCCCGCGGCGCCCTCCCGGCGCCGCCCGTCGCTCACGCGATCAGCCGGTCTCCTCGGCGCGCCCGAGCGCGGCGATGCTCTGCTCGCGCAGCATGGTCTTGAGCGCCCGCCCGGTGCTGCGCGGCAGCCGCGGATAGAGACGCACATAGCGCGGCACCTTGAAGTAGGCGATCTGGTCCTTGCAGTACTCGCGCAGCGCCTCGGGTTCGAGGCTCGCGCCCGGCTGCAGCTCGACGCAGGCGCACACCACCTCGCCGAGACGCGCGTCGGGCACCCCGACGACCACCGCCGCGCGCACCGCCGGGTGGGTCTCGAGGAAGCGCTCGACCTCCTCGGGGTGGATGTTCTCGCCGCCGCGGATGATGGTGTCCTTGACCCCGCCGACGATGCGGCAATAGCCCTCGGCGTCGAGCACCGCGAGATCGCCGGTGTGCAGCCAACCGGCCTCGTCGATCACCCGCGCGGTCAGCTCGGGGTCGTCCCAGTAGCCGCGCATCAGGCTGTAGCCGCGCACGCACAGCTCGCCGGGCTCGCCGACCGGGCGGATGCGCCCGGCGTCGTCGATCACCTTGGCCTCGAGGTGCGGGCCGATGCGCCCGACCGTCTGCAGCCGCCGCTCGACCGGGTCGTCCGGGGCACTCATGAAGGAGACCGGCGAGGACTCGGTCATGCCGTAGGCGATGGTCACCTCGGCCATCCCCAGGCGACGTCTCACCCGATCCATGGTCTCGGGCGGACAGGGCGCGCCGGCCATGATGCCGGTGCGCAGTCGGCCGGGGTCGAAGGTCTCGGCGCGGGGGTGATCGAGCATCGCCTTGAACATCGCCGGCACCCCGTAGAGCGCGGTGCAGGACTCGGCGGCGACCGCCTCCAGGGTGGCGAGCGGGTCGAACCCCGGCCCCGGATAGACCATGGCGCTACCGTGCAGCAGACAGGCCATGTTGCCCATCACCATGCCGAAGCAGTGATAGAGCGGCACCGGGATGCACACCCGGTCGGCGGCACCGAGCCCGAGCTGGCGCCCCACCATCAGGCCGTTGTTGACGATGTTGTGATGGGTCAGGGTGGCACCGGCCGGCGGGCCGCCGGTGGCGTTGCTGAACTGGATGTTGACCGGGTCGTCGGGGTCGACCGCGGCGGCGAGCGCACGCACCCGCTCCAGGGTCTCGGGGGCGGGCTCGACGAGCAGCGTGGAGAAGGCGACGGTGCCCGGCCAGGCCTCGTCGTCGAGACGGATCACCCGTTCGAGTGCGGGCAGCGCCTGGGCCGCGAGCGGCGCCTCACCGGCCGTCGCCAGCTCCGGCAGCAGCTCGGCGAGCAGCGGCGGATAGTCGGTCTCGCGGATACGCTGCTCGACCACCAGCGCGCGCGCCCCGACCAGCGCCAGGGCGCGCTCCAGCTCGGCCGGGCGCAGCGCCGGGTTGAGGCTCACCAGGATCATCCCCAGCCGCGCGGTGGCCAGCTGCACCAGGGTCCACTCGATGCGGTTGCCGGTACACACCGCGATGCGGTCGCCGGCGACGAAGCCGAGTTCGAGCAACCCGGCGGCGAGCCGGTCGACCCGGGCATCGAGCCCACGCCAGTCGAGCCGCGCATCCCGCCCCCGATCGACCAGCGCCAGTCCATCGGGCCGGGTCTCGGCGAGTCGTCTCAGACAGTCGCCGACCGTCATCCCCTGGAGCGTCTGCGTTGCGGTCCCGTGCACATAGCTGCGCCGAAGCTGGTCCATCTGGCTCCTCCTGAGAAGGTTGTCTGACGGCGTGGCGGGCGTCTCGGCCTCGATGCGGATCCTGCCGCTGGGATAGAATCTATTTGCCGTTTACGTCCACGTCAACTATTTTCTCGCACAACCGTCGGGGTTGAGCCGGGCCCTCCAGTCCTTTGTTCGAGGTCCCCGGAGATTGCGTAAAATAGATCGCTTACCGGCCAGCGCGCCCGCCCCAGTCAGCGCCCGGAGCGGGCTCAAGACGTCGACGTCAATCAAGCCCCACATCCACCGCAGGAGTCATCGGCGCATGAGCACACCCACCAATCCGCACCCGGAACAGGAACCCGGCGGCACCACCTTCACCATCGGCGAGCTGGCGCGCGAGTTCGACATCACCACCCGCACCATCCGCTTCTACGAGGATCAGGGCCTGCTCTCGCCGACCCGCTCGGGCACGCGCCGGCTCTATCGCCGCCGCGACCGCGCCCGCCTCAAGCTGATCCTGCGCGGCAAGCGTCTCGGCTTCACCCTCGCCGAGATGCGCGAGGCCTTCGACCTCTACGACGAGGCCCACGGCGAGGCGCAACAGCTGCGCTACTACCTCTCGGTGCTCGAAGAGAAGCGCCAGCACCTGCTCCAGCAACGCGAGGACCTGGAGGAGACCATGCGCGAACTCGAACAATCCTACGCCCACTGCCAACAACTGCTCGAACAGCAGGAACGCGAACGCGGCGACGCGCAGCGGATGGCGTCGTAGGGGTAGCGGCCAGGGCTCAGCGGCCAGCGGCCAGCCGCCAGCCGCCAGCCTCCAGTCAGCGGGATCCGGACACCTCGCAGGACATCGGGCGTCGCTCGAACCGCAAGCACGTAGCTGCGGCGCTGGTGGGCAAGGCATGGCTTCCAGCCTTCAGCCACCAGCCGTCAGAACAGCGAGACCCAGCTGCCTCGCAGACCATCAAACATCTCTCGAACCGCGAGCACGTAGCAGCGGCGCTGGCAGCTGGCAGCTGGTGGCTGGCGGCTCCGGTGAAATCGTGACGGCCTGATTCCGCCGAACCCCGCCCCTCCCCGCAGACCACGCCCAGTCGCGACTGCCGACTGCCGACTGACGGCTGGCGACTGCCGACTGACGGCTGGCGACTGGCGACTGGCGACTGGCGACTGGCGACTGGTAGCTGGTAGCTGGTAGCTGGCGACTGGTAGCTGATGGCTGGCCGCCTCCCCTATTGACGTTTACGTCAACGTTATTTAGCATCCAGTTCAACCGCAGGGATGCGCCCGGACCGCGTCTGGACGCGAGCGAGGACGCGCGCCCCGCGCCGCCACGCCGCAGGCCGGTCGAGGACCGCGCCCCGGCGCAC
The DNA here is from genome assembly GCF_003718685.1 of Marichromatium sp. AB31. NCBI lineage: Bacteria > Pseudomonadati > Pseudomonadota > Gammaproteobacteria > Chromatiales > Chromatiaceae > Marichromatium > Marichromatium sp. AB31. The sequence continues at coordinate 132,185 of NZ_RHFI01000009.1, read as the reverse complement.
CGATCCGTCAACGGAGGACACGCGCATGATGCAGTTCCCGACCCTGGACTTCGACCTCGGCGAGGAGGTCGAGATGTTGCGCAGCGCGGTGGCCGAGTTCGCCGCCGCCGAGATCGCCCCGCGCGCCGCCGCCATCGATCACGACAACGCCTTCCCCGCCGACCTCTGGCGCAAGTTCGGCGACCTCGGGCTGCTCGGTCTCACCGTCGACGAGGACGACGGCGGCACCGGCATGGGCTATCTCGCCCATATCGTCACCATGGAGGAGCTCTCGCGCGCCTCGGCCGCGGTCGCCCTCTCCTACGGCGCCCACTCCAACCTCTGCGTCAACCAGATCCGGCGCAACGGCACCCCCGAGCAGAAGGCCCGCTATCTGCCCAAGCTGATCAGCGGCGAGCACGTCGGCGCCCTGGCGATGTCCGAGCCCGGCGCCGGCTCCGACGTGGTCGGCATGCGGCTGCGCGCGCGCCGCGAGGGCGATCGCTACATCCTCAACGGCAACAAGATGTGGATCACCAACGGCCCCGACGCCGACACCCTGGTGGTCTACGCCAAGACCGACCCCGAGGCCGGCTCGCGCGGCATCACCACCTTCATCGTCGAGCGCGACATGCCCGGTTTCTCCACCGCGCAGAAGCTCGACAAGCTCGGCATGCGCGGCTCCAACACCTGCGAGCTGGTGTTCGAGGACTGCGAGGTGCCGGTCGAGAACGTGCTCGGCAGCGAGGGCGGCGGGGTGCGGGTGCTGATGTCCGGGCTCGACTACGAGCGCGCGGTGCTCGCCGGCGGGCCGCTGGGGATCATGGCCGCCTGTCTCGACGTGGTGCTGCCCTATGTCCACGAGCGCGAGCAGTTCGGCCAGCCGATCGGCGAGTTCCAGCTGATCCAGGCCAAGCTCGCCGACATGTACACCAACCTCAACGCCTGTCGCGCCTACGTCTATGCCGTGGGCCGCGCCTGCGACCTTGGCCGCACCACGCGCAAGGACGCCGCCGGCGCCATCCTCTACAGCGCCGAGCGCGCCACCGCGATGGCGCTCGACGCAATCCAGTGTCTCGGCGGCAACGGCTACATCAACGAGTACCCCACCGGGCGGTTGCTGCGCGACGCCAAGCTCTACGAGATCGGCGCCGGCACCTCGGAGATCCGGCGCATGCTGATCGGCCGCGAGCTGTTCAGGGAGACGGCCTGAGGCCGAGGGAGGACGGCGGGGGACGAGGAGGACAGCCCGACCACGCCGTCGGACACGCGCGAAGCATCAGGGTCAGGGACAACCGATGAATGTCATCAAGAGCAAGATCGATCCGCGTTCGGAGGCCTTCCGCGCCAACCGCGAGGCGATGGACGCGCTGGTCGCCGACCTGCGCGCGCGCGTCGCCGCGGTCGCCGCCGGCGGCAGCGAGCGGGCGCGGGCGCGCCATCTCGAACGCGGCAAGCTGCTGCCGCGCGAGCGCATCGAGGTGCTGGTCGACCCGGGCTCACCCTTCCTCGAACTCTCGCAACTCGCCGCGCTCGGGCTCTACGACGACGCCGTGCCCTCGGCCGGGATCATCACCGGGATCGGTCGGGTGTGCGGGCGCGAGTGCATGATCGTGGCCAACGACGCCACGGTGAAGGGCGGCACCTATTACCCGCTGACCCTGAAGAAACACCTGCGCGCCCAGGAGATCGCCCAACACAACCGCCTGCCCTGCATCTATCTGGTCGACTCCGGCGGCGCCAACCTGCCCAACCAGGACGAGGTCTTCCCCGATCGCGACCACTTCGGGCGGATCTTCTACAACCAGGCGGTGATGTCCGCGCAGGGCATCGCCCAGATCGCGGTGGTGATGGGCTCGTGCACCGCCGGCGGCGCCTATGTGCCGGCGATGGCCGAGGAGAGCATCATCGTCAAGGAACAGGGCACCATCTTCCTCGCCGGTCCGCCGCTGGTGAAGGCGGCCACCGGCGAGACGGTCAGCGCCGAGGCGCTCGGCGGCGCCGAGGTGCACTCGCGCACCTCCGGGGTGACCGATCACTTCGCCCTCCACGACGCCCACGCCCTGGGGCTGGCGCGCCGCGCCGTGTCCCGGCTCAACCACACCAAGCCGATGCCGCTGGAGATCCGCCCCAGCCGCCCGCCGCGTCACGACCCGGCCGAGCTCGGCGGCATCGTCCCGCCCGACAACCGCACCGCCTACGACGTCCGCGAGGTGATCGCGCGCATCGTCGACGACTCCGAGTTCGACGAGTTCAAGGCGCTCTACGGCACCACCCTGGTGTGCGGCTTCGCCCACCTCAACGGCTATCCGGTCGGCATCGTCGCCAACAACGGGGTGCTGTTCTCGGAGTCGGCGCTCAAGGGCACCCACTTCATCGAACTCTGCAGCCAGCGCGGCATCCCGCTGATCTTCCTGCAGAACATCACCGGCTTCATGGTCGGGCGCAAGTACGAGTCCGGCGGCATCGCCAAGGCCGGGGCGAAGATGGTCACCGCCGTGGCCTGCGCCCGGGTGCCCAAGTTCACCGTGATCATCGGCGGCAGCTTCGGCGCCGGCAACTACGGCATGTGCGGGCGCGCCTACTCGCCGCGACTGCTGTGGATGTGGCCCAACGCGCGCATCTCGGTGATGGGCGGCGAGCAGGCGGCCAACGTCATGGCGCAGGTGCGCCGCGACACCCTGGAGACGCGCGGCGAGTCCTGGTCGGCGCACGAGGAGGCGGCGTTCAAGCAGCCGATCCTCAAGCAGTACGAGCGCCAGGGCCACCCCTACTACGCCACCGCGCGGCTGTGGGACGACGGCGTGATCGACCCCGCCGACACCCGCACGGTGCTCGCGCTCGGGCTCTCGGCGAGCCTCAACGCGCCGATCGAGGAGACCCGCTTCGGCCTGTTCCGCATGTGAGCATTCACCCACAGGAGCCACCCCGATGCCACAGACCCGACTCAGCCTGCGCATCGAGGCCGGCGTGGCCCAGCTGCGCCTCGCCCGCCCCGAGCGTCACAACGCCTTCGACGACGCCCTGATCGCCGAGCTGACCGAGACCCTGCAGGGCCTCGATCGCGACCAGCGGGTGCGTTGCGTGGTGCTCGGCGGCGAGGGCGCGAGCTTCTCGGCCGGTGCCGACATCGACTGGATGCGGCGCATGGCCGACTACGACGAGCCCGCCAACCAGGCCGACGCCCGCGCCCTCGGCGCGCTGCTCTCGACCCTCCACCGACTCGCCAAGCCGACCCTCGCCCGGGTGCAGGGCGCGGCGATCGGCGGCGGGCTGGGGCTGGTGGCCGCCTGCGACCTGGCCTTCGCCACCGCCGACGCCGCCTTCGCCCTCACCGAGGTGCGCCTCGGGCTGATCCCGGCGGTGATCGCGCCCTATGTGATCGCCGCCATCGGGCCACGTCAGGCCAGCCGCTACATGCTCACCGCCGAGCGCTTCGACGCCGCCGAGGCCGAGCGCATCGGCCTGCTCCACGGCATCAGCCCGGACCTCGCCGCGCTCGATGCGCGCATCGCCGAGATCACCGCCGCGCTCGCCGCCAACGGCCCCGAGGCGATGGCCGCGGCCAAGACGCTGATCCGGCGCGTGCACGGCCAGCCGATCGGTCCCGAGCTGGTCGAGGAGACGGCGCGCCGCATCGCCCGCATCCGTGTCGGCGCCGAGGCGCAGGAGGGCCTCGGCGCTTTTCTCGACAAGCGCGCGCCGCGCTGGCGCACGACGCCCGCCGGCTGAGGCCCCGTCCAACCACGCAGGGAATCGCACATGTTCGACAAGATCCTGATCGCCAATCGCGGCGAGATCGCCTGCCGCATCGCCCGCACCTGCCGCGCGCTCGGGGTGCGCACCGTCGCCGTCTACTCCACCGCCGACGCCGACGCCCGCCACGTCGCGCTGTGCGACGAGGCCTGGCCGATCGGCGCGGCACCGGCGCGCGAGAGCTATCTCGACGGCGCGCGCATCATCGAGGCGGCACGCCGCGCCGGCGCCGAGGCGATCCACCCCGGCTACGGCTTCCTCGCCGAGAACGCCGCCTTCGCCCGCGCCTGCGCCGAGGCCGGGCTGGTGTTCATCGGCCCGCCGCCGGCGGCGATCGAGGCGATGGGCTCGAAGCAGGCGGCCAAGGCGATCATGATCGAGGCCGGGGTGCCGGTGGTGCCCGGCTACCACGGCGACGACCAGTCGTCCGAGCGCCTGGCGGCGGCGGCCGCGGAGATCGGCTATCCGGTGCTGATCAAGGCCACGGCCGGTGGCGGCGGCAAGGGCATGCGCCGGGTCGACGACCCGGCCGACCTCGCCGAGGCGCTGGGCGCCGCCCGGCGCGAGGCGCGCTCGGCCTTCGGCGACGACCGGGTGCTGATCGAGAAGTACCTGCTCACGCCGCGTCACGTCGAGGTCCAGGTGTTCGCCGACAGCCACGGCGAGGTGGTGCACCTGTTCGAGCGCGACTGCTCGATCCAGCGCCGTCACCAGAAGGTGATCGAGGAGGCCCCGGCCCCCGGACTCGACGCGCGCGCGCGCCAGCACCTCGGCGAGACGGCGATCGCCGCGGCGCGCGCCATCGACTATGTCGGGGCCGGCACCGTGGAGTTCATCATGGACGCCGAGGGCCGCTGCTACTTCATGGAGATGAACACCCGGTTGCAGGTCGAGCACCCGGTCACCGAGGCGATCACCGGCACCGACCTGGTCGCCTGGCAACTGGCCGTCGCCGCCGGCGAGCCGCTGCCGCGGCGCCAGTCGGAGCTGGCGATCGCGGGTCACGCCTTCGAGGTGCGGGTCTATGCCGAGGACCCGGCGCGCGACTTCATGCCCGCCACCGGCACCCTGCGCCACCTGCTCACGCCGCCGCCCGACGCGCATGTGCGCATCGACAGCGGGGTGCGCGCCGGCGACACCATCTCGGTGCACTACGACCCCATGATCGCCAAGCTGATCGTCCACGACCGCGACCGCGAGCGCGCGCTGGCGCGGCTGCGCCAGGCGCTCGAGGGCTTCGTGGTGGTCGGGGTCAGCACCAACCTCGGGCTGCTCGGACGGCTCGCCGCGCACCCGGCCTTCGCCGCCGCGCAGCTCGACACCGGCTTCATCGAGCAACACCGCGACGCCCTGCTCGCCGCGCCGACGGCCCCCGACTGTCGCATGCTCGCCGCCGCCACCCTGCACCAGCTGCTCGGCGTCGAGCGCGAGGCGCGCGCGCGCGCGGCCGACTCCAGCGACCCCCACTCGCCCTGGCACGCGACCTCCGGCTGGCGGCTCAACACCGACTGTCACCGCACCCTGCACTTCATCGACCCGCTGCGCGCCGAGACCCTGACCGTGGTCGCCCACTATCGCGACGATGGCTTCCGGCTCGAGACCCCGCGCGAGACCCTCGCGGTCGACGGCCAGCTCGGCGCCGAGGATCACATCCGGCTGCGCGTCGACGGGGTCCAGAGCGAGGCGCGGGTGCTGCAGGACGGCGCCGAGCTGACCGTGGCGATGGCCGGTGAGACCCGCACCCTGGTGATCCACAACCCGCTCGCCGCCGGCATGGACGACGCCCACGAGGAGAATCGTCTGGTCGCGCCGATGCCGGGCATCGTCGTCGCCGTCCACGTCCGCCCCGGCGAGCGCGTCGACGAGGGCGACGCGCTGCTGGTGCTCGAGGCGATGAAGATGGAGACGGTGATCCGCGCCGGTGCCGCCGGCGTGGTCGAGACGGTGCACTATGGCGAGGGCGATCAGGTCGCCGAGGGCAGCGAGCTGGTGGTGATCGGCGAGCCGGCGACCGACTGAGCCGAGTCCGGCGACAGCGGCGTGCGTCGCCGCGCGCGCCATCAACCCGAGGGAGTCAGTATCGATGGAACAACACGCAACCTATTACCTGGAGGACCTGCCCCCGGGCACCCGCTTTCGCAACGATGCGGCGGTGATCCTGGAGGAGGCCGAGATCATCCGCTTCGGTCGCGAGTTCGACCCCCAGCCCTATCACACCGACCCGGCGGCGGCGCGTCACACCTTCTTCGACGGGCTGGTGGCCAGCGGCTGGCACACCATCGCGGTGATGACCGGGCTGGCGATCCGCTCGCCGATGCGCCTGGCCGAGGGCCAGATCGGTCTCGGCGCCGAGGGCATCCGCTTCATCAAGGCGGTGCGCCCGGGCGACGCCATCCGTCTGGAGATCGAGGTGCTGGAGAACACCCCGTCGCGCTCGCGCCCCGGCTGGGGGGTGATCCGGGTGCGCTGGCGCGCCTTCAACCAGCACGACGAGGCGGTGCTCGAGGTCTGCCCGAGCATCCTGGTGCGCGCCCGCGGCACGGAGGCGGCGGCATGAGCCGGGTGCGCGTGGTCGAGGTCGGCCCGCGCGACGGGCTGCAGAACGAGCCCACGGCGGTCGCGACCGCGGTCAAGCTGGAGCTGATCGCGCGGCTCGCCGCCGCCGGGCTGCGCTGGATCGAGCCGACCGCCTTCGTCTCGCCGCGCTGGGTGCCGCAGATGGCCGATCATGCCGAGCTGCTGGGCGCGCTCGAACAGACGCCGGGCATGCACTACCCGGTGCTGGTGCCCAACCTCCAGGGGCTGGAGCGCGCGCTCGAGGCCGGGGCGCGCGAGATCGCGGTGTTCACCGCCGCCTCCGAGTCCTTCACCCGGCGCAACATCAACTGCGGCATCGACGAGAGCCTGGCGCGCTTCGCCCCGGTGATCGAACGCGCCGGCACCCTCGACATCCCGGTGCGCGGCTATGTCTCCTGCGCCCTCGGCTGTCCCTACGAGGGCGCGATCGCGCCGGCGGCGGTGGCGCGGGTGGCCGAGCGGCTGGCCGCGCTCGGCTGTGCCGAGATCTCGCTTGGCGACACCATCGGCACCGGCACCCCGGGACAGGCGCGGGCGATGGTCGAGACGGTGGCCGAGCGGGTGCCGATGGCACGGCTCGCGGCGCACTTCCACGACACCTACGGTCAGGCGCTGGCCAACCTCCACGCGGTGATCGAGGCCGGGATACGCACCGTCGACGCCTCGGTCGCCGGGCTCGGCGGCTGTCCCTACGCGCGCGGCGCCTCGGGCAACGTCGCCACCGAGGAGGTGGTCTACATGCTCCACGGGCTCGGCTTCGACACCGGGGTCGATCTCCCCGCGCTGGTCGAGACCGCGCGCTGGATCGGCGAGCGGCTCGGGCGCCCGCCCTCGCGCCTGGCGCGCGCCCTCGCCCCCGCCGACTGAAGCCGCGCGCGGCTCAGCGCCGCACGAACCCGGCCTGGAGGATACGGATGCGGTCGGCGGCGAGGTTCTCCATCAGGTTGCTCGCCATGATGCCGAAGCCCTCGCCGAAGATCAGCGCCGGTCCCAGCACGGCGCCGCCGTCACGCCGCTCGCGCGCGCTGTGCTTCTGGCGCCAGCGCAGCCCGTCGGCGGTGATGTCGTCGACGAACGCGGCGCGGAAGCCGTGGCCGGTGAAGCGCTCGATCAGCGCCTCGCGCTCGAGCAGATGGCTGTGGCGCGGGCTGTCGGCCCAGGGCACCGGGAAGCGCAGCGCGTCCTCGGCGTCGCCGGCGACCACCTCGTGGACCAGGATGCGGCCACCGGGGCGCAGCACCCGCTGCGCCTCGAGCAGCACCCGCATCATGTCGGGGACGTTGAGCAGCACGTGCTGCGCCCAGATCAGATCGAAGGCGCCCTCGGTAAACGGCAGACGCTGGGCGTCGCCGCAGACGAAGTCGCCCGACGCGGCCATGCCGGTGGCGCGGGTGAGCCAGTCGGCGACCCCGACGAAGCCGGCGGTGAGGTCGATCCCGGTCACCTGCAGACCGTACTCGGCCATCAGCAACCGGGCACTGCCGCCGGTGCCGCAACCGAGATCGAGCACCCGCGCGCCGGGCTCGACCCCGGCGCGCTCGAGCAGCCGGCGGCTGGCCTCGCGCCCGCCGACGTGGAGCTGGTCGATGGCGGCGATGTCGTCGCAGTCGAGCCGGTCGGGGTCGAGCGCCTCCTCGCACAGCGCCGCGCGCAACCGCTGTTGCAGATCCTCCGGCGCATAGCGCGCCGCGAGCGAACGGGCATAGGTCGATTGGGACATGAATCCTGCTCCTCCATGAACACCGCGGCCAGGGCCGGGGCGGATGCCTCCCCCGGCCCCGCGCGGGCGGGGTCGGGGCCACACTCAGAACTCGGTCCGTAGATTGAGACTCAGCGCGTCGACGCTGTCCACCCCCGGGATCAGGTCCGAGGTCGCGGCATAGCCGTAGGTGCCCCAGATCCGGGTCGAGCGGGTGACCTGGTAGCTCAGCTGGACGTCGCCGAAGACCACGTCCTCGGCCTCGTCGAGATCACGGGTCAGACCGTCGTAGCGCACCCAGCCCCCGGCCAGCTGCAGCCGCCACTTGTCGGTCGGGCTGTAGCTGCCGCGCAGCGCCAGCAGATAGCGGTCGAAGTCCTGGTCGATGCCGCCGAGTTCACGATCGCCCTTGCCCACGCCGGTCAGATCGAGCGCCGGGATGCGGGTGGCCGAGGCGTTGTGACGCGGGCTGTTGTGGATGAGGCTGGAGAAGCTGTCGAAGCCGGGCTCGATCAGCGAACCGCCGAGGTTGAAGAAGCCCTGGGCCTCGAACAACAGCTCGGGCGTGGCCTGATAGCCGCCGCGCAGGAAGCCGGCGAAGGTGTTGTTGGTGAAGATCGCATCGCCGCCGCCGAGATAGTGCGCACCGGTGGTGATCTCGACCGGGCCGAGCCTGCCCTGTGCCCAGGGCGAGACCAGGGTGCCGCTGCGCGGGGTGTAGAAATAGCCGGGCTGGTAGCTGCCGTCGAAGGCGCGCTCGTCGTCGCCGATGTAGTGGCCGAGCAGCGCCCCCCAGGACCAGCCGGCGGTCTTGCCGACGAACCCGGAGAAGACCAGATAGCCGTCGTCGAGCCGGTCGTCGTAGGTGGTGTTCTGGCGCTGGTCGCCGCCGATGACGAAGGTGATGTCCTCGCCCACCGGACCGAGCAGCATGATGCGGTCACGGCGATCGTCGGAGACGGTCATGTCGAAGTTCCAGTTGGCGATCTGGCGGCCGACGCGCAGCGTCCAGTCGTCGAAGGGCAACTCGACATAGCCGTAGTCGAAGGTGACGGTGCGGTGGGTGCGCCCGATGGTGAAGGGCTCCTCGTCCTCGACCGCCCTGGAGGACTCGTCGCCGCGCCAGGTGTCGTTGGTGAGGTTGACCCCGGCATGGAGGCTCACCCGGTCGTCGAGGGTGAGGCTGCCGCGCAGCCGCAGCCGCTGCTCGAAACCGCTCTGGGTATCGCCGACGCCGGGGTCGCGGTTGAAGGTGCGGACGTCGAAGTCACCGCTGAAGTCGTATTCGACGGCACGCTCGATGGCCTGTGCGGCGGGCGCGGCCAACAGGCCGAGCAGTACCAGTCTGGCGGGTCTGATGCCCATTCGGATGCCTCCTGCAATCTCTCTCGTTGTGCTTATCGTGGTCCGTGGCTGTGTCCACGGACGGCGCACACGCTAAATTACGTTTACGCGAACGTCAACTATTGATCTTGTTAACGTAAACGTTAATACTCGCGACCGATGATCCTACAGGGAGGTCGAGGCAATGACGACGGAACGGGCGGAGATCCTCTGGCAACCGGATGCGCATGCGCTCAACGACAGCGTGATGGCACGCTATCGCGACTGGCTCGCGCGCGAGGGCTACGGCAGCTTCAGCGACTATGGGGCACTGCACCAGTGGTCGATCACCCAACCCGAGGCGTTCTGGGAGAGCCTGTGGCGCTTCACCGGGGTGATCGCCTCGCGCGGCTACACCCGGGTGCTGGCCGACCCCGGGCTGCCGCCGCGCGGTTGGTTCGAGGGCGCACGGCTCAATTTCGCCGAGAACCTGCTGCGTCACGCCCTGCGCCACCCCGATAGCCAGGAGTGCGTGACCGAGGTCGGCGAATCGCGCGCGACCGTGCGGCTCGGGCGCGGCGCCCTGCTCGCCCAGGTCGGCGCCCTGCAGGGCTGGCTGCGCGCCCAGGGCGTCGGCGTCGGCGACCGCGTCGCCGGGGTGCTCGCCAACACCCACGAGGCGCTGGTGGCGATGCTCGCCACCACCGGGCTGGGGGCGATCTGGAGTTCGGCCTCGCCGGACTTCGGCACCGCCGCGATCCTCGATCGCTTCGGCCAGATCCGCCCCAAGGTGCTGCTGACGGTCACCGGCTACCGCTATCAGGGCCGCGACCACGACCGCGGCGCGCAGAACCGCGCCCTCGCCGCAGCGCTGCCGGGGCTGGAGCGGGTGCTCTCGATCGCCCTGCTGCCCGGGAGCGCGCACCCCGACGATCCGGTCTTCGTCCCCTGGGAGCAGGCCCTGGCCGCGCACGTCGGCGCCCTCCCCGAGTTCGTCCAGCTGCCGCCCGACCACCCGGTCTATATCCTCTACTCCTCCGGCACCACCGGGGTGCCCAAGTGCATCGTCCACGGCGCCGCGGGGATGCTGCTCAACCACAGCAAGGAGCTGCTGCTGCACGCCGACCTCGGCCCCGGCGACAGCCTCTGCTACTTCACCACCACCGGCTGGATGATGTGGAACTGGATGGCCTCGGCGCTGCTCACCGGGGCGCGGCTGGTGCTCTACGACGGCTCGCCGGCGCAGCCCTCGCTCGAGCGGCTGTGGGCGCTGCTGGCGCAGGAGCGGGTGAGCCACTTCGGCACCAGCGCCAAGTATCTCGGCAACTGTCGCAAACAGGGGCTGACCCCGGGCGCCGAGCACGATCTCGCGGCGCTGCGCGTGCTCTTCTCCACCGGCTCGCCGCTGCTCGCCGAGGACTACGACTGGGTCTACGAGAGGGTCGGGCGCGGACTGATGCTCAGCTCGATCTCCGGCGGCACCGATATCTGCGGCTGCTTCGTCGGCGGCAGCCCGCTGGTGGCGGTGCGTCGCGGCGAGATCCCCTGTCGGCTGCTCGGCGTCGACGTGCGCGCCTTCGATCCCGAGGGGCGCGACACCGAGGGCGCACGCGGCGAGCTGGTCTGTCTCGGCCCGCTGCCGTGCATGCCGGTGGGGTTCTGGGACGACGCCGACGGCAGCCGCTATCGCGACGCCTATTTCAGCCGCTTTCCCGGGGTCTGGGCGCATGGTGATTTCGTCGAGTTCACCGCGCACGGCGGCGCCATCATCCACGGCCGCGCCGACGCCACGCTCAACCCCGGCGGGGTGCGCATCGGCACCGCCGAGCTCTATCGCCAGGTCGAGACCCTGCCCGAGATCGCCGACAGCCTGGTGGTCGGCGCGCCCCTGCCCGACGGCGACGTCGAGGTGCTGCTGCTGGTGGTGATGGCCGAGGGTCACGCGCTCGATGCCGCGATGATCCAGACCATCCGCCAGCGCATCCGCGCCAACGCCAGTCCGCGCCACGTCCCGGCGCGCATCCTCGCCGTCTCCCAGGTGCCCTACACCCGCAGCGGCAAGAAGGTGGAGCTGGCGGTCGCGCGCATGCTGCGGGGAGAGACGGGCGGCGACAACGCCCACGCCCTGGCCAACCCCGAGGCGCTCGCCGAGATCGCCGCGGTGCTCGCCGAGCCGGCGCCGCAGCGGGCCGACACCCCCGCCGCAGCGCTCTGAGGCGGGTCGCGCCAGCGGCACCGCCATGACCCGCGGCGGTGCCGCCTGACGCCCGGGACCGGCGCCCTCCCCCGGCCCAGCACGCCGCCACCGAGCATGGCAGCGCCGACACAAACGCCTTGTGTCCCACCGATCCGGCCATAATCTCTCACTGGTACCCGTCGGGAGAGAGGGATGTCACCGTCGGCGAGAGTCACGAGATCACAGGGGCAACAGGGCTCTGGCGCGGACGGATTCTCGACACCCCGATACGCGGCGCGACGAGGCGAGGTCTGCGCAGACAACGCAGCTCCCCGGGCTCGCCGCCGCGCACCCGCCAGGAAACACTCCCCGCCCGCCGTCACCGCGGCCGCGAGACCGGCACACCGGTGCGATCCGGACCTCGGCACTGCAAGGGATACAACGCATGCCACAGACCAAGCCGGACCATCTGGAGCCTCTCGCCCGCCTGGCCTTCATCCTGGTCATGGCCCTGGGAGGGGCGGTCATCCTCGGCTGGCACCTGAAGCTGGCGCCGCTCATCCAGCTCCAGCCCCATCTGGTACCGATGCAGTACAACACCGCGCTGGGGCTCGCGCTGTCCGGCGCCGGGCTGTGGGCACTCCTCGACGGGCGCCGGCGCACGGCCTCGGGGCTGGCCCTGGCGATCGCACTGATCGGCGCACTGACCCTGCTCCAGGACACCCTGCAGCTCGATCTCGGCATCGATCAGCTGCTGATGGAGCACGACATCACGGTAGCGACCCCGGTCCCCGGCAGGATGGCGCCCAACACCGCCCTGTCCCTGATGCTCTGCGGCGCCATCATCCTGCTGCTCACCGGTGCCAAGCCGTGGCGCTGGCGACTCGCCGGGGTTCTCGCCGGGGTCCTTGCCGGACTGGGCGCGGTCGCGTTGCTCGGTTACGCCCTCGACATCCCGGCAGCCTACGGCCACGACCACTTCACCGTGATGGCACCGCATACCGCCATCGCCCTGGTGGTGATGGGCGGTGGCTGCATGGCCCTGGTACAAGGCCGACGCGCCCGCGATCAGGGCTGGATCATCGTCGTCATCGCCATCCTGCTCTCGACCTTCACCCTGATCCTCTGGCTGGCGCTGCAGGTGCGTTACCCGATCGAGACCAGCGACCGCGCCGCGACCCTGATGCTGATCTTCGGGCTGGCCATGGCCCTGGCGGTCGCGGGAACGATGAGCCAGTCGATCCGGGCGAAGCGAATCGCCGCCTCGCTGGCCCGCCATATCGCGCGACGTCGCCGGACCGAGGAGACGCTGCGCCGCTTCGAGCTGCTCGCCCGCCACAGCCGCGACATCATCCTGTTCATCCGCCGCGAGGACGGTCGGCTGCTGGAGGTCAACGATGCTGCGGTCGCGAGCTACGGCTACTCCCGCGCGGAGCTGCTGGGCATGACCGTCCATGATCTGCGCGCCTCCAGCACTCAGGCCATCCTACCGGCGCAGATGGCCGAGGCCCACGCCCAGGGGTTGCTGTTCGAGACCGAGCACCGGCGTCGTGACGGCAGCACCTTCCCCGTTGAGGTCAGCTCCCAGGGGGCGCGGGTCGGCGCGATCGACACCCTGATCAGCGTGATCCGCGACATCACCGAGCGCACCCGACTACAAGCAGCGTTGCGCGAACACCAGACCGGGCTGGAACGACTGGTCGAGGCGCGCACCCGCGAGCTGACCCTGGCCAAGGAACAGGCCGAGGCGGCCACCCGCACCAAGTCGGCCTTCCTCGCCAACATCAGCCACGAGATCCGCACCCCGCTGAATGCGGTGCTCGGTCTCGCCTATCTGCTGGAGAGTCGGGATCTGCCCGACGAGGCGCACGATCTGGCACGCAAGATCCACCACTCCGGCCAGAGTCTGCTGACCATCCTCAACGACGTCCTCGACGTCTCCAAGATCGAGTCGGGCAAGATCGAGATCGAGCGGGTGCCCTTCCGACTGGTGACGGTGATCGACAACCTCGCCACCCTGATGGCCGCCACCGCCCGGGAGCGGGGCAAGACGCTCGAGCTCGTCATCGCCCCACCGCACTGCTGTGACTGGCCATTGCGTGGCGATCCGCTGCGTCTGGGGCAGGTGCTGATCAACCTTACCAACAACGCCATCAAGTTCACCGACAGTGGCGTGATCGAGGTCCGCATCGACCCCATCGAGACCGACGAACAACACATCTGGCTGCGCTTTGCGGTCAAGGACACCGGCATCGGCATCGACGCCGCGACCCAGGCACGGCTGTTCCAGCCCTTCACCCAGGCCGATGTCTCCACCACCCGTCGCTTCGGCGGCTCCGGCCTGGGGCTGATGATCTCGCGCCGAATGGTCGAGCTGATGGACGGCCGCGTAGGGCTCGAGAGCAGACCCGGGGCGGGCAGCACCTTCTGGTTCGAGCTCCCCTTCGAGCGTCTCGTCGAGCAGGGCTCGGACGCCCCGGCGGCGGCACCGGTGCGGGTGCTGGTGGTCGCCGACGATGCCCGCGTGCGCGACGGCCTGCTGGCCACGGTCACCGCCCTGGGCTGGTCGGGGCACGCGGTGAGCTGCGCCGGGACGGCACTGCGACGGATCGTCGAGGAACCCTCGCTCCAGGGTCCGCAGGCGGTCGTGCTGATCAACCGGCCGGTCGCCGCGGATCATGACCCGAGCACCGCGCGAGCGATCCGCGAGGCGCTGCCCGAGACGCGCCGACCGCTGCTGTTCGTCCTCACCCCACACCCGCTCGAGCAGGCGCGCACGGCCCCCGATGCGCACCTGGTCGACGCCATGCTCGTCAAGCCGCTCGCCCCCTCGCCGTTTCGCGAGGCGGTCGCACGGGTCCGGGGCAGACACTGCGGCCCGACCGAGACGCCCCTGCACACGCCTCGCCCACGGCGACTCGCCGGGCTGCACCTGCTGATCGTCGACGACAGCGAGATCAATCGCGAGGTGGCCTCGCGCATCTTCCTCGACGAGGGCGCACGGGTCAGCGTGGCGAGCGACGGCGAGGAGGCGCTCGACCATCTGATGACACGACCGGAGACGATCGACGCGGTCCTGATGGACGTGCAGATGCCGCGCATGGACGGACACGAGGCGACGCGCCGGATCCGTCGCATCCCGGCGCTCGCCGGCGTTCCGGTGATCGCGCTCACCGCCGGGGCCATGGCCGCACAGCAGGTCTCGGCCCGGGAGGCGGGGATGGATGCCTTCATCTCCAAGCCCTTCGACGTCGAGGAGGCGGTCTGCATCATCCGGCGCACGGTGCAGGCAACGGGCGAGCGGCGACAGACGCCCGAGACACCGGGCGGCGGGCACGCGTCGAACACCATGCCGTCCCCACAGGACCTCCCCGGGCTCGCTCTCGACCACAGCCTGGCGGCGTGGAAGGATGCCGGGACCTATCGACGCTATCTGGACAAGTTCGCCCGCGAGCACGGCGATACCGCACGACGGATCGCCGAGGCCGACCCGGAGACCGCACTGCGGCTGGCCCATCGTCTCCACGGCGTCGCCGGAAACCTCGGACTCACCGAGGTCGCCGCCTGCGCCGGCAAGATCGAGCGGCTGACCGGCGACCGACACGCGCAGGCGGCGCTCGCCGCGGCGACCACGGCCTTGCAGGCCGCGCTCGCGACCGCGCTCGACTCCATCGCCCGCTATGTCCCCCAGGAACCGTCCGCGCGCTCATCCCAGCCGTCACCGGAGCGCGACAAGACGGCCCCCGCCCCGGCGACCCTCGCGCCACTCCTGCGCACCGCGCTCGCGGCCTTCGCCGACCTCGACATCATCGCCGCCAAGCCCGCCGTGACCGAACTCGCGGGCTCTCTGCCGAGCGAGGACATCGCCCCGCTGCAGACCGCGATCGAGGAGTTCGACGCCAGCGGCGGCGAGACGGCCGCGCGGGCGCTGGCGGCGCGACTGGGACTCGACCTCGAGACGCGCACCTGACCCGCCATCCGGCGAAAACGGGTAAAATGCGGCTTTACAAATATATCGAATACCATATATTAAAGCCCATGAACCTCAAGCCGACGGATCTCTTCGCCGCCCTGGCCAACGACACCCGACTGCGTTGCCTGGTGCTGTTGCGCGAACAGGGCGAGCTGTGCGTCTGCGAGCTGACCCACGCCACCGGCTCGGCGCAGCCACACGTCTCGCGCCACCTCGCCCAGCTGCGCGAGCTGGGGCTGGTCGCCGACCGGCGCGCCGGGCTCTGGGTCTACTACCGCGTCCACCCGGCGCTGCCCGACTGGGCGTGCCGGGTGCTCGACGAGACCGCCGCGGCGGTGCGCGGACAGGCCCCCTTCAGCAGTGACGCCGCCAGCCTGGCGAGTATGCCGGGGCGTCCCTCGGCACCGCGCTGCGCCTGACAGGCACCGACAGGCATCGAATCGCCACCGATAGCCACCTCAGTTATCGCAGTCGGGGACGGGCGAGGTTCGCGCCGTAATATACAAAAAACCAAATATATGGTTTTCCATAGATCAAGAAACCGCGATCGCACGCCCCAACCGCCATGACACCCGCCCGACACCGGACATCAAGGATCAGATCGAGGATCCCTGCATGAACGCCACCGCCAAGACCGTGCTCGTGCTCTGTACCGGCAACGCCTGCCGCTCGCAGATGGCCGAGGTGCTGCTCAATCACGATCTCGCCGGTCGGGTGCGCGCGCGCTCCGCCGGCACCCGACCACAGCCCCGGGTCGCCGAGGGGGCCATCGCCGCGCTCGCCGAGGCCGGGCTGGCGACCGCGGGGCTCCATCCCAAGGCGGTCGACACCCTGCTCGACCTGCCCTTCGATCTGGTGGTCAGCGTCTGCGACAACGCCCGCGAGCAGTGCCCGATCTTCCCGCGCCCGGTTCCCCGACTCCACCTCCCCTTCCACGACCCCCACGGCGAGCCGCTGGACGCCTTCATCGCCGTCCGCGACCAGATCCGCGCGCGCCTGGTGCCAGCGGTGGCCGAGGCGCTGGGGCTCACCATCACGCCAGCATCGGAGTAAGTCATGTCGGTACAGTGCGAGGTCTCCGCCACACAGTCGAGCGGCGCGCCGATGAGCCTCTTCGAGCGCGGTCTGACCCTCTGGGTCGGGCTCTGCATCCTCATCGGCATCGGGCTCGGACAATGGGCGCCCGCGCCCTTCCAGTTTCTCGGCGGACTGGAGGTCGCCCGGGTCAACATCCCGGTGGGTCTGCTGATCTGGGTGATGATCATCCCGATGTTGATGAAGATCGACTTCGGCGCACTCCACCAGGTGCGCGCGCACTGGCGCGGCATCGGCGTCACCCTGTTCGTCAACTGGGCGGTCAAGCCCTTCTCCATGGCGCTGCTCGCCTGGCTGTTCATCCGCGGGCTGTTCGCGCCCTGGCTGCCGGCCGAGCAGCTCGACGCCTATGTCGCCGGGCTCATCCTGCTCGCCGCCGCGCCCTGCACCGCGATGGTCTTCGTGTGGAGCCGGCTGACCGGGGGCGATCCCTACTTCACCCTCTCGCAGGTGGCGCTCAACGACGCCATCATGGTCTTCGCCTTCGCCCCCATCGTCGGGCTGCTGCTGGGGCTGTCGTCGATCCTGGTGCCCTGGGAGACGCTGCTGACCTCGGTGGCGCTCTATATCGTGGTGCCGGTGATCATCGCCCAGTGGTGGCGGCGCCGACTGCTGCGCCACGGCAGCGCACGCTTCGAGGCCACCCTCGAGACCCTCGGCCACGCCTCGATCCTCGCGCTGCTCGCCACCCTGGTGCTGCTGTTCGCCTTCCAGGGGCAGGCGATCATCGATGCGCCGCTGATCATCCTGCTGCTGGCGGTGCCGATCCTCATCCAGGTCTTCTTCAACTCGGCGCTGGCCTACTGGCTCAATCGCGCCGTCGGCGAGCGTCACAGCGTCGCCTGTCCCTCGGCGCTGATCGGCGCCTCCAACTTCTTCGAGCTGGCCGTCGCCGCGGCCATCGCGCTGTTCGGCTTCGAGTCCGGCGCCGCGCTCGCGACCGTGGTCGGGGTGCTGATCGAGGTGCCGGTGATGCTGCTGGTGGTGCGGGTGGTCAACCGCACCCGGGGCTGGTACGAGCGCGGGGCACAGGTGCGGTCGTGACGCCAGCCGCCAGCCGCCAGTGACCAGCGACCAGCGACCAGCGACCAGCGACCAGCGACCAGCTTATAGCCTGCGGTGGCGGGACTGGCGCGCATGACCGACGACGACGGACAAGCGGGGCCTGGTGGCTCCTTTCTTCACACTCAGAGACAGGCATGAACATCTCTCCCCATATCCATCCCCACCGCTCACCGCGAGCAGGCCCCCATGTTTGAGCAACTCGGTGATCTGGTCGCCTTCGGCCTGCTCGGGCTGGAGCCGACCTCGCGCGGCGGCGCGGCGGTGCAGTTCTTCGTCATGGACGTGGCCAAGATCTTCGTCCTGCTGGTGCTGGTGATCTATGTCATGGGGCTGTTGCGCGCCATGCTCTCGCCGGAGCGGGTGCGCGCCTTCGTGCGCGGTCGCCCGGACTGGCAGGCGCGCGGCATGGCCGTCACCCTGGGCGCGGTGACGCCCTTCTGCTCGTGCTCGTCGGTGCCGCTGTTCATCGGTTTCGTCGAGGCCGGCATCCCGCTCGGGGTGACCTTCTCCTTTCTCATCGCCAGCCCGATGATCAATGAGGTCGCCGCCGTCATCCTGGTCGGTGTCCTGGGCTGGAAGCTCGCGGCGCTCTATGTACTTGCCGGGCTGCTCGTGGCCTGGTTCGGCGGCCTCGCCATGCAGGCCTTCCGGCCCGAACGCTGGGTCGAGGACTATGTGTGGAAGATCCGCATGGGCGAGACGGCCATGGCCGAGCCCGATACCAGCCTGCGCGGGCGTCACCGCTACGCGCTCGGCGAGGTACGCGAGATCGTCGGGCGGATCTGGCGCTGGGTGCTGCTCGGCATCGGTGTCGGCGCTCTCTTCCACGGCTTCGTCCCCGCCGCCTGGGTGACCGAGCACCTGGGCGGGGACGACTGGTTCAGCGTGCCGGCGGCGGTGCTGCTGGGCATCCCGCTCTATGCCAACGCCACCGGCGTCATCCCGGTGGCCGAGGCGATGCTGACCAAGGGCGTGGCGATCGGCACCACCCTGGCGCTGATGATGAGTGTCGCGGCGCTCTCGCTGCCGGAGCTGCTGATCCTGCGCAAGGTCATCCGCTGGCCGGCCCTGGTGCTGTTCGCCACGGTGCTGGCCGTCGCCTTCACCCTGGTCGGGTGGGGCTTCAATCTGATTGCATGAGGAGACACACATGAAGACGTTCAAGGTACTGGGCGGCGGCTGCCGCAACTGCGAGGTCACGGCCGAGGCGATCGCGCGCGCCGCGGCCGAGGCGGGCGTCGAGATCGCGCTGGAGAAGGTCACCGACATGGCCGAGATCCTCGGCTACGGCGTCATGTCGACGCCCGGCGTGGTGCTCGACGGCGAGGTGGTACACAGCGGCGGCGTACCGCGGGCCGATCAGGTGCGCGCCTGGGTCTCGGGCTGACCGGCTCGGGGCGGCGCGCCGGCGAACATCACTCGATCCTTGCCCGCCGACTTGGCCCGGTACATGGCCGCGTCGGCGAGCTGGAACAGCTCGGTGAGATGGCCGGCGTCGTGCGGATAGAGCGCCACGCCGATGCTCGCCGAGACCCGTTGCCCCTCCCAGTCGCCCGCGGCAATCCGCCGGCGGATGTCCTCGAGGATCGCGCGCGCCGTCTCGGGGTCGGGCAGTTCGCTCAGCAACAGCCCGAACTCATCGCCGCCGATGCGCCCGGCAAGATCGCCCGAGGTGGTGCGCAACTGCCCCACCAGCACCTCGGCGACGAAGCGCAGTACCGCGTCGCCGGCCAGGTGGCCCTGGGTATCGTTGATCGCCTTGAAGCCGTCGAGATCGATCACGCAGAGCGCGAAACAGCGCCGGTGGCGCGCGGCGCGCTCGATCTCGAGCGTGGCGCGCTCCTCGAAGGCGATGCGGTTGGCCATCCCGGTGAGCGCGTCGGTACGCGCCATCCGCTCGAGCTGAAGCAACTGCGCGCGCCGGTTGTCGTAGAGCGCGACCATCGCCTGCACCGCAGCGGCGAGCACCCCAAGCAACAACAGCCCAAGTAGCCCGATGACCACCGTCGGCGTCATCGCCGCGCGCTCATAGAGCGCACGCGGGACGAAGGCCAGGGTGTACCACTGCAACGGCAGGACCGCCTCGCTCATCGTCGCCCCGCCACCGCAGGGCGCCGAGTGCACCGGATAGTCGACGCGCAGCGGCTCGACGCGGTGAAAGGCGAAGAACCCGGCGGCGGTACGCACCTCGCCCCGATCGACCCGCGCCATCTCTTGCCACACCCGAGGGAAGCGCACCTGCATCCGTTGGCGCGCGCGCTCGGGCAGCATGAACCCCCAGCGCATCTCTGCCTCCGGCGCGAGCAGCCAATACCCCTCGCAGTTGACCAGCATCGGCTGCGTGGGGTTGCCCCGGCCGACATCCTCGAGCCGCTCCAGCAGCCGCCCGGCGAGATAGTGGATGACGACCAGCCCGCGATTGCGCCCGGCGGCGTCGATCACCGGGGTCGCCAGGCGCAGGATCGGCACGAAGGGGCGCGCGATCCGGCCCTCGGCGACGTCGAGGTCCAACGCCGAGACATAGATCTCGTTGGCGTTCAGCGCGAGTGCGGCCGTATCGAACCAGGTCTCCGCGCCGCGTCCGGCGATGATGATCCGCGGCGTGCCCTCGGCGTCGAGTTCGACCCGCACCCGCTCGCGACCGCGCGCGTCGAGCAGACGGATCTGTTGATACAGCCCGGAGTAGCGCAGCCGCGCGGCGTATTCGCGCGCGATGCGATCGAGCAGCGCCTCGTCGCCGCCCTCGAGATAGCGCTGCAGCTCGTTCTGGCGCGAGAGTGTCAGCACATCGGAGACCACATAGTCGAGCTTGTTCTCGAGCAACCGCTCCTGCTCCTCCACGCTGGCGATCGCCGTGGCGTCGAGCTCGCGAGACAGGCTATCGACCTGCCACTGCCACACCAGCACCAACAGCACGACCAGCACCCCGGCGAGCAGCGCGTAGGTCAACAGGAACAGCCACCGCGCCGAGAGCGGCGCGCGTTCGCCGTCGCCGTCGGCGCGGTCGGTGGCGGACTCCGACGTCCGCGGGCTGTGCTGCGCGAATGTCCGCATCGATTCCCCCTCAGCGCGCCGGCGCGCCCTGGTCATGCTCGCCGGCGAGCACGATGCGATTCTTGCCGCGCTCCTTGGCGCGATACATGGCGACATCGGCCGCGCGCAGCAACCCGACCCGGCTGGTGGCATGGTCCGGATAGAGCGCGACGCCGATGCTCGCCGTCACGCCCCAGTCGCCGGCGGCGATGCGACGACAGAGATCGGCAAGGATCGTCTGCACCTGTTCGACCTCCTCGGGGAGTTCGCACAGCAACAGCCCGAACTCATCGCCGCCGAAGCGGCTGGCGAGATCATCGGAGCCGGTGCGCAGATGACGCACGAGGACGGCGGCGACGAAACGCAGCACCTCGTCGCCGACCAGATGCCCCTGGCTGTCGTTGACCGCCTTGAAGCCGTCGAGGTCGAGCAGGCAGAGGGCGAAGCGGCGGTGGTGGCGCGCCGCGCGCGCGATCTCGAGATCGGTGCGCTCCTCGAAGGCGGTGCGATTGGCCAGCCCGGTGAGGGCGTCGGTGCGCGCCTGGCGCTGCAGAAGGTCGATGCGCGCGCGTCGATCGGCGCGCAACGCCACGGTCGCGCGCACCGCCAAGGCCAGGACCAGCAGCAACAGCACGCCCAGCCCGGCGATCACCAGCGTCGGCGTCAGCGCCGCGCGCACATAGCGCTCGCGCGCGATGAAAGCGGCCACGTGCCAGCGCAGCAGGTTCGGCGAGACCGCATCGTCGCGTCGCGCGCACAGCGCCGAGTAGACCGGATAGCTGCTCTGCAGCGGCACCACGTCACGATAGACGAAGGTGCCGTCGGCGGTGCGGATCAACCCGAGCGGGTGATGCTGCATCCGCGCCCAGACCTCCGGGTAGCGCACCTGCATCCGCTGCTCGGCGCGCCCCTCGACCATGAAACCCCAGGCCATCCCGCGCTGCGGGGCCAGCAGCCAGTAACCGGCGCAGTTGATCAGCATCGGGCGGATGGGACCGGCGCGCCCGAAGTCCTCGAGACGCTCGAGCAGATGACCGGCGCGATAACTGATGACGATCATCCCGCGACCGCGCCCGGCGCTGTCGAACACCGGGGTCCCCACCCGCAGCAGCGGCAGGAAGGGCAACAGCACCTCGCCGTTCTCGATGCTGAGATCGAGCGGCGAGACATAGAGCTCGCCGGGCTCGAGCCCCAGCGTCGCCTCGACATAGTAACGATCGGCCTTGTCCTGCAGTTCCTCCTCGGGGATGGTCAGGATCTCGCCGGCGAGCGACTCGACACGCACCACCTCGTGCCCGGTCTCGTCGATCAGCCGGATCTTCTGATAGCGCCGGGCATAGTGGATGCGGTTGGTCAGTTCGGCGGCGATCAGCGGCAGCCAGTCGCGGTCGCCGGTATCGAGATAGCGCTGCACGATGTGCTGGCGCGCCAGCGTCAGCGTATCGATCGCGACATGGTCGAGCTTGTTCTCGATCAGCCGCACCAGTTCGTCGACCCCGGCCCGCGCCGTCTCATCGAGCTCGCGGTGCATCTGGCGCACGCTCCACCCCCACACCAGCACCAGCAGCGCCACCAGCCCCAGGGCCAGCGGCAGATACAGCCGCCAGAACCCGCGCCCGCTCATCCGTTCCCCGGAGGCGCGGCGAGACGCAAGACGAGAACACGATCCCTGCTGACAGACATGCTTGCGACTCCCCTGGCGACCCGTACCCCGGTCCCGCCGAAACGGCGGTGATCGGCAGTTGATGATGGGGCCGGTTTCGCCGCAGCCAACGCGCGCCGAGGGATGGTCCCGGCGCGCGGGAGACGGGAGATCGCGTCCGACCCCGAGGCCGGGCGCGCGGCACGACGGAAGAGGCCGACGCCAGACGAACAGCGGGCGGACGGCGCCGTGAGGCATCGCCCGCCCGGGGTCCGATCAGCGGACCCGGCATCGACCGCGTTACTGCGACCCCGTCACCTCGGAGGGATCGGAGGGCGCCTCGATGCAGCGCTGCGGCGCGTCGATCGAGGTGGCGTTCGGGAACATGTCCAGCCACGAGATACGCAGGCTGTAGCCGTGTACCGTGACCGGCACCTCGGGACACTCCCGGGTGATGCGGCTGGCGACCGACTGCAGATCGGCGGAGTCGAACTTGAAATAGGGCGGCGTGAAGCCGGCGTCCTCGTTGCGGAAGATCAGCGTCTCGGCCGAATCGGCATAGACGGTCTCGATACGGTACTGGACGTCGCGCCCATCGCCGGTCACGCCGGTGATCTGGACCTCCCAGGAGTCCGGCCCCCAGCGCAGCCAGAGCAGGAAGACCACGATGGCGAGGACGACGGCGCCGCCGATCTTGAGCTTGTTCTTCATGACTCTCTACCCCCTTGCTTGTGTCTTGACCCGTATGCGACCGCGAATCATCACGGCAAAGCCGTGGACTCGCGGCGTCCGTATAGACTTTGCAATCGCGATGCCAGCCAAAAAAGAGCTCTATCAATCTGATATTCAAAGCATTACCGATCATCGAGCACGTGCGCGAATGACCCGCGGGGCAATTGCCCCGACCGCTCCCACGGGCACCGGTGGTTATCCACCTGCCCCGGCCGCCCGACCCTGTCCACACGCGCGACGACGGATCTGGCGCAGTGGCACGACGCGCGGCGGGCGACGTGATGGAGCGACCGGAGACACAAAAAAAGCGAGCCCGTCGAACGGGCTCGCCCGGCATGTCCGCGATGGCGGCACGCCCCGGACCATCCCTGGCCCGGGCGACGACGATCAGTGCAGCTCGTCGACCTGCTTGATCGCCTCCTCCTTGGTGACGCCGTACTTCTCCTGCAGGCTACCGACGAGCTTGTCGCGTTCGCCATCGATCAGCGCCAGGTCATCGTCGGTCAACTTGCCCCAGCGCACCTTCAGCTCGCCCTTGGCCTGTTCCCAATTGCCACGGATCTGTTCCCAGTTCATGGTCTTCTCCCGACCGGTCACGACCGGTCTCTGGCTGGTGGATGTTCGGTGAGTTCGTCGCTGCTTGCGCGGATGGTTATTCCTCCTCGAAGGACTCGACGGCCTCGTGCCAGGCCTCGCCCAGCGCCTCGTAGGCCTCGGCGAAGCCCTCCTTGATCTCGTCCCAGGCGCTGTCGGAGCTGCTCTCCATGTCCTCGTACCACTCCGCGACCTGGGCGCGACGCTCGCGCAACGCCGTCATACTCGCCTGCGTCTTCTCGCGGGCGGCCTCGCTCATGTCGTCCCAGTTCTCGTCGAGACGCGCCTGCAAGGCGTCGATGCGCTCGTCGGCGGCCTCCAGCGCCTCCTTGGTCGCCTTCACCGCCGCCTCGCGCTGATCGGCGCCATAGGCCTTGAGCGAGGCGAGCAGATCCTTGGTGTCCTGCTTGATCTCCTCGGCCGGCGGCATCCCGGGCTCGTGCATCATGCCCTTGTCCTCGGACATCTCGGACTCATGCATCATGCCCTTCTCATCGGACATCTCCGCCTGGGTCATCGCGCTGAGCGAGAACAGGGTGAAGCAGAGTGCGGCGCTGGTGGCGAGAATCGGTTTCATGTCGTGCTCCTCCATGGTGGTCGTGACCGGAAAATGGTGGCGGTTCACGTGGAGATGGCCGCGAGGCTCGCGGGGCATCATCCCTCGGTGGAGAAGCTGCAAAGCCGATGCCAACCCTTCCGGAGCGCGCCATGACGGGGCGCAAGGGCTGACCCCATGCGCGGGTGCCCCGACCGATCGGGGGATAGCCCCCGCCGACGGGGGCATATGCCCCGCCGTCGACGCGGAGCCGAGCGGCTAGAGCAACACCACAGTCGCCAGCCCCAGGAAGGCGAAGAAGCCGACGATATCGGTGACCGTGGTCAGCACCACGCTCCCGGCCAGGGCGGGATCGATGCCGAAACGGCGCATCAGCAGCGGGATGGCGACCCCGGAGAGCGCCGCGCAGAGCAGGTTGAGCAGGATCGCCACGGCGATGATGCCGCCGATCGCCCAGTCGCCGAACCAGAGGATCGCCAGGGCGGCGACCACCAGCGCCCAGAGCAGGCCGTTCAGCAGACCGATCCCGGCCTCCTTCAACAGCAGGATGCGGGTGTTGCCGCCACCGAGTTGCCCCGTCGCCAACCCGCGGATGACCAGGGTCAGCGTCTGGCTGCCGGCGATACCGCCCATGCTGGCGACGATCGGCATCAGCACCGCGAGCGCCACCACCTGTTGCAGGGTGCCCTCGAACAGACCGATGACCCAGGCGGCGAGAAAGGCGGTGATCAGGTTGATGCCGAGCCACACCGCCCGCCGTCGGCTGCTCGCCAGCACCGGGGCGAACATGTCCGTCTCCTCGTCCAGCCCGGCCATGCCCATGATCGCGTGCGCGGCCTGCTCGCGGATGACGTCGACCACGTCATCGACGGTGATGCGCCCGAGCAGGCGTCCGTCGGCATCCACCACCGGCGCCGAGCTGAGGTCTTCCTCCTCGAAGCGGCGCGCCACCGCGTCGCTCGGCTGGTCGGCGGGCACCGGCTCGAAGTCGGTCTCCATCAGCTCCGAGACCAGCGTCTCGGGGCGCGCGGTCAGCACCCGGCGCGTGCGCAGCACGCCCTGATAGTGCTGCTTGCGGTCGATGACGAAGAACTTGTCGGTGTTCGGCGGCAGGTCCTCGCGCAGTCGCAGATAACGCAGCAGGGTACCGACCCGGATGTTGGCGCGCACCGCGATCTGGTCCATGTTCATCAGGCCGCCGGCGCTGTCCTCGGGGTAGGAGAGCATCGACTGCAGGCGCTCGCGCTCGCGCCGGTCCATCGCCTCGAGGATCTGCCGACCGGTGGCCATCGGCAGATCCTGGATGAGGTCGACCAGATCATCTGGCTCGAGGCCGCGCGCGGCCTCGACCAGATGATCCAGATCCATCTCCGCGGCGAGACGGCGGCGCACCTCCTCCTGCAGGTGGCGCAGGACCTTGGCGGTGCGCTCACCGTCGATCATGTCCCAGGCGGCGGCGCGCTCGGTCGCCGGCAGCGACTCCAGCAACCCGGCGATGCGCGCCGGGTGGAGCTTGCGAAACAGCCGCGCGATGCGCTTGAGCTTGCCCTCCTCCAGCGCCTCCAGGACCAGGCGCAACTGGGTCTCCGGCTCGTCCTCGGGCGGGCCGTCGAGGTGTCGCGAGTCGGGGTCGGACTCCGCGGCGGCCTCGCTCTCGAGGTCGCGGGCGAGTCGGGCGCGCAGCGTGGCCGAGAGGTGTGCGCGCACCTTGTCCTCGGTGCGCGCCTCGACCTGATGCCAAGCGGCCACCCGCTGCGCCGGGGTGAGCGTCTCGAGCAGGCTGGCGATCTTGGCCGGGTGCATCTTCTTGAGCAGGCGGCGCGCGCGCTTGCCCTGACCCTGCGCGAGCAGCTCACGCAGATGGTCGATCTCGGTGGCGATCAGGTCGTTCGGATCGGGTTGCAGGTCTCGCTTCAAGGGCTTGTTCCATTGCGGCTATCGGGATGGAGGGTCATCGGTCCCCCGCACGAGGGCGGCCGCCCGAGGAGACGGGCGATGGGTTCAGCCGAGGACGATGACGCCGAGACCGATACCGTAGAAGATCAGCACCAACCAGCTCTCGAAGCCGATGTTGCCGATGCCGCTGCGCTCGCGCCGGATCAGTCCGAGCAGCAGCGTGGCGGTCAGCAGAATCGTCTGACTGATGATGAACAGCGGCTGATCCCCGACGGCATGGTAGAGCGATCCCGGCCGATAGGCGATATCGGAGAACGCGAGAAACAGCACATCGAAGGTGTTGCCGCCGATGATGCCGCCGACGGCGAGCGTCAGCGCACCGTGGCGCACGGCGGCGATCGCGGTGACCAGCTCCGGGAGCGAGGTCACCACGGCGGTGAAGAGGACCCCGACCAGGGTCTCCGAGAGCCCGGTCACCCGCACCAGCGCCATCCCCGCGACGCCGACGAGATAACCCGCGGCGCCGACCAGGATCACCGCCGCGACGAAGCCCGCCCACAACCGGCGTTGCCCCGCCCCATCATCGTCGGACGTCTCCGGGACGTCCTCGCGGGTCTCGCCGGTCTGCACCGGATACCAGGCCGGCTGACCCCGGGCGACGGCGGCCAGGCGCACCCCGAGTGCGTAGAGCGCCAGCAGCAGGAACGAGGCCGGATGGACCCCGAAGAGCGTCACCGGCGGCGCCGTTGCGGCCATCAACGGCACCGCGAGCAGCGCGCAGAGCAGCGCACCGTTGATGAGATTGGGCACCGAGGCGGCGGCGTGCTCGAGATTGGCGCGACGATAGAGGATATCGGCGACGACGAGAAAGGCCGTCTGCGCCGCGATGCCGCCGACGGCGTTGCCGACCGCAAGCTCGGCCTTGCCCGCCGAGGCGACGGTGAGCGAGACGATGATCCCGGGCAGCGAGGTGCTGGCGCCGAGCAGCACCGCGCCGAACACCGCCTCGCCGAGCCCGGTCAGATCGGCGAGACGGTCGGCGAGCCGCGCCATGCGCGTCCCGACCACGGCGATCACCGCCGCGCTCGCGACCAGCACGACGACGATCAGCGCCAGTGACCAGTGCTCAGCCGAGGGCATCGTCTTCGCGCCTCAACACGCGCCACTCAGTCCGCAGAGGGCGCATCGTCGGGCAGGTGATCGGCCACATAGGCCCCCCGCTCGCCGCGCGGACGCGGCTCGCCCCGGGTGGTGTCGCGCGCGGTCTGGCGCTCGATCTCGGCGTTGAGCTCGGCGCCGAGGATGGTGATCAGCGCCGAGAGATAGAGCCACATCAGCAGCACGATGACCGCGCCGATCGAGCCATAGGTCGCGTTGTAGGTACCGAAGCGCGAGACATAGACCGAGAACAGGGCCGAGGCGACCAGCCACAGCACCACGGCGAGCGACGAGCCGACCGAGACCCACCGCCAGCGCGCCTGACGGCGTGACGGGCCATAGCGATAGAGGACCGCGAGCAGGGTCAGCGCCAACGCGGCCAGCACCGGCCAGCGCACCAGATTGACGAGCACCTGCGCCAGCGCACCCAGGCCGACATAACGCATCGCGACCGGCACCGCCACGATCAGCGCCAGCACCACGGCGACCAGCAGCACCAGCGAGAAGGTCACGACGAAGGCGGTGAGATTCAGCCGCAGGAAGCCTCGACGCTCGCGCTCGTCGTAGACGATGTTCAGCGCCGCGATCAGCGACCGCGTCGCCCGCGTGGCACTCCACACCGACAGCAGGATCGCGCCCGCCAGCCCGGCGCCGAGGCTCTGCCCCGAGCCCGATGCAACCTCGCGCATCTGCTGCGAGAGCAGTTGATAGACCTCTGCGGGCAGCACGGCGCTGAGCGCGGAGAACTGTCCCTCGACCTGCGCGGGGTCGGCGACCAGCCCGAACAGGGCGATCAGCGCGGCGATGCCGGGGAACACCGCCAGCAGGCTGTAGAACGCGACCCCGGCGGCGACCAGCGAGACGTTGTCGGCGCCCGCCGCCCGCCAGGCCCGCTTGGCGATTCGGACCCAGCCGCCCGGCGGGATCTCGTTGGGCGCATCGGCCAGGCGACCGATCGCCCGGTCGGCGCGATCATCGACATCCATCACATCCCTCCCCTTGGCCTGGCCGCGCGCGCGGCGCGGCGGCCTCACCCCGGTCACAGCGTCGGCGGCCGACGTCCGAACACGAACAACACCACCGCAAAGACGAGACCGACGACGAAGAGTATCCAGGCGATACTGGACGCGGTGCCGGCGATACCGGTCAGCCCGAGTGCGCCGGCGATCAACGCCACGATCAGGAAGACGAGCGCGAGTCTGATCATCACAACCTCCTCAGTGACATGAATCCGGTCGACGGGCGCGCGGCGCACGCCGCGCCGCCCGAGGAGGCGATCATCCCTTCTCGTATTCCTCGACCTGACGCTCGGCCTCCTCCTTGGCAAGGCCGTAACGCTCCTGGATCTTGCCGACGAGCTTGTCGCGCTCGCCCTCGATGGCGAGCAGATCGTCATCGGTGAGATCGGCCCAGCGCGCCTTGACGTGCCCCTTCATCTCCGTCCACTTCCCCTTGACCTCGTTCCAGTTCATGCAAGACCTCCAGGTTTCGCGTGATGGCGCGCCCGATCGGCGCGCCTCCAGGCGACCGGGACGCGCTGTCCACGCCCGGCGACGCCTGCTGGTCATCAAGCTTGCAGCCTGCATGCCAGCTTTCGACATCGGCGCCCCGCGCCCGTCATGAGCGGGCGCGACGCCACGGACGCACGCCGGCGGCGGCGGGAGATCGCGCGACACTGGTGGATATGGCCAGCCATCTCGGTGGCTGCGGTGGAAAGGCCCCGTCGCCGGGCAAGAGACGCGCGGAGGCGGCGGGGGACGCATCCGACGACGCGGGAGCGGCTCAGCCGCTCCCCTCGGCGCCGGCGGTGTTCGCGGAGACGGCGCCGCGCGGCTCGCCGTCCCTGAGACCGTACTTCTGGATGCGATAGCGCAGGGTCTCGCGGGTGGTGCCGAGGGCGCGCGCGGCGGCGGTGACGTTATAGCCGCTGCGCTCCAGCGCGGTGCGGATGATGTAGCTGTCCATCTCGTCGAGCGCCATGCTGCCATCGAGCGGGATGGTCAGCAGGTCGCCGTCGACGCCGGGCGCGGGCGCCTCCTCGGGACCGGGCACCAGACCGCTGCCGAGCTGCATCCACTCGATCGGGAAGCACTCGCCACGGGCCAGCAGCACCGCGCGCTCGACGACGTTGCGCAGCTCGCGCACGTTGCCCGGCCAGCTGTAGGCGCGCATCCGCTCGTAGACCGCCTCCGGGATCTCGCGCACGCGGTTGCCCGAGCGCGCGTTGTACTCGTCGACCAGCGTCGGCACCAGCTCGTGGAGATCGTCGAGGCGCTCGCGCAGCGGCGGCAGGTCGAGCCGGAAGACGCTGAGCCGATGGTAGAGATCGCTGCGGAAGTCGCCATCGCGCACCCGTTGCTCCAGGTTGCGGTTGCTCGCGGCGATCACCTGCACGTCGACGTCGATCGCCTTCTCCGCGCCCAGCCGGCGGACGCGATGGTCCTCCAGCACGGTCAGCAGCTTGGTCTGCAGGTCGAGATCCATCTCGGCGATCTCGTCGAGAAACAGCGTGCCCTCGTTGGCCTGCTCCAGATAACCGCGATGGCGCCCCTTGGCGCCGGTGAAGGCGCCGGACTCATGGCCGAACAGCTCGGACTCCAGCAGCTCGCGCGGCAGCGCGGCACAGTTGACCTCGATCATCGGACCGTCGGCCCGGGGACCGGCGTGGTGGAGGATGCGCGCGACCAGCCCCTTGCCGACACCGGTCTCGCCACCGATGACCAGGGCGCTGAAGGGCACCTCGGCGAGGCGCGCGATCATCTCGCGCGTCGCGCGGGTGATCTCGCTGCGGCCGATATAGGACTCGACGCCGTAGCGCCGCCGCCGGTCGCGGCTCTCGCGACTGAGACGGCGCTGCGCCATGGCCGCGCGGCGCGCCCCGGAGACCACCAGCTCAAGCCGGTTCAGCGCGCAGGGCTTCTCGAGGAAGTCGTAGGCCCCCAGGCGCAGCGCCCTGACCGAGTCGGAGACACCGCCGTAGCCGGTCAGCAGGATCCACTCACCGGCGATCTTCGCCTCACGCACCTCGTCGAGCAGGTCGAGCACGTTGCCGTCGGGCAGGCTCATGTCGGCAAGGGTCACCTGCGGCTCGAGACACTCCTCGAGCAGTCGCCGCCGCGCCTCGCCGAGCGTCGTCGCATGTTCGACGTCCCAGCCCTTGGTGGTGAAGTGCCGGGCCAGCTCCTCGCCGAAGGCCGCGTCGTCCTCGATGATCAGCAGCGAATTCCCCATCAGTGTCAGGTCTCCTCGTCAGCGTCGGGATGGAGGCGCGAACACCCTCGGGCATCAAGCCGCACCAGTCTCGATGGCGTGCCACGGCGCGGGCACGGGGGCATCCTCGACAGCGGCCGCGCCCCGTCCACGCATCCCCGGCGCCGCGACCGGCGCGCCAGTGGAGGATCTGGAGACGATCGGTGGCGAATGCACGCCTCGGCAGCGGGGGAATGCGACCGTCTCCCCGGGGCTACTCCAGCAACCGCTTGAGGTCGGCGACGCCGACCGGCTTGAGCAGGTGCGCGTCGAACAGCGCCGCCTCCTCGCCGAGGCTCGACACGCCGTAGCCCGACACCGCCACCAGCCGGAAGGCCCGGCGCTCGGGGCGCTCGGCGAGGCGGCGCGCGACCTCGATGCCGTCGATATCGGGCAGGCCGATGTCCAGCAGGATCAGGTCCGGACGCACCCGGGAGACCGCCTCCAGCGCCTCGGCCCCGCTCGCGCCGCCGCTGACCTCGTGGCCGAGCGCGCGCAGCAGCTCGCTCGCCGCCTCGACCACATCGGGGCTGTCATCGACGATCAACACCCGTCTGCCCTCGCCCGGCGCATCGTCCCCCGCCGCAGCGCCGGGCCCCACGTCGGTCTCGGGCGCGGGGCCGGCATCGAGCGGAAAGGTCAGCGTGACACGGGTACCCTGGCCGGCCCCGTCGCTGTGCAGATCGATGCTGCCGCCGTGCAGCCCGACCAGGTTCTTCACCAGGGTCAGCCCCAACCCGAGGCCGCCCTCCACCCGCGCCAGCGAACGCGGCCCCTGCGTGAAGGGCTCGAACAAGGTGGGGATCGACTCGGGGGGGATGCCCCGCCCGTCGTCCGCGACCGTGACCCTGGCCACCCCGGCGTCCGCGACCAGACCGACGGCGATGCGCCCGGCTCGATCGGTGTACTTGACGGCGTTGTGCAGCACATTGCTCAGCACCTGGACGAGCCGCGTCGCGTCGCCGCGCACCGCCACCGCCCCCGGCGGCAAGTCGAGCGCGAGCGTATGCTCACGCGCGCGCGCCTCGTGCTCGACCACCTCCAGCGCCTCGCGCACCAATCGCCCCAGGTCCTGGCGCGCCACCTTCAGCTCGATCGCGCCGCGGGTGATGCGGGCGACGTCGAGCAGGTCGTGCACCAGTCGCTCCAGATGATGGGTCTGACGGTCGATCACCCCGAGCGCCCAGTCGAGCGTGGTCTGATCGGTCTCGCCCAGCGCCAGACGGTCCAGCGCGTTGCGCACCGGCGCCAACGGGTTGCGCAGCTCGTGACCGAGCATCGACAGGAACTCGTCCTTGCGCCGGTCGGCCTCGGCGAGCTGCTCGGCTTGGCGGCGCAGGCTCGTCTGCAGCGCCTGCTGGCCGCTGACGTCGAGCGCCAGCGAGAGCACCGAGACCAGCCGACCGTCGGCGTCGCGCAGCACCGAGTTGTGCCACTCGCACCAGATGGTCTCGCCATCCTTGCGGCGGTTGAGGTGGAGCGCCTGATTGTGCTCGACCAGCCCGCCGACCAGTGCGCCGACCATGTCCGCGAAGGGCTCGCGCGCCTCGTCGGGGAACAGCCCCAGCCCACGCAGCGACCCGCGCAGCGCCTCGGCCTCGCTCCAGCCGAACACCCGTTCCGCCGCCGTCGACCAGCGCAGCAGGGTGGTATCGGCCGCCCACTCCAGCGAGGCGACCGGGGACTTGTCGACATGCAGCTTGAGCCGCTCCAGGGTCTCGCGGTAACGCCGCTCGGCCCGCGTGGCGCGGGTGACGTCGGCGAGGATGCCGACACAGCCCCCGACCTCGCCGGTCTCGTCGCGCAGGGGCGCGGCCGAGGCGATGAGATGCCTGACCTCACCGTCGGCGAAGTGGATCTCCTCGTGGAAGTCGTGCACCGGCTCGCCCTCACGCGCCGCGACCTGCATCGGCAGCTCGGCGGTGGTCAGCTCGCGCCCGGCGTGGAAGACGCGAAACGGCAGCGCGGTGGCATCGGGCCCGGACAGCGAGGGGTTGCTGTGCTCGGGCAGGCGCAGGATCTCGGCGCCGGCGCGGTTCATGTCCATGTTGCGGCACTCGAGATCGCGACCGATATAGATCCCCACCGGGGCGGCCTCGAAGACCGCGCGCAGCTCGCCGGCGCGCGCCCGGTTCTCGGCATTGAGTCGGGCGATCTCCTCGGCGTTGCGACGCCGCTCGGTGATGTCGATGACCAGCACGAAGAAGCCGTCGACGGTGCCGTTGTCGCGTCGGTCCGGGATGTACTCGATCTGGCAGCAACGGGTGCCCGCGCCCTGATAGGGCAGCCAGGCGTCGAAGCGACAGACCGAGCCCGCCAGCGCCTGCTCCATGTGGGGACGGACCAGCGCGAAGGCCTCCTCGCCAAGGACATCGACCACCGGTCTGCCGCGGATCTCTGCCGGATCGAGCCCGAACCAGCGGGCATAGGCGGCATTGTTGAAGCGATAGCACAGCGACGCGTCGACCCGCGAGATCAACACCGGCAGCGCATCGGCGAGACGGCACAGGGTATGGTCGCGATCGGACGGCGCCGCCTCGGCGCACTTGCTCGCGGTGATGTCGGTCCAGGTGATGATGGCCCCGTCGATCTGGCCCGCGCTCGAACGATAGGGCCGTATCCGGCGCAGAGACCAGTGCCCGCCGTCGCCCGGGACCTCGCGCGGCACCACCGGCGTGCCCGCCAGCACCAACGCGGCCTCGTCGACCAGCCCGGCATCCTCCAGGCGCCAGCCGAGGTCCGCCAGCGGGCAACCGGGCTCGACCCCGCCGGGTCGCAGCAGCGTCTCCGTCGCCGGGGTCCAGCGGCGCACGCGCAACCGCGGATCGACGAAGAGCACCGGCATCTCGGTGCCGACCAGGAGGGCGTCGAGCACCTCGTTGGCCGTCTCCAGCTCGCGCACCCGGTCCATGAGCCGGGTCAACTCATCGTTGAGCACCTGTCGCCCTGCCCCGGCGGTCTTCAGTTCATCATCGGTGGAGCACCGCTCCCTGGTCATCGACGTCGCCCCCTCGTTGGAGACCCAGAGGTCTGCAGTGGAGGCACCATCTGCCCGGGTTGCTGCGTACAACATGGCGCCACGCCGAGCCCGGCCTCCTCCTATGCGTTCAGGATAACCCCGAGCGGCGTGCCGGGCTCATTCGGAACATCGATCGCCCGCGCAATACAATCCGGTTGATTAAGACAGAGGCGGGAGGCCTGAGGAGGGCTCGGCGCGCCTGAGCCCAGCCGCAGTAACGGCCCAGCGGCCGACCAGACGCTCAGCGGCACGCCGTCGCGGCAAGCTGGCCAGACGCATCATCTCCCCAGACCGGCATCACCGCCCAGTGAACCACCCGTGAGCACCGCGCGCATGGCGCGATCGGCGCCGACATCGAGCTGGCCGATCCGGTCGCGCTCCAGATAGACGGTGAAACCGCCCAACTGATAGCTCATCGGCAGGAACACGGCCACCCGGTCGTCACCGTCATCGGCGCCGGGCAGGACGACGCGCTCCTGCATCACGAAACCGACCAGGAGCATCCCCTGGATGTCGACCGCCACGGGTCGGCCCAACCCCTCGTCGCCATCCTTGGCAAAGAATCGCGACACGTCCTTGATGCCCTGGAAGAGGCTCTTCACCAGCGGGATGCGATCGAGCACGCGCTCGGCCAACCTGAGCAGCCAGCGCACCAGGAAGAGGTTGGCGATCAACCCGGCGACGACCGTCAACGCCACGCCGGCGACCAGCCCCATGCCGGGCAGATACCAGCCAGCGGGCATCAGCACACGCACCAGATCCCCCATGAACAGCTCCACCGAGCGCCCGAGCCAGACCAGGAAGGCGATGGTGATGACCAGGGGCGCGAGCAACGCCACCCCCTGCAGGAACCAGTTGCGCAGTCTCTCGAACAGGTTTTTCCGACTCATCTCGACGCTCGCTCCTCCGGGCTCAGTGACTCCGTCATCGGCATGTCTCCTTCGGCATCGTGCGCCGTGATCCAGGCCAGCGGTCCCGGCGCATCCAAGCGGGCGGCCCCCGCGTCCTCCACACGCAAGCACTGCCGATGCCAGACCGCACCACGACGACGACCGCGCGCGGCGACGGGCGAGACGGCGAGCGCGCGGCCCGATCACGGCGACCCCGAGCGGGGCATTACAACCGCCCCGGGTTGAATTGCACCGCACGGCGCTGTCGGGCGACACCCGCGCGGCGCCCGTCACCGCCCGGCACGGCGACATGGGCGCACGAGGCGATGGCGCGACGCCTGCTTCGCAGGAGTCGCCGCGCGGATGATGCGGCGCACGATCGACGGGGTCGAGCGCGACAACGAGGTGTTGCATCTGGCGCTCAAGGCACAGGCGCTGCGCGCGGTCGCCTCGCTGGACAACTGAACCGGTCGGCGCGACCGACTACGCCGGCGACGGCGCCAGCGGCAGCTCCAGGGTCGCCGTGTCCTCGGCCAGGTGGAGGGTGCCGCCGCTGTCGCGCGCGGCACGCTCGGCCGCCTGCGCCATCAAGCGCAGATCGGCGCGCTCGACGGGGAGTTCCGCCGCCCGCCCACCCTCGGCGCGCAGCCGCAGCACGAGCCGCCCGGCCACCACCCGACACTCGAGGAGCGGCCGGTGGTCGCGGGCACCAATGCAATCGGTGCCGATACCGATGAGCCGCAGACAGTGGACCAGCGCCGCCTCGAGGCTGTCGCGCTCGACCTCCACCACCACGCCGACGTCCTCGGCGAGCGGAACGACCCGTCCACCATGGACCCGTATCACCCCGGCGCCCAGGGCCGCGGCATCGAGCCGCTGCGGCGGGCCGTCGCCGAAGCGCGTCGAGCGCACCGAGTCGCTGAGTCCGTCGGAGAGCGTCGCGGCGGCACCGAGCAGGCGCTGGAGGCGCTCGCGGTGCGCCCGATCCTCGACGAGTTCGAGTTGCAGGGTCTCGGCGACCAGCTTGATCACGCTCAAGGGGGTGCGCATCTTGTGGGCCTGTTGTCGCGCCTGCTCGGCGAGCAGGGAACGGCGTTCCAGATCGGCGAGACGCTCACGCTCGGCGTCAAGCGAGGCCCCCGCGGGGGTGTTGGTCTGTGTTGATGACATAACGATCATCGGCATTGGTGGCGCATCACGGTGGTCGGGCCGGATCGGGGCGCCGCACGGCGCCCTGCCCGCGCGGTGCTCGACGGGCTCCGGCCACTTGGCTCATACAAGGTCTTCTGGATTTTTTCTGCAAGGAGCGGGCCGATCCTGGCCGACCCAAGGTGCGCGCGGAACAACGTGGCGGATCGAGCAGGACCAGCCAAGGAATCCGCCGCCGATCGACTCCAGATCGCCGAGCCCATCCCCGGTTCGCCCCTCCTGGATCGGACGCAGCCGCGTCTTGTGATGGAACGCGGGAATGACCGCGCGCTTGATCAGGAAGGTGACGCCTTGCAGGTCCGGCTGAATCACCGCGGCGGTCGACGGCAGGCGCATCGGCCCACGCAGCGTGCTCGCCAAGGCTCGGTCGGCGGCGGCGTCGATCCTTGGGACGAAAGCCGGGCGGGGCCTCAGCGTCGTCCCCCTTGGTCGCGATGTTTGCGCGCAAGCTCGACGAATTCGCTCAGGTAGCGGGTGTCGGCATCGGCCGCGCGAATACCGAGAAAGATCTGCTTGGCGATCCCCTCCATGCCGAGCCGTACCGCGGTCAGCTCGAGCTTGGGCGCGTACTCATCCACCAGCCAGCGCGGCAGGGCCGCGACACCACGTCCACTGGCGACCATCTGCAGCATGATGTCGGTGGTCTCGATCGGCTTTTGGCGCTTGGGCCGGATGCCGGCCGGCAGCAGGAACCGGGTGTAGATGTCGAGCCGGTCGATGGCGATGGGATAGGTGATCAGGGTCTCGCGGGCGAGCTGCGCGGGCTGCACGAAGGGGGCCGTACGCAGGGCGTGCTGCGGCCCCACCACCAGCACCTGCTCGTAGTCGAGCACCGGCTCGAAGTGCAATCCCGTCTCGTAGAGCGGATCGGGCGTCACCAGCAGATCGATCTCATGCGCGAAGAGCGCGCCGATGCCGCCGAACTGGAATTCCTGCTTGACGTCCACGTCCACGTCCGGCCAGGCGGCCAGGTAGGGCGAGACCACCTTGAGCAGCCACTGGTAGCAGGGGTGGCACTCGATGCCGATGCGAAGCGTCCCGCGCTCGCCCAGGGCGAACTGACGCAGGCGTGCCTCCGCATGGGTGAGCTGCGGCAGCAGACGATCGGCCACCGAGAGCAGATACTCCCCGGCCTGCGTCGGGCGCAAGCGGCGCCCCTCGCGGGTCCAGAGCGCCACGCCGAGCTGGTTCTCCAGCTTGCGCACCGCATGGCTCAGGGCCGACTGGGTCAGGTTGAGCTGCTCGGCGGCGGCGGTCAGCGAGCCCTGCTGATCGACGGCGCGAACGATGGCCAGATGGGAGCGCTCGAGTTGTGTCATCGGGGCAATCCATGAGTGATATGCATGCTTAGATGAGAAAATACCATTTTATTTCATGTTTCATGCTGGTGAGAATGGCCACATCCCTTCTCCATCGACCAGGACATTCGACATGGCCATCACTCACAATCTCGGTTTTCCCCGCATCGGCGCCAAGCGTCAGTTGAAGTTCGCGCTCGAGTCCTATTGGAAGGGCCAGTCCTCGATCGAGGACCTCAAGGCCGTCGGCAGCCAGCTCCGCGCGCAGCACTGGGAGGACCAGACCGGACTGGACCTGGTCCCGGTCGGCGATTTCGCCTTCTACGACCAGATGCTCGACATGAGCTTCACGCTGGGCAACCTGCCCGAGCGCGTGCGCGGTCTCGCCGGCGATGCACTCGACACCTATTTCCGCGTGGCGCGCGGTCGCTCGGCCCCGGCGGTCGAGGAGCAGGCCGGCTGCACCTGCGGCGTCGCCGCCGGTGAGATGACCAAGTGGTTCGACACCAACTATCACTACATCGTCCCCGAGCTGACCGCCGACACCCGGTTCGAGCTCGACGCCTCGCGTCTGCTCGAGCAACTGGCCGAGGCCAAGGCGCAGGGCGTGCGGGCCAAGCCGGTGGTGATCGGCCCGGTGACCTATCTCGCACTCGGCAAGACCAAGGACGGCTCGGATCCGCTGGCGCTGCTCGAGCGCCTGCTGCCGGTCTACGCCGAGCTGCTGAACACGCTGGCCGAGCACGGCGCCGACTGGGTGCAGATCGATGAGCCCATCCTGGTCACCGAACTCGACGAGCCCTGGCGTCATGCCTTCGAGATCGCCTATCACGAACTCAAGAGCGCGCCGGTCAAGCTGTTGCTGGCGACCTATTTCGGCGAGCTCCAGGAACAGCGCTATCTGGCCGCCAACCTGCCGGTGGCGGGCCTGCACATCGATGTCGTGCGCGGACGCGAGGACCTGGTGCCGCTGCTGAACCTGCTGCCGTCCAGCAAGATCCTCTCGCTCGGGGTGATCGACGGACGCAACATCTGGAAGACCGATCTGAACGCGGTGCTCGAGTGGCTGGAGCCGATCCAGGCGCAGCTCGGCGAGCGTCTGTGGATCGCGCCCTCCTGCTCGCTGCTGCACGTGCCGGTGGACCTCGACAGCGAGCAGAGGCTCGATCCCGAGATCAAGTCCTGGCTCGCCTTCGCCAAGCAGAAGCTCGACGAGCTGCGCATCCTGGCCGGCGCGCTGAACCAGGGGCGTCATACGGTCCAGACCGAGCTGGCCGCCAACCGCGCCGCCATCGCGGCGCGTCGCAGCTCGCCGCGCGTCAACAACCCCGCGGTCAAGGCCGCGCTCGCCAAGATCGACGCCCGGCTCGGAGAGCGCAACAGCCCCTATGCCGAGCGCGCCGCCAAGCAGGCCGAGCGGCTCCAGCTGCCCAAGTTCCCCACCACCACCATCGGCTCCTTCCCGCAGACCGCCGAGATCCGTCAGACCCGCCGTCAGTTCAAGGCCGGTGACATCGAGGAGGCGGCCTACGTCGAGGCGATGCGCGGCGAGATCGCCCGCTGCGTGCGCGAGCAGGAAGCACTGGGGCTGGATGTCTTCGTCCACGGCGAGCCCGAGCGCAACGACATGGTCGAGTACTTCGGCGAGCAGCTCGACGGCTACGCCTTCAGCCAGTTCGGCTGGGTGCAGTCCTACGGTTCGCGCTGCGTCAAGCCGCCGATCCTCTTCGGCGACATCAGCCGTCCCAAGGCGATGACGGTCGACTGGATCACCTACGCCCAGTCGCTGACGACCAAGCCGATGAAGGGCATGCTCACCGGTCCGGTGACCATCCTCAACTGGTCCTTCGTGCGCGACGACCAGCCGCGCTCGGTCACCTGCCGCCAGCTGGCCCTGGCCATCCGCGAGGAGGTGCTGGACCTGGAGCGGTCCGGGGTGCGCGTGATCCAGATCGACGAGGCGGCGCTGCGCGAGGGCCTGCCGCTGCGCAAGTCGCAATGGGATGACTATCTCGGCTGGGCGATCGAGTCCTTCCGCATCACCGCCAACGGCGTCGCGGACGAGACCCAGATCCACACCCACATGTGCTACTCGGAGTTCAACGACATCATCGCCGCGATCGCCGACATGGACGCCGACGCCATCACCATCGAGACCTCGCGCTCGGACATGGAGCTGCTCGACGTCTTCGACGACTTCAAGTACCCGAACGAGATCGGTCCCGGCGTCTATGACATCCACTCGCCCAACATCCCGGCCGAGGAACAGATGGTCGAGCTGATGCGCAAGGCCGCCGAGCGCATCCCGGCCGAGCGTCTCTGGGTGAACCCCGACTGCGGCCTCAAGACCCGCCAGTGGAACGAGGTCATCCCGGCCCTGACCAACATGGTCTCGGCGGCCAAGACCCTGCGGGCGAGCCTCGGCTGATCGTCTTTTTGAACCGCAAAGACGCGAAGGACGCAAAGAATTGGTAAGGATTTGAAGGAGCATGTCGCCCGGTTCGGGTCTTCAGCTCGGGTGACGGCGCCCATCGACGCGACTCATCCAATCCCTTTGCGCTCTTTGCCCCTTTGCGGTTCCAACTCTTTTCTTCGAACCGCAAAGGCGCGAAGGACGCAAAGAATGAGGAAGGGATTGAAGGCGCATGTCGTCCGGTTCGAGTCTTCCGCTCGGGTGACGGCGCCCATCGACGCGACTCATCCAATCCCTTTGCGCTCTTTGCCCCTTTGCGGTTCCAACTCTTTTCTTCGAACCACAAAGGCGCGAAGGACGCAAATAATGAGGACGGGTTAGAAAGGAGCGTGTCGCCCGATTCGAGTCATCGGCTCGGGTGACAGCGCCTATCGACACGACTCATCCAATCCCTTTGCGCCCTTCGTGCCTTTGCGGTTCCAACTCTCTCCGAGAACAAACATGTTTGATCGCACCCAATACCGACTCGACCGCATCGACCCGGAGCTCTCCGCCGTCATCGAGCAGGAGAACCGGCGCCAGGAGGATCACATCGAGCTGATCGCCTCGGAGAACTACACCTCTCCGGCGGTGATGGCCGCTCAGGGTTCGCAGCTCACCAACAAGTACGCCGAGGGCTATCCGGGCAAGCGCTATTACGGCGGCTGCGAGCATGTCGACGTCGTCGAGCAGCTCGCGATCGATCGGGTCAAGACCCTGTTCGGCGCCGAGGCGGCCAACGTGCAGCCCAACTCCGGCTCCCAAGCCAACCAGGGCGTGTTCTTCGCGGCGCTCAAGCCCGGCGACACCATCATGGGCATGAGTCTGGCCGAGGGCGGGCACCTGACCCACGGCATGGCGCTCAACATGAGCGGCAAGTGGTTCCGGGTGGTGAGCTACGGTCTCAACGCCGAGGAGGACATCGACTACGAGGCGCTTGAGCGCCAGGCGCGCGAGCACACACCCAAGCTCATCATCGCCGGCGCCTCGGCCTTCGCCCTGCGCATCGACTTCGCGCGCATCGCCCGGGTGGCCCGCGAGATCGGCGCCTATTTCATGGTCGACATGGCCCACTACGCGGGGCTGATCGCCGCCGGCGTCTA
The DNA here is from genome assembly GCF_003718685.1 of Marichromatium sp. AB31. Lineage (NCBI taxonomy): Bacteria > Pseudomonadati > Pseudomonadota > Gammaproteobacteria > Chromatiales > Chromatiaceae > Marichromatium > Marichromatium sp. AB31. Next base: position 91,711 of record NZ_RHFI01000009.1, on the reverse strand, counting down.
TCCGAACCCGGTGCCGCACGCCGACTTCGTCACCACCACCACGCACAAGAGCCTGCGCGGCCCGCGCGGCGGCGTCATCCTGATGCGCGAGGCGCACGCCAAGGCCATCAACTCGGCCATCTTCCCCGGCATCCAGGGCGGCCCGCTGATGCACGTCATCGCCGGCAAGGCGGTCGCCTTCAAGGAGGCGATGACGCCCGAGTTCAAGACCTATCAGCAGCAGGTCGTCACCAACGCCGCCGTACTCGCCGAGACCCTGATCGCGCGCGGTCTGCGCATCGTCTCCGGGCGCACCGAGAGCCATCTGATGCTCGTCGACCTGCGCGCCAAGGGCCTCACCGGCAAGGAGGCCGAGCGGCTGCTCGGCGAGGCGCACATCACGGTCAACAAGAACGCCATCCCCAACGATCCCGAAAAGCCCTTCGTCACCTCGGGCATCCGCATCGGCACCCCGGCCATGACCACGCGCGGATTCGGCGCGGAAGAGGCCAGGCTCGTCGGCAACCTGATCGCCGACGTGCTCGATGCACCGCAGGACGCCGCGGTCATCGCCCAGGTACGCGAGCGGGTGTCGGGACTGACCGAGCGGTTCCCGGTCTATCGCTAGCGACCCATCGAGCCGGCGGAGACTGAGTGTCCGCCGGCCTCGAACCCGCCTCGATGCGCTTGACGATCCACTGGACCGACCGTCCCCGCCCCACCTCCAAGGCTGTTCATCATGGCAACCGTCTATCTGAGTCTCGGCACCAATCTGGGCGACCGACTCGGCAACCTCGAGCGTGCGGTCGCGCACCTCGCCGAGGTGCTGGATACGCGGGTCCTCTCGCCGGTCTATGAAACCGCCCCCTGGGGGCTGACCGATCAGCGCGATTTCTACAACCTCTGCGTGCGCGGCGAAACCAGACTCGACGCGCCAACGCTGCTGGTCCGGCTCAAGGCCCTGGAACGCAGGCTCGGCCGGGTCGAGGGCACCCCGTGGGGACCGCGGTTGATCGACATCGACCTGCTCTTCTACGACGATCTCGTCCTCGACGAGCCCGCGCTCAAGGTGCCCCATCCACGCATCCGCGGTCGCGCCTTTGTGCTGATCCCGCTGCTCGATCTGGTCGACGACCTGCGCCATCCGGCGCTCGATTGCTCGATTCGCGCGCTCGCAGCCGAGGTCGATGCCACGACGGTGCGCCGTTTGGATCTAACCCTTGCGGACGAGTTGATCGAGGCGGATGCGGGGCGTGCGCATTGCGCGTGCCCTCGGTCGTGAGGCCGCGCATGCCGCCCGAGGATCGACGCGGCCTGACGATCAAAGATGGGGGCCACGATCCGGCGGCGTCCGCAGCGGGTGGGCACGCCCGCGTCCAGGGCGCGGCGGCTCAGGTGCCCGCGGACGTCTCACGATCGGCACGCCCGAGGCGCAACTCGAAGCGGGTCAGCCCGCCCTGTGAGGATGCGCGCGCGGTGCCGCCGTGCGCCTGCGCGATGGACCTGACGATGGCCAGCCCCAGGCCGCCGCCCTCGCTGTGGCGGGTGCGCGCCGGATCGGCGCGATAGAAGCGGTCGAACAGGCGCGAGAGCTGCTCCGGGGGGATGTCCGGACCGGGATTCTCCACCCTGACACAGACCGCGGCGCGCTCGTGCCCCAGCTCGATCCGCACCGAGCGGCCCGCCTCGGTATGGCCAATGGCATTGGTCAGCAGATTGCTGAGCGCGCGGCGCAACATCGAGGGGTCGCCGCACGTCTGCGCCTCGCCGGCCAACTCCAGACCGACCCCGCGCTCCTCCGCCCAGGCCTCGAAGTACTCGAACAGCGCGCGCGCCTCATCGGCCAGATCGACGACCGTCGTCCCCGGCCGCAGCAGCCCGTGGTCGGCCTGGGCGAGGAACAGCATGTCGTTGATCATGCGCGCGAGCCGCTCGTATTCCTCCAGGCTCGAATAGAGAATCTCGCGATACTGCTCGGGCTCGCGCACGGCGCCGAGCGCCACCTGGGTCTGCAGCGTCAGGTTGGAGAGGGGCGTGCGCAGCTCGTGGGCGACGTCCGCGGAAAAGTCCGACAGGCGCCGGAAGCTCTCTTCGAGACGCGCCAGCATGTTATTGAAGTCATCCACCAGGACCTTGATCTCGACCGGCACGCCGGCCTCGGGCAGACGCGCGTCGAGACGGCTCGCGTCGAGCGTGGCGACGTGCGAGGTCACGCGCCGCAGCGGACGCAGACCCATGCGCACCGCTCCCCAGCCGAGCCCGGCGGCGGCGACAGCGGTGAGCGCGACGGAGAGTCCCAGGACATGGCGCAGACTCGCCATGAAGCGCTGGTGATGGCCGATATCGATGCCCATGGCCACCCATGCCGACTCGCCTCCCCGCGGCCCCAGCGGCAACTCGACGAGCACCCCGCGAAAGCCGTACGGACCGCGCCGCCACTGGAGCCAGCGCGGCGGGTCGCCCGCCGCGCGCGACGGCGGCGCGGCCTCGCCCGGCTCGAAAGTGTTGCTCGGCAACAGGCCGGCGCGACGCGCGAAGATCAGCTCACCCTCGGCCGTGCGCACCCACAGCACCATGTCGGGGTGGCCGATGACGATGTCCTCGAGCCGTTTCTTCAGGGCGGACCTCGTCTCCGTGGTGCCCAGCAGGCGTTCCACCAGCGCGAGCTTGCCCGAGAGATCCTCGCGATCGAGGGCGCGGAAGTGCGCCGCGACCGCCCGCTCCAGCGTCCACCCGAGCCCGACCAGCAGCGCCGTGGTCGAGAGCGCGAACAGCAGGCTCAGCCGGACGGTCAGCGACGGGGTCCTCACGCCGGCACGTCCAGGACGTAGCCCATGCCGCGGACGGTCTGGATGAGACGCGGCTCGAAGTCGTTGTCGATCTTCAGGCGCAGTCGGCGCACCGCCACGTCGACGACGTTGGTGTCGCTGTCGAAGTTCATGTCCCACACCGACGAGGCGATCAGCGAGCGCGGCAGCACCTCGCCACGGCGGCGCAGGAAGAGCTCGAGCAGGGCATACTCCTTGGCCGTGAGCTCGATGCGCTGCCCCGCGCGCGTCACCCGGCGACGCAGCAGATCGACCTCCAGATCGGCGGCCCGCAGCACGGACGGCTCGCTCGGCGCGCGGCCGCGGCGCAGCAGGGTGCGCACGCGGGCGAGCAGCTCGGCGAAGGCGAAGGGCTTGACCAGATAGTCGTCGGCGCCCAGCTCGAGCCCCTTGACGCGATCCTCGACCTGATCGCGCGCGGTCAGGAAGAGCACGGCGAGATGCGGATGGCCGCGACGCAGCCCCTGGAGCACCTGCCAGCCATCGAGACCGGGCAGCATCACGTCCAGCACGACGAGATCGTACTCGCCGCTCTCGGCCTGGTGGAGCCCATCGAAGCCGTTGTCGACCAGATCCACCACGTAGCCGGCCTCTCCGAGGCCCTGACGCAAGTAGCTCCCGGTCTTCGGCTCGTCCTCGACAATCAAAATCTTCATCGTCTCTCCGATCTGTGACGCGGCGCCGCGGGCCGTTGCGGGCACGCGGCGGGGTCCGTCCGGATGCGTCCAAGGCTCGATGACAGCCTTGTCATCCTCCTGTCATGGCGTTGTGCAGGGTCGCGTCCAAGACTCTGAGACGACGATGACTGGCCGCTCGATCAGGGACGCCGGTCATGTCCGGGGCGAGCCCCGCACGACGAGACGGCGCCGCGGCCCGGACGACAGACCGCGCACCGCTCGGCTTCCATCCTATGAGACCTCGGGAGAGACCGATGAACGCATTCCGATGTATCACCCCCACTGGCCTCGCGCTGACCACCGTCCTGATGCTGCCCGGACTTGCCGCGGCCGAGGCGAGCGCGCCGGCGGCGAGCGCCGCGCCCGCCGCGCAGATGCCCGCCATGATGCAACGAATGACGGCGATGCAGGAACGGATGCAGACGATCCGCGCCACCCAGGACCCCGGCAAGCGGATGGCGCTGATGCAGCAACAGATGCACGACATGCAGGCCAACATGGACCAGATGTCGACCGCCATGAGCGGATGCAACATGGTGCAGAAGCGCGGCCACATGGACATGGTGTCGGGCGGCATGTCGGGCGACATGGGACCATCCGGCGCCGGACGGGGACCTCACGACCACGCGGGAGCGGGCGCCTCCGAGTGATCGCCGCGCGGGCGGAGGCGATACCGCGTCCAGTCGCCCGGCGGCACTGAGTCGCGCCGAGCGACCCGGCGCTCGCGCCCGGCCCGATGCACGGGGTCGGGCTCGGGCGGAACGATGTCCGCGTGACCACGCCGTGCCCGGCGGGCACGGCTCATCCTGACACCCCGGCCCCGAGCAACACGCCCCTTCCCCACCAGTCGACCGCACACCCGCCCCGGCCCCACACCGATGACGGGCCCCGCCCGCGCGACAGGCACCCGCGCGCAGGCGCAACCGGCGCGCCGCCGGTTTCCCGCAGCGATCCTCGCGCCCCGCCCCGCGGCGGCTCGATGACAACCTTGTCATGCTCGCGTCATCCGCGCGTTTGCGACCGAGCGGCAGACTGTTCCCCAACGACAGGACGTTGACCCTGGGCCATCGGCCATCACGGGACATCCGGGACACCTGTTCATCTCGTCTGCAATCGCAAGGGGCTAAACCCGATGAAGACTCAACTGACCGCACTCACGCTCGCGCTCCTCGCCGGCCAGGCATCCGCCGGCCACAGCTATGGCGCCTTCGGCACCGGCAACCCGGACCTCGAGGTCGGACATCCCCAGCCGGTGGTCCAGACCGCCCGGGCCGGATCGGACCAGGCGCCCTTCGACTTCCACCAGGGAATGTCCAGCCCGGACATCTCCCCGGTGCCGCAGCGGGCGGATGCCTCGGCGCGGGCCGAAAGGGCATCGTTCGACGCCTATCAGGGCCTCTCCAGCCCCGACATCGCGCCCTGAGGTTGGCTGGCCGTCGAGGCGTGCGGCTCCCTGCCCCCGCGCCGTGCCCGCGGCCCCTGCGACCGCCCCACTTCTGGTCACACCCACTCCGGCACAGCGTGCCCGGGGCGATGGGCGAATCAGGCGAAGGCCGGTGGCGGCGCGCCGTCACACACCGACTGGAGCGGGCGGCCATCGTCCGGTCGTCGCTCCGCGACACCACTCGAAACGGAGGAGATCACCATGATAGGCAGCGGATTTGGCGCGGGCGCCGGGATTCACGGGCTGGGCATGGTCCTGTTCTGGGGCTTGCTGATCCTGGGGATCGTCTGGCTGGTGCGGGGCCTCTCGGGACGGGGACCGGCCACGAACCGCGGTGAGCGCAGCGCCCGCGAGATCCTCGACGCGCGTTTCGCCCGCGGCGAGATCGATGCCGAGGAATACGGGCGCAAGCGCAAGCAGCTGACTCGGGACACGCGCATGACCGGCGCGGATCACTGAACTCGACACGGGGGAATCGAATGAGCCAGACCTTCACCTGCCCGATGCACCCCGAGGTGGTCCAGGACCACCCCGGAGACTGCCCCAAGTGCGGCATGGCGCTGGAGTCCGTCGGGGCGCCGCCCGCCCACACCCGATACGTCTGCCCGATGCACCCCGAGGTGGTTCAGGACCACCCCGGGGACTGTCCCAAGTGCGGCATGGCGCTGGAGCCGAGCACCGCCGCGCCCGGGGAGACGGCCAACCCCGAGCTCACCGACATGACCCGGCGGTTCTGGGTGAGCACGGCCCTCGCCCTGCCGCTCTTCGTGCTGGCCATGCTCGCCGACCTGGCGCCGCAGTGGCTCCCCGCCGGCGTCACCATGCGCCAGGTGCAGTGGATCGAGCTGTTCCTCGCCACGCCCGTGGTGCTCTGGGGCGGCTGGCCGCTGCTGGCGCGGGGCTGGCGCTCGCTCGTGACCTGGAATCTCAACATGTTCACCCTGATCGGGCTCGGCGTCAGCGTCGCCTGGTCCTACAGCCTGATCGCACTGCTGCTGCCCGAGCTCTTTCCCGCGCTCATGCGCCGCGCCGACGGCACGGTCGCGGTCTATTTCGAGGCCGCCGCGGTCATCACCACCCTGGTACTGCTGGGACAGGTGCTGGAGCTGCGCGCGCGCTCACGCACCAACGACGCCATCAAACTCCTGCTCGGTCTGGCGCCCAAGACCGCCCGCCTGATTCGCCCGGACGGGACCGAGGAGGACGTCCCCCTGGATCGGATCGCCCGAGACGACCGGCTGCGGGTGCGCCCCGGCGAGAAGATCCCGGTCGATGGGGTGGTGCTGGAGGGCAGCAGCCGGGTCGACGAGTCGATGATCTCCGGCGAGCCCGTCCCCGTGCCCAAGCAGGCCGGCGACCGGCTGATCGGCGCCACGCTCAACGAGACCGGCGCCCTGGTGATGCGCGCCGAGCAGGTTGGCGGCGACACCCTGCTGGCGCGGATCGTCGCGCTGGTCAGCGAGGCGCAACGCTCGCGCGCGCCCATCCAGGGACTGGCCGACCGGGTCGCGAGCGGGTTCGTGCCGGCGGTGGTACTGGTCGCGCTGATCACCTTCGGCGTCTGGTCGCTGTGGGGACCGGAGCCGCGTCTGGCCCATGCCGTGGTCAACGCGGTGGCGGTGCTCATCATCGCCTGCCCCTGCGCCCTGGGACTGGCCACGCCCATCTCCATCATGGTCGCCACCGGACGCGGCGCGGGGCTCGGCATCCTGGTCAAGAACGCCGAGGCGCTCGAACTGATGAGCAAGGTCGACACCCTGGTGATCGACAAGACCGGCACCCTCACCGAGGGGCGCCCGAGTCTGGTCTCGGTCGAGGCCACGGACGGATTCGATGAGGCGGAGCTGCTGCGCCTGGCCGCCAGTCTGGAGCAGGCGAGCGAACATCCGCTGGCCGCCGCCATCGTGCGCGGCGCCCAGACGCGCGAACTCACGCTCGAACCGCCGGAGGACTTCGCCTCCCACACCGGCCAGGGCGTCACCGGCCGGGTCGCGGGACGTATGGTGGCGGTGGGCACCGCGGCACTGCTCGAGGGGCTGGGCATCGACGGACGTCCGCTCCGGGAAGCGGCCGAGACGCGGCGCGGACAGGGGCAGACGGTGATGCTGGTGGCGCTCGACGGCCGCGCGGTCGGTCTGCTCGGCGTGGCCGACCCGATCAAGTCGACCACCCCCGAGGCGCTCGCGGTACTGGCCGCCGAGGGCGTCGAGGTGATCATGCTCACCGGCGACCACCGGGCCACCGCCACAGCGGTCGCCGAGCAGCTCGGCATCGCACGCTTCGAGGCCGGTGTGCGGCCCGAACGCAAGGGCGCGATCGTCAAGGAGCTACAGGCCGAGGGGCGGATCGTGGCCATGGCCGGGGACGGCATCAACGACGCCCCGGCGCTGGCCCAGGCCCAGGTCGGCCTCGCCATGGGCACCGGCACCGACGTCGCCATGGAGAGCGCCGGCATCACCCTGGTCAAGGGCGATCTGCGCGGCATCGCCCGCGCCCGCCAACTCTCGCACGCCACCCTGCGCAACATCCGCCAGAACCTGATGTTCGCCTTCGGCTACAACGGCCTCGGCGTGCCGATCGCCGCCGGCGCGCTCTATCCGTTCTTCGGGCTGCTGCTCTCGCCGATGATCGCCGCGGCCGCCATGAGCTTCAGCTCGGTGTCGGTGATCACCAACGCGCTGCGGCTGAGCCGGGAGCGGCTGTGACATGCGCAGGGAGCTGAGACATGCGCCGGGATTGGCGCGATTGCCGCGGGGCAGGCGCATCGGGCGCTCGGCCCGACCTGGGCGACCGGGCCGCCTCTCCCGCTTCCTGTTGGAACGGGCCCCGTGTGACAGGCGGGGTGTTCCAGCGCGGCGCTTGTCCGGCCTCCCCTTGGGACTTCGCACTGGGACAATGCCGGCGTGCAGGGATGATCCGCGCATAGGTGTCCCAGAAATCGGGGTAGACGGGAGCGGAAGTCTGATATTGCGTCGGGATGGAATCCCACAGAGCCTGTGCGGAGCGCTCTGTACGATCGCCAACATGGACCCCGACGATACGCCGAGTCGGGCGATCCATGGCGAGCCAGATCCACTGTTTGTTCAGACGTTTTCCGACAAGGGACCACAGCTCGTCGCACTCCAGGATCACTCCGCGAGGGTGTGGTGTTTTTTTAGCTGTTACGTCCCGTGTGATCATATTCCCCGTCGAAGCTATCCATTGTTCCGAGCCCGCGAGGTGCTTGAGCTTCTGCTTCACGAAGCAGCCACCGCTCGCGCAACAGTCCACAGCCCGGGAGCCTGATCGTCGAGGGACATCCGCCTGCACCACCCCGGCGATTCGTCGTGAGCTGCAGACCTCGACGTTGCCGACCATGGTCTTGGCTGAGCGCTACAACCTCTCGCCCCTGACGGTGCACAAGTGACGTCGAGGACGCCTCGCACCGCCCGCACCGACTCTCCACGACGCTCTCGCCGGCGCAGGAAGCTTTGGCGCACTGCGGCCAACGACTGGCGCAGGAAATCGAAAGGGCCGCCAAGGAGAAGGATCGCGAGGCGCTCGCATCCAGCCTGCTCGAGCTGCCGAACGTCGCCGAGACAAGCTTCCAGCTGCTGCGCCAGGCATGCGAGCAATGGCGCACAAAATCCCCCGCTGTTCGGGGCGGGGAGACATAGCGCCGGGATAGACATCACCTTGCAGAGCAGAGCTTCATCGCCTCACCGACAACCACGGTGACAGGTATCTTTCATCGTCGAGACGTAACGGCCGTCTCTTGCGATCGGCGCCTTCCATCGGCATTTCGTGCTGATGGAGCGCGGCCCCGGGAGCCAATCCGACGGGATGGCGTCCTGGCCCGAAGACAGCAAAGCGCTGTTCGTCTGGAACGGATCATCGGAACGTGCGGACATCAGGATGCGAGACAGAACCCACCCCTCCCCGAAGCGCCTCGCCCGGTCCGCGCGGCCCAGGAGCACGAACAGCCGTCGCTATCTCGCCTGGATCGTGCTGCTGGCGGCGCTGCTGCCGGTCCTGCTGGCCTGGCAGGGGCTGATCGAGCAGCGCCAGCTGATCGCCGACCGGCAGTTCGATCTGCTTAGCCAAGAGATCCGCGAGGCGATCGACGAGCGTCTGCACGACCACGAGCAGATCCTGCTCGGCGGCGCCGGACTCTTCGACGCCAGCGAGACGGTCTCTCGCCAGGAATGGCATACCTATGTGGAGCGCCTGCGCCTGACGGAGAACTATCCCGGCATCCTCGGCGTCGGCTACAGCCAGCTCGTCCGACCCGACCAGCTGGCCGCCCATGTCGCCGCCGTGCGCGCCGAGGGCTTCCCGGACTATCGGCTCAAGCCGCCCGGCGAGCGTGCGCTCTATACCGCCATCGTCTATCTGGAGCCCTTCTCCGGGCGCAACCTGGCGGCCTTCGGCTACGACATGTTCTCGCAGGAGATCCGCCGCGCGGCCATGCAGGCGGCCGTCGACACCGACGCCACCACCATCTCGGGCAAGGTCCGGCTGGTGCAGGAGACTCACGGCAAGGAACAGGCCGGATTCCTCATGTACGTCCCCATCTATCGGCCCGGTCTGCCCCTCGACACGGCGGCGGAGCGCTGGGCGGCGCTGCGGGGTTTCGTCTACAGCCCCTATCGGGTCGACGACCTCATGGCCGGGATCCTCGGCAAGCGCAGCCTGGCGATCGACTTCAGGATCTACGATGGCGAGGGCACCGATCCGGACGCCCTCATGTACGACTCCGTCGAGCAGCACGACCCGGAGCCGAACCCGAACCCGAGCCACACCGGCCTGCAGCGGATTCAGGCCTACGGCCGCACCTGGACCCTGAACCTCTACAGCCGGCCGGGCTTTGCCGCCGAGACCGATATGGCGACCATCTGGCTGGTGCTGGGACTGGGTATCGGCATCAGTCTGGCCCTGTTCGCCGTGACCCGGCTGCTGCTGGACCGCCGCGCTCAGGCGCTGGCACTGGCCGAGGAGATGACGGCGCGGCGCCAGGAGTCCGAGGAGCGCTTCCGCTCGGTCTTCCTGCACCTGGGCCAGGGTGTGGTCATCCACGACGCCGAGGGCCGCATCCTGGATGCCAATCCAGCCGCCCAGCGCATCCTCGGCGCCGCCCTGGAGCAGATGCGCGAGCTCACCTCGATCGACTCGCTCTGGCAGGTCGTTCGCGAGGACGGGCGCGCCTTTTCCAGCATCGATTACCCGGTCATCCAGGCCTTGCGGCTCGGCGCACCCGTCACCGGCGTGGTGATGGGGATCCGTCACGCCCGCGCCACCCCCTGGCGCTGGGTCCAGGTCGACGCCTACCCCAGGCAGGACGCCTCCGGCGTCGCGGTGTACCAGGTCTACGCGGTCTTCACCGACATCACCGCGCGCAGGCAGGCGGAGTTGGCGCTCAGGGACCAGTCGCAGCACACCCAGGCCATCCTCGACAATGTGATCGACGGCATCGTCACCGCCGGTCCCGACGGCAGGGTGATCTCCTTCAACCCGGCCGCCGAGCGCATCTTCGGCTATACCGCCGCCGAGGTGGTGGGCGGCAACCTCAGCATGCTGATGCCGGAGCCCTATCGCAGCGGCCACGACGGCTACATGAGCCACCACCTGCGCACCGGTGACAAAAGGGTCATCGGCGTCACCCGCGAGCTCAAGGGGCGGCGCCAGGACGGCACCGTCTTCCCCATGGAACTGGCGGTCTCGCGCATCGAGCGCGGCGGCCGGCCCTTCTTCATCGGCATGATCCGCGACATCACCGAGCGCAAGCAGCTCGAGCGCATGAAGAGCGAGCTGATCTCGACCGTCAGTCACGAGCTGCGCACGCCCGTCACCTCCATCCGCGGCGCGCTCGGGCTGGTGGTCGGTCGCTACGCCGAGACCCTGCCCGAGAAGGTTCGCACCATGCTCGAGATGGCCGAGCGCAACAGCGCGCGCCTGACCCTGCTCATCGACGACATCCTCGATCTCGAGAAGATCGCCTCCGGGCGCATGCACTTCGATCTCCACCCCACCGATCTCGCCGCCCTCGCCCGCCAGGCACTGGAGGCCAACGAGGGCTACGCCCGCCAGCTCCAGGTGAAGCTTACGGGTCGTGTGGAGCTCGAGCGCGCCCCGGTGCTGGCGGACGACAATCGCATGCTGCAGGTCTTCGCCAACCTCATCTCCAATGCGGTCAAATACTCGCCTCAAGGCGGGGAGGTCCAGATCGGGCTGCGGCGTCACGCACAAGGATTCCGCGCCTTGGTCGAGGACCAGGGCCCAGGCATTCCCGAGTCCTTCAAGGATCACATCTTCCAACGCTTCGCCCAGGCCGACAGCTCCGATAGCCGCGAAAAGGGCGGAACCGGCCTGGGGCTCTCGATCACCAAAGCGATCCTGGAGCGACACCATGGATGCATCGGCTATACCTCTCGGGCAGGCGGGGGCACGACCTTCTACTTCGATCTGCCCGAATGGAGCGAAGACCGCGCGGATAGCCCCGCACCGACAAACGAGGACGATCCGAATCCCAGGAGCACGCCATGACACTGCACATCCTGCATATCGAGGACGAGTCCGATATCCGGCAGATCGCCGAGTTCGCGCTGGAGGAGGATTTTCGGCTGACCCAGTGCGCATCCGGGGACGAGGCGCTGAGCCGCGCGCCCGAACTCGCGCCGGACCTCATCCTGCTCGACGTCATGATGCCGGGCATGGACGGTCCGACCACGCTCCAACGGCTGCGCCAGCTGCCCCATCTGGCCCAAACCCCGGTCATCTTCATGACCGCCAAGGTCCAACCGAAAGAGTGCGAGCAGCTCGCAGCGACAGGGGCGCTCGGAGTGATCTCCAAGCCTTTCGACCCCATGCGCCTGGGCGATGAGATTCGCGCCCTCCTGGGGCACTCGGCTGCCTGACCCCATCTCTTAGCCATCATGGAGGCGCTCATGTCGACATCTCAGACGAGCCGTGGCGAGAGACTGCGCCGAATGCGGGAGCGCTTCCTCGCGGAGCTTCCGGAACGAATCGATGAACTGGAGCGCGGCTGGTCGCATGTGCTTGAGACAGCAGGCCGCCCGGCCGCCCTGGAGGCATTTCACCGACCGGTGCACAGCCTGGCCGGAACCGCGGGGACATTCGGGCAGCCCGGGCTCGGCGACCAGGCCAGGGAGATCGAGGACGTGCTCGAGCGCCTCGACCAGAGCGAAGAAGAATCCGTCCGGTTGGAGCTGTTCGAGCGCATCGGTGCCCGCCTCAAGGCCTTGAGACGGTATGCGTTGCAGATCCCGGAGGCCCTCGAGACCGCCGCAGCGGTCGAGCCGGCACGCCTCGAACCGATCCCGGCGGAGACCAGGGGGGAGGCCCCCTCCTGTCTGCTGCTGATCGAAGAGGATCGGGCGAGTGCCGAAGACCTGGTGGAGCAACTTGGCTACTACGGCTGGGATGTCATCTGGTGCGAGTCATTAGCACGGGCTCGAGCGGTGTTGGAGACGCAGCGGATTCGGGCGATCGTCTCGGATTGCTCGCCCCTTCCCGAAGGGGGGGTATCGGCAACCCCATCCAGCACCTCGCCAAACCGGACCGGCACCGAGCCTCCACTCATCATGGTGTCCAGTCACTGGAACTGGGACAGCCGCCTGGCCGCGGTGCGCAGCGGCGCCGATGCCTGTCTGTCCAAACCGATCGACGTCCATAGTCTGGCCGACCTGCTCGACAAGCTGACCTGCACGCACGCCTCCGACCCCTACCGTGTGCTGATCCTCGACGACTCGGTGCCACTGGGAGACTACTACGTGGCGGTGCTCAGAGACGCGGGCATGCTGGCATACGCGATCAGCGAGCCGAGCGCATTGCTCGACAGCATCGCCACGTTCGAGCCCGAGCTGATCCTGCTGGATCTCTACATGCCCGACTGCAATGGCATCGAGGCCGCACGCGTCGTACGGCAGGAGGAGCGCCATGCCGGCATCCCCATCGTCTTTCTGTCCGGCGAATCCGATCGCCAGCAGCAACTGTCCGCGATGGGGACGGGTGCCGACGACTTCCTCACCAAGCCCATCCCGGACGTCGATCTGGTGAGGGCGGTCGAGCTGCGTGTCTCACGCTTCCGCTCGCTCACCGCGCTCATCCGTCAGGACAGTCTGACGGGACTGCTGAACCGCATCGCTTTCGACCTGCATCTCGAGACCGAGGTCGCCCGCTCGAGCAGAAGCGACGCTCCACTTGTGCTCGCCATACTCGACATCGATCATTTCAAACAGGTCAACGACACCTATGGTCATCCCGTTGGCGACCGGGTCATCAGAAGTCTGGCGCAGATGTTGCGCAAACGTCTGCGACGCCACGACGTCATCGGCCGCTATGGCGGCGAGGAATTCTCGGTGCTGATGCCCGACACCACGATCGCCGCGGCCGAGAAGGTCATGAACGCCCTGCGCGAGCAATTCGCCCTGCTGCGTCTGCCCAACGCAAGCGGCCATTTTCAGTGCACCTTCAGTGCCGGACTCGCCGAGCTTGACGACCATTATTCCAGCATCGCATTGACCTCAACCGCCGACGCGGCGCTCTACCAGGCCAAGCGACTCGGGCGCAATCGCGTCGTGTGCGCCAACGGAGACAAAGAATTAGCGGCGCCTCTTTGACGGCACGAATCCTGAAACCGATAGCCCCGATCAGCCTCAGGGTTCAGCGACGCGACAACGCTCACAACAGCGCCCATCGAGCGGCATGAGCCGGCTTCATGCTGAATCTGTCGCGTACCTTCGCATCCCGTTTGGAGAGCACGCGGCAGAAGATCCCGCAGCGGAGATACGCGCGGGAGTGCAAGGAGCAGGTGGTCAAGCCGGTGTAGTCGGGGCGCACGCGAGATGGGCCTGGTGGAGCAGAGGGTGCGCAACTGGGCGCAGCAAGGCCAGGCCGGCAAGCCGGTGGCGAGCGCAGGCAAGGCGGTGATACCCGAGGAGATGGCGCTGTGACGGCTACGCGCCGAGGTTGCCGAGCTTTGCGAGGAGAACACGCTCAGACCGGACGAAACACCGTCTTAAGTTCGCTAACGCACTGAAGAAGCTGCCTATTCGGCATAGCGTCCACATCACGGGTTGCGATCCTTGGCAGACACCAACCCCGCAGATGCCCCCGAGTCCCCTCGGAGTGACTTGCACACGCCCCAACCCGCGACGCAAGAAACCGATGCCTGAAGGTCGTCGATAGGCCTGCGCCGCCCCCTTGGAAACCGATGGCAACAGGATTGACCGACGGTGGCTCAACACCAACGGATGGCATAGACACACAAGAGGTGATGGTGATGGAAAAGCTCGTAGCACTGATTCTTCTGATCGCGCTGGTCGGCTTGCCCGGCTGTAATACCATCGAGGGCGCCGGCAAGGATATCCAAAGCGGCGGTGATGCCGTGAGCGATGCGGCCAGGGACGTCAAGAAAGAGATGTGAGTCGGCACGGAGGCCAAGATTGAGCTTCCCCGCTTTTTGGTCCGTCCCCCAAGGGGTTGGGCTCATGCGGTCGTCTGGTCGTGACTCTGGCTCGCCTGCCAATGCTGCATGAACTCGACGAGGCAACGATCGCCGAGTGTCGAGTGCAGTCGCTTGCGCCTGTAGAAGGCATCGATGCTGGAAGGCGTGGCTGACGTACTGGCTACCCCGGCCGGAGTGCCCCGGTGGCGGTCGGCGCCGGGCATCGGCCATGTCGAGGGCGCTGATGACCCGCCGACGACCTCGCGGTTGAACAGGTCGAGGACGACGGCCAGATAGCGCCAGCACTCGTCAGTGCAGAGTTCAGTGATGTCGGCGGGTTCGGGGCATTGGGCCGGAAGTCACGGGCGAGCACGCAGGTTCTTGGCCACGGGAAGACGGTAGCTCAAGTCGGTCGTGACGCGGTCGCGATGCCGGTGACACCCCCGTCGCCCGTCGTGCGCACGCAACAGCCATTCCACGCGCGCCTTCCCGGCGCTCAGGACATGGGCGCGAAGTGCCCGCGCTATCCGCGGACTGCCGTAGGCGCCACCAGTCTCGGCGTGGATGCCCTGCGGCAGCAGCGCCAGCTGCGCGTCACTCACCCCCCTGGCGCTGGCCGCCGCGCGGCCAGGCCCGATAGCCGCTGACGCTCATCCCCAGCAGCGCACAGCCGACGCAGACCGTGCGCGCCGCGATACACGTCGATCCGGAAATGGTGGGGTGCGACCAGGATGCGTGGTGACGAAGACAGCCGGGGCCGGTCAGCCCCGCCGCCCACTGCAGAATCTCAGCTCGACCGCATGCTCCAGACGGTCGTCCAACAAGGGGATGACGGCATCGTCGCGCGGGATTCCGTCCACGATCACTCGTGGTCCGTCTTCCCCTTCGGGCGTCTGTGTCACAGCGATGCGGTAGAGCGTCTCGCGATAGCGGTACTGCAAGGTGAACCCCTCCCAGTCCGCGGGCAGACAAGGCTCAATGCGCAGGGTCTCCCCTTCCAACCGCAACCCCAACAGGGATTCCAGGATCAATCGGTACATCCAGCCCGCCGAGCCGGTGTACCAGGTCCAGCCGCCGCGCCCAACATGCGGGGAGACCGCATAGACATCGGCCGCGACCACATAGGGCTCGACCTTATAGGTCTTAACCTCCGCGGGAGAGCGTGCATGATGGATCGGGTTGATCAGGTCGAAGAGCTCCCAGGCGCGCGCCCGATCGCCCAGTTGCGCAAAGGCCATCGTCGCCCAGATGGCCGCATGGGTATATTGCCCGCCGTTCTCGCGCACGCCGGGGACGTAGCCCTTGATGTAGCCGGGATTCAAGGCCGACTGATCGAAGGGTGGATCCAGCAATTGAATCAGCCCGGCATCCCGACGCACCAGACGCGCATCCAGCGCATCCATCCCCAGCCGCGCCCGCTGCCGACCGCCGGCCCCGGAGAGCACCGACCAGCTTTGGGCGATGGAATCGATCTGGCAGTCGGCCTGACCCGCCGAGCCCAGCGGGGTCCCGTCGTCGAAGTAGGCGCGCCGATACCAGCCACCGTCCCAGCCATGCGCATCGAGGCTCTGGCGCAGTTGCTCCGCCTCCCGCTCACAACGCTCGACGAAGGGCTGATCGCCCTGCAGTCGCGCAACCTGGCTAAAGCCCATCAGCACCTCGTAGAGGAAAAAACCCAGCCAGACGCTCTCGCCCCGGCCCTTGATCCCCACCCGGTCCATGCCATCGTTCCAGTCGCCCGAGCCCATCAGCGGCAAACCATGCTCGCCAAACCGCAGGCCGTGCAGAATGGCGCGCACGCCATGATCGTAGAGGCTGGCGGATTCGTCCGACAGACCGGGAAGGTCGTAGTAGGCGTCGTCCTCGCCGCCGACCAAGCGGCCTTCCAAGAACCGCGCCGACTCCTCCAGCACCCCGGTATCCCCGGTGGCCACGACATAGCGAGAGGTCGCCAGCGGCAGCCAGAGATAGTCGTCCGAGCAACGGGTCCGCACCCCTCGGCCCGAGGGCGGATGCCACCAGTGCTGGACATCACCCTCGCGGAACTGGCGGCTGGCACAGAGCAGCAATTGCTCGCGCAGGCGCAGCGGCTCGGCATGGATGAGCGCCATGGCGTCCTGCAACTGGTCGCGGAAGCCGAAGGCGCCGCCGGACTGATAGTAGCCGCTGCGCGCCCATAGCCGGCAGGCCAGGGTCTGGTAGAGCAGCCAGCCGTTGGCCAGGATGTCGAGCGACGGATCGGGAGTCTGCACCCGCACGGCGCCCAGGGTGTGCGTCCACTGCTGGCGCACCTTCTCCAGCGCCGCCCGCGCGGCGCTCGCCCCCCGGCAGCGATGCACCAGGGAGCTGGCGTCATCCATGCCGCGGCGCCCGACCACGCCGAGGCGGAAGACCGTCTCGCGCGTCTGCCCAGGCTCCAGCTCGAGCGTCGACTGAAGCGCCGCGCAGGCATCCAGCGCGGCCCCGACCTTGCCCGAGAGGCGCACGCGCTTCAGCGCGGCCGGAGCGCGCGGGGTGCCATTGCGCCCGAGGAACTCAGTCCGGTCGCCGCTGACGGCTCTGGTCGGATCGTCCACGTCGAAAAAGGCGATGCGGTCGGCGAACTCGGTGTTGTAAGGATTGCGCGCGAACAGAGCGCCGCTGGTCGCATCAACTTCGGTGATGACATGGAGGTTGGTCTTGGGGCGCAGATCGCCGAGCACCCACTCCACATAACCGGTCACCGAGAGCCGGCGCGACTGATTCGACCGATTGCTCACCTTGAGCACCGAGAACTTGATGGGTGCATCCACCGCCACGTAGACCCAGAGCTGCGAGTGGATGCCGTCCTCGGTGTGCTCGAAGACGCTGTAGCCGAAGCCATGCCGGCAGACGTAGTCGGACCGGCCGCCGGCGGGCAGCGGCGTCGGCGACCAACAGTGGCCGCTCTCCTCGTCGCGCAGATAGAAGGCCTCGCCGCTGGCGTCGCTCACCGGGTCGTTGTGCCAGGGCGTGAGGCGAAATTCGTGAGCGTTCTCGCTCCAAGTGTAGGCCGTGCCGCTGGCGGAGATGACCGTCCCGAAGTGTGGATTCGCCAGGACATTCACCCAGGGCGCGGGCGTCGTCTGGCCGGGCGCGGTGGTGATGACGTACTCGGTCCCATCCGGGCTGAAGCCTCCCAGCCCGTTGTCGAACAGACGAGCGGGACGATCGTCACTGTCCGCTGCGCGCTGCCCACCGCTCACTTTCTCGTCCCCCCGGCTCCATTCGGAAAAGCGGGTGCGGGTCGGGCGCAGACGCGGCACGCTCGGCTCCATGGGGCCGCGCCGGTTGAGCTGCTCCGCCAAGGTGCCCCGGGTATCGCTCAGGATCACCCGCGCCACCGTCTGGAAGAGGATGCGGTCCTCCTGGCTGATCTGATCGGCCGGGCGGATGAAGATACCGCCGGGCCGGTCGATGACATGCGCCTCGACGCCTGCCGAGATCAGGCCCAGGATCTGGTCGTGGAGCTGCTGGCGATATCCGGCGCGATCCTCGTTCCAGATCACCAGGTCCACAGTCAACCCCTTCAGGCGCCAATAGGCGTGCGCCTGCACCAGCTGATGGACCAGTTCGATGTTGGCCGGATCGCCGATCTGCACCAGCACTAGCGGCACATCACCGGAGACCGCGTGGCTCCAGAGCCCGGATTGGCCGCGGCGGTTCTGGCCGAGGATGCTCGGCTCGGCCCGCAAGGAGGCGTTGGCATAGAGGATGGAGTTGGCCAGGCGCCCGTAGAGCTGCACGTCGGACTGGCTGGCATTGATCTGGCGCAGCACCACCTGGCTGTGGGTCCAGGCGAGATCGAAGACGCGATCGGCCAGGCGCTGATCCTGGTACTTCTCGACCAGACTCAGGGCGATCGCACGACTCTCGCCGATGCCGGTGACCCGGTCGAACGTCGCGGTCTGGTCGGGATCGAGGGTCATCGAGCAGCGGATCGCGACGATGGGATCGAGCACCGAGCCGGCGCTGCCAGAGAGGGTCGTATCCCCCTCCATCGCCCAGGGATCAGCGACCGTGCGGTCGCGTCCGATGAAGCGCATGCGGTCGGTTTCATAGGACATGGCGTCGCAGGGTGTCCCGCGCAGCACCATCTGGTGAAACATCCAGGGCACGGCGTCGCCGCTGGAGCGTGGCCGACGGGTACAGAGGATCGCTGGTTGCGGATGCAGGATCTCGGTCTGCACGAAGAGGTTGCTGAAGGCCGGATGCGCGGCGTCCGCGGCCGGCGGGGCGAGCACGACCTCGGCGTAGCTGGTGACCTCGATGACCCGGCGCACCCGTGAACGGTTGGTGAGGCGCACCCGGCACAGCTCGATGTCGTCCTCGGGCGAGACGGAGATCTCGGTATAGGACTCGATCTCGTGGTCGTGGCGGCGGAACTCGGCGCGTCCCTCCGAGAAGATGGCCTCGTAGCGTTCCGGTGTTTTGAGCGTGGGCTGATAGGCGGTCGACCAGAGCGCCCCGCTCGCCAGGTCGCGAAGATAACAGAAGCTGCCCCAGGCATCGCGGGTGGTGTCTTCGCGCCAGCGGGTCACGGCGAGATCCTTCCAGCGGCTGTAGCCGCCACCGGCGTTGGTGACCATCACGTGGTAGCGCCCGTTCGACAACAGCTTCACCTCGGGGGTCAGGGTGTGCGGGCTGGTGAACACCCGCATCTGCGACTCCTGACCGCTGGCGGTAGTGCGGATGTCGGTGGGCTCGCCGCTGGCGTGGGTGTAGAAGGCCGGCGTTTTGGGGATACGCTCCTGCAGCAGCAGGGCGGTCGCCTGAAACAGTGGCGCCGAGGCGAAACGGCGCTGCATCGGACGCTCCAGCAACAAGTAAGCCAGGGAGAGGAAGCTCATGCCCTGGTGATGGGCCATGAAGGAGCGCACCACGGAGTTTGCCTGGCCACGGGGCAGGCGCGAGGGGGTGTAGTCAATAGCCTCGTAGAAGCCGTAACGGCCTTCGAAACCGCTGTTCGCGAGGCGTTGGAGATTCTGGCAGGCGGCCTCCGGCGCGACCATGAGCGCGAGCGCCGAGGCATAAGGAGCGACCACCAGATCCTCCGCCAGCCAGCGCTTGAGCCCCAGTCCTGGCACGCCGAAGGCGCGGTACTGGTAGTTGAGCTGCAGGTCGACCATGTTGAAGCCGGACTCCGAGACGCCCCAGGGCACGCCGCGCTCCTTGCCATAGGCGATCTGTCGCGCCACCGCCGTGCGATAGGTCTGATCCAGCAGGGTGTGCTCGTAAGTCGGCATCACCAGCAGCGGCATCAGGTATTCGAACATGGAGCCGCTCCAGGACAGCAGCGTCGGCTCGCCGACGGCGAGGGTCAGCAGACGCCCCAGGGCGAACCAGCTCTCCTGCGGCAACTGCCCCTGCGCGATCCCCACGAAACTGGCCAGACGCGCCTCGGAGGCCAGCAGGTCGTAGTAGCTCGTGTCCTGGCGGCGTTCGCTGACGTTGTAGCCGATCGCCAGCAGCTGACGCGCCTCGTCGAAGAGGAAGTCGTAGTCCATCGCCGCCAGCTCGCCAGCCTGCTGAGCCAGCCCCTCGATGACCGCAATCCGTTCCCGGGCGCGCCGACCGGCGACCTGGATCTTGTCGTCCTGACTGTGCTTACTCTCCTTTGCATCGTCCGAAACCAACCCTGCCCGCCCCAACTCCCGCAGAGTCGGAATCGCACCAAGCCCAGCCACCGCATCAACCGGCCCCAAACCCGGCTCATCCTCGAGCCAAGGCACCAGAAACAGCAGATCTTCCAGGATTCCCCGACACTGCCGGGCCAAGGACCCCGCCCAGGCGATCACATCAGCCTCGGTGCGCGCGCTCAGATCCAGTGCCGCCGCCTCGGCCGCCGTCGCCAGCGCCCCAAGACAGTCACGCGTTGCCACCAGCCCGGTTGGCCGCGTCTGGATGGCCGACTCCAGCCGCTGCCGGAAAGGCACCAACGCATCGGGCAAGGCCAAGACCGGCTTCCTGCGATGCTCGGAGCCCGCTGCCAGCGCCTCCACCAGAATGCGGAAGCTGTCGTCGATCCCCTCCAGCCAGCGCGGGCTGAGGATGGGTGCGTCGATCAGCCCCAGCAGACCCGGTTGCAGAGTCAGCAGATGGCCCGCGAGGTTGCCGCTGTCCACCGAGGAGATATAGAGCGGCGGCAGCGGCTTGAGCGTCCGGGTGTCGTACCAGTTGTAGCAATGACCGCGATAGCGCTCCAGAGCGGACATGGTGCTCAAGGCACCGCTCGTACGCGCGATGAGCCCGCCAACGGTCGAATATCCGAAGTCATAGGCCGCCAGATTCGCGAGCAGCGAGAGCCCTATATTGGTCGGCGAGGTGCGATGCGCCACCACGGGCGCGGGATGCTCCTGGTAGTTGTCCGGCGGCAGCCAATGGTCATCCGGGCCGACGAAAGTCTCGAAGAAGGCCCAGGTCTTGCGCGCCACCCGGCCCAGAAACTGGACCTGCTCGCACGTCAGGCGGGCCTCGCGATGCGTCAGCGGCTGACTCAACCACCAGGCAATCGCCGGCGAACTCAGCCAAAGCGCCAAGATGGGTCCCGCCGCCCAGAGCACGGCTGGCCAGACAGCGACGGGGTTGGCCATCGCCAGCCCCAGGGCGGTGACGGCGGCCAGCGCGGGGCCGACCCACATTCGACGATAGAAGGAGGCGACACCCCAGCCCTGGTGATCCTGATCGGCGGAGGAGACCCATTCCAGCAGCCCGCGGTGGGAGATCCACAATCGCCAGAGGGTGCGCAGCATCGCGTCCAGACCGAGAAAGGCCTCATAGGGGAGACAGACGAGCGAGAAGAGCGCCTGCGCGACTTGCCGCACCACCGCGCGGAGACCCGCTGCGAGATGGGTGTGCCAGTGCACGTCGCCCGGCTTGCGCACCAGGTTCAGCAGCGCGGTCATGAGCGCCGGGAGCAGCAGGATGCCGATCACGGCCAGGGTCCAGAGAGCGGGCGCCGGCAGCACGACCCAGCCCAGGACCAACGAGAGGGTCAGGGCGGCGGGCACCAGACTGCGCCGCAGGTTATCGGCCAGTTTCCAGCGCGACAGGGACGAGAGCGGATTGCGCCGCGCACGTCCATCGACCCCGGGAGCCCACGGCAGCAACCAGTGCGCAATCTGCCAGTCCCCGCGCATCCAGCGATACTGGCGGCTCGCGTCGGCGCCGTAGCAGGCAGGGAAGTCCTCGTACAGCTGCACGTCGGAGAGCAGCCCGGAGCGGGCGTAACAGCCTTCAAGCAGGTCGTGACTGAGGATGCGGTTCTCGGGAAAGCGCCCCGCCAGCGTCTGCTCGAAGACATCGACGTCATAGATGCCCTTGCCGATGAAGGAGCCTTCCTGGAACCAGTCTTGGTAGACGTCGGAGACGGCGTGGGTATAAGGGTCGATCCCGGCATCGCTGCCGTGCAGGCGCGCATAGCGCGAACGGCTGGCGCCGGGCAGGCTCACGGCCACCCGGGGCTGCAGGATGCCGTAGCCTTCGCGCACGCGCTGGCGGTCGCGGTCGTAGACCGCCCGATTGAGCGGGTGCGCTATGGCGCCCACCAACTGGCGGGCTGCGTCACGCGGAAGCTGGGTATCGGTATCCAGGGTGATAACGTAGCGCACGTCGGCAAGGATCGCCGTCTCGCCCACGATCGAGTCGAAGCGCTCTCCCGCGTCGCCGCGCAGCAGCGCGTTGAGGTCGGCGAGCTTGCCGCGCTTGCGCTCGTAGCCCATCCAGATCCGCTCGCGCGGATTCCAACGGCGCGAGCGGTGGAAGAGGAAAAAGGTGTCGCCGCGCGCACGCGGGTACTTGGCATTCAGCGCGGCGATGCGCTGCGCGGCCAACCCAACCAGCGCCGCGTCTTCCGGCTGCGTTGCCGCCGGCCCATCGCGAAAATCGGTCAGCAGGCCAAAGTGCAGACCCTCGTCGCGATTGGCCAGAAAGCGCACTTCCAGCGCCTCGACCAGTGACTCGATGCCCCCGGCGCTGGTGAGCAGCGTCGGGGTCACGACCAGAGTGCGCCGATCCGGCGGAATGCCGCCCGAAAAGTCCATGCGCGGCAGGGGCTCGGGGGTCGCCAGCAGCGTGGCCACCCAGTTCACCAGGGCCACCGCCAGTTGACTGGTGCCCAGCAGGGCGGGCAACCCCAGCACCGCGAGCACCCAACCCGGCAGTCCCTCGGCCCGCACGGATGCCAGCAAGCCCGTGGTGAAGAGGACCGTGAGCAGCGCAATCGCCCCCAGATACAGCGACAAGGGGAACTGGCGTCCCTGTCGTCGCAATGACTCCAGGGGACCGGGACTGGCCTGCATCCGGCGTTCGAGCAAGGGCAATCCGCGACCGATCAGGTAGAAGCCAACATGCGCCTCGCGCGCGGCCGCGTCGGGACCGCGCGCACCCTCGCGCGCCAGCTCGACCGCCGCCTGGGCCACCTCGGCCTCGGCGCTTTGGCTGTCCTTCGCGACCGTCTCCACTACATGGCGATAGCGATCACGCGCGGCGAACTCCATGTGGGTATAGACCCCGCCGGGATCGCCGCGCAACGTCTGCTCGACCACACTCATGGTCTCGACGAAGGCGCGCCAGTCCGTCGCCCCGAGGGCGCGCAGACTGCCGATGCTGTTGCCGATGGAGACTTGGTCGGCGGCCTGTTGCTGGTTCTCGGCCTGCACCAACTGCTCGATCGTGCGGTCCGACTCCGCGAGCTGCTGCTCGATCCAGGTCAGCGGCAAGGCGAGTGCGGCGCTCTGGCCCTGAAGTCGGCGCGCCAGCTCCGCGACGAACGTGCCGGACATCGGCGGATCGGAGCGTGCCATGTCCGCGATCACCAGGATCAGGTTCTTGGGATCGCGCTCGGCCATCGCGAGCATCCGGTCGGCCCAGGCGTCGGCCAGATTCTGATCGGTGCGGCTGGCGGCGATCCGCGACGCGACACGCCGGAGATTCTCGATCAGCGCCAGACGCAGCATGATGGGGATCGCCCAGAGCTCTCCGAGCTTGAGTGTGGTGACCCTCTGATAGGCGGCGACAAAACGGTTGAGGTTCTCCAGGTCGACCCGGCCATCGCCGTGGGCGATGCTCTCCAGCGCCAGGTCATAGACGCGCGGCAGACCCGCCGCGAAACCCTGGCGTAGACGCGGCAGCGCCCGGCTATAGCCCTTGGGGAGATGTCGCTTGGCGGTGCGGATCTGGTCTTCGATCAGATAGAAATTATCGAGCAGCCATTCGCCGGCCGGGGCGATCCGACGATTCTCCGTGACCGCAACCATCAGGAGCCGGCAGACATCCTGCAGAACTCTTTCATTCGCGGTGAGACGTGCCAGCAGCCGGTCCGGCGGATGCCCTTGCATCAGGAGGTGTGCGGCGGCAAGCTCCTTGCCATGCTGCTCCATCTGAACGGCACTGAACAATTCCGAGCGCAAGGGTGGCTCCGCGCCGATGGATTGACCGATCACGCGGCCATCGGGGAGCCGCACCCTCAGGTTGAGCAGGACTTCACGCAGGGACGGGCTGCTCAGATTCAAGGTGCAGACTCCTTTTTCGAGTGCATGCCCTCTCCGGACCCGATGCCCGGAGAGATATTCAGAACCTGCGCGCTCTCTTCAGGTCGGCTTGCCGCAGGGGGGGCTATTTGAAATGCGCCGCGAATGCCTGATAGGAGTCCTTGAACGCCTCCCAGACATTGTCGCTTTCCCGCTTGACCTGTTCCCAGGTGTTTTCGGAGGCGGCCTGTACCTCCTTCAGCTTTTTCTCGCCTTCCGCACGCTGAACGCGCAGCGCAGCGAGCTGTTCCTGATATTTCACCTTGGCTTCTCCCTTGATTTCATCCCCCTTCTCCTCCATGGCAGCAATGCTCGCATTCCATTCATCGAGCTGCGACTTCATTTTTGCGACATAGTCATCTTTTGACGAAAACATGAGAACCTCCTGTTTTTGATCATTCGCCCGGCGGGCTGCCGGAATACAACGACCTAGTCATCGCATGGGCGCGGCATCTGCATCGCCGCCATTGGCTTACCGTGCCCTGATACAATCACCACGCTATCGGTCCAAAAAACCCAAAGGCGCCAAGCACGAATGGCACCGCGATGACGACGACGATCGTATTCGCGACCTTCCTGACGGTCGCGTTCATTGGGATATGCACATTCACTGCCCAGAGGATGGCTGAGAAGGCGATCAGGTTGATCATGAGCTGGATGTAGGCCACGACGTGACTCCTTATCAAATCCACTTAGAGGAACTCTATGGCACACCAGCAGCGGCGTCTGTTCGCCAGCGTACAGAGGACGAAAAAGGCAGCAGGATCGATTTTCGAATCGCACGCCGTTCCCACCGACTGGCCGCACTCATGGCCAAGGCCGAGCCCTCTCGCCCCTATCTTTTCCAGTAGAAATCCAACTTGGATGGATTCGCCCCGTCGAGATGCACGGCCTTGCGCTGGATCTGGTCTTCGCCTCGCTCGCCGGAGGGGATAACCTCCACGCTGTAGTCCCCAGGCGGCAGTTGTGCGTAGAACCAGGGACCTTGAGAAACGGCCGTCAGCACAGAGCCATGACGCCCATCAAGAATGTTCACCCGCATCGCCGAGAAAGACTCACCGCTGCCCTGCGTCGCAAACATCAGGTGCAGGTTGAACTGGCTGGACAGGGCATTGAGCTCACTGCGCTCGCTCTCGCCCACGCCGCCCGAGACGTAGCGAATGCCGCCATCGGTCTTGATCTGTGACGACTGCCCGTCTGTCGGCACCCCCTGGGCCTGGCGGCATCCGCGCCCTGCGAGATGGGATTCGCTTCTACGACCGGGCGAATAGCCCATTCGCGCGAGGCATCCGCCAACTGCACCTCTCCTCCACCGAGGGTTAGCTGGGCCGGTGCTTCATACCCCGGATGCGCGCCGACCGGCTGACAAAGGCCAGCGCCCAAGACCAATCTCGTTGCCATCAAATTGATTCCGTGCAGATGGAACATGGTGATATCCGCCCGTGGTTGATGGATTTTGGTTGTTTCACCGTGACATGCGCGAGCCGTCCAACGGACACTCTATTTCAAGCCATGACTCAACCCTGCTGCAACAGACTGCGCAGATCGGTGATCGCGGCATTGACCCGTGAGATATAGGAGGCGCTCACCAGCGAATGATTCGCCATTGGCCCGTATCCAGTGCCGTTGAGAATCAGTGGGCTCCAGATGGTGTTCTGGGTATTTTTCAATTCGCGGGTGATCTGCTCCACCGAAACCACGGCATTCTTGTCCTTGAGCACCGGGGCGAAATCGATCTGAATCGCCTGCAGCACATGTAGCAAGGCCCAGGTATAGCCGCGCGCCTCGAAGAAGATGTCGTCGATCTTGGTCCAGGGGGTCTTGGTCCGCGTCTGAGTGGGAACCGGCTTTGACTGACGAGCACTAGGATCGCCGGCCAATGCGGTATCGAGACTGGCCTGGCCGACCGCGTAGGACAGACGCTGCGCGAAGCTGCCGAGGCGCTTTTCGACCACTTCGAGATAGGTGGTCAGATTGTCGGCGCGGGCATAGAACTGGGAATGGGTGACTGCGGTGTCTGAGAGTCCCTGGTTATACCGATAGAGAGCGGCGATGCCTTTACGGTACTCGGACTCGGTGGAGGGTAGGATCCATGAATCCGATTGGTAGTTGGACTGGGGTTGCGCGATGGCCAGATCCTTTTCCTCGACCGACTGCGACTGAGCTCGACTGAAGTCGTTGCGCAGGGCGTTGAGCAGATCGCGCCACGCGGTCAGGGCACCAAATTCCCAGTTGGGCATGTTATCCAGGTAGAGACCCGGAGGACTGATGTCGTTGGTCAAATAACCGCCGGGCTTGTCGAGCAGGGTCTCGCCGATGCGGATAGCGGTGGCCGTGGTGGCCGTCCCGGTCACCAGTTGGTTCTCGTCCTGATTCACCAAAGACAGCGCCTGCTCGCGCACGTCATACACGCCTGGCGAGCGCGACCAATAGATTCCAAGGATGAAGACGACAATCAGATAGGTAACCAGAAACAGCCCGCCGGTCCACCAGACACCCTTCTCCTTCCAGGTGCGGGGATGGTAGTAAGTGGCGACCTTGGCGGCTTTCTTGGTCAGCACCTGACTTTTAGATAATGTATCGGCGTTCACGGCAATCTCCATGGCCCTCCCAAAGGAAGGCGTGATGTGTTCTATACCATCAGTCGCGCCTGGATTTCTTGGGCACCACCAGCAACCACGGTAGCCGCCATGCCCGCCCAAATCGCAATGCCGCTCTACTACTGGCTATTCACATTCAACTCGACTGACCCCACCATGGCCTGCTGCGATTCCCGCGTATAGCCGAATCCGTCACAACCCAAACTCAAGCCTGCGATGATGATCAAGACAATCGCGGCAATCTTGATGGCATTCGCTTTGCTACCTTTTCAATGGCTGAAACGTCACTCACCAAGCGCTACCCGATCCGCATTCCCGATATCGGCGTTATGAGTCCAAAGACCGACAGCAGCCAAAGGATCACAACAACCACGACAATCAAATTCAAGATCTTTTTGATCTTTCCATCCATCGGGATGTAGTTGTTGATTCCCCAAAGAATCAGGCCTACGACGACGAGCGTAACGATCAATGTTATTAAAGACATGGCGCTTCCCCTGTCAGACGATATAAGCATTGGGTACGCGTCACGATGGCCCCTGCCATTGGCCAGCGTCTGTTCGCTAACACACAAAGCCATGTACTTTCGGTCAGGTGCGCCCTCGCCTGTCCGACCCTGGTATCAAGCGTGCGCTATGTTTGCCAGCGTACCGACTGGACGGATCATTGGGCGTATTGCTTACCCATCACAGCCGATTTGCGAACAATCCGTCCTCTGGTGTTGGCTGTTCTTCGACCATCGCGGATCAACAAGGAGCGCGCACGTGCCACCGGATTCCGAGAAGACACCCGCCCGCCTTGAGAATCGGCTCCTGGCCGCGCTGCCAACACGCGATCGGCGACTGATCCTGTCACGCAGCGAGCCTGTCGAGCTGCGTCGTGGCGAGGTGATCAGCGAGCCGGGCGAGCGGATTCGCAATGCCTATTTCCCCACCGACTGCTTCCTCTCCCTCGTGACCCCGCCCGCGGATCACAGTGGCCTGGAGGTGCGACTGGTCGGCAATGAAGGCATGATCGGGACACCGCTCATACTGGGGGTCGAGATCACCCAGATCCGAACCTTCGTCCAGGGCGCGGGGCCGGCTTGGCGTCTGTCTAACGAAGGATTTCACGAGGCGCTGCGCCAGAGCGAAGCCCTAGAGGCGAGGCTCCACTGTTATCTCGACGTGTTGATGAACCAGTGCACGCAGTTGCTCGCCTGCACACGCTTCCACCTGGTGGAGGCACGCCTCGCCCGCTGGCTGTTGATGTCGCAGGATCGGGCGCATTCGGACCACTTCCATGTCACCCATGAAATCCTGGCCCTATTGCTGGGGGTGCGCCGCGTTGGCGTCACCAAGGCGGCGAGCGCGCTGCAGGCGCGCGAGCTAATTCACTACCGGCGCGGGGAGATCACCGTACTCAACCGCGCCGGCCTGCAAGGCACCGCCTGCGGCTGTTATGGCGCGGCGGAGGCGTTGTATGAGCAGGTCTTGGGTTGAGGCTGCAGGGCGCGGAAGCGCGAGCGGGCGAGTCTCTTGTTGAAAGGGCAGCATGAGCTGCGATGCCCCCTTCCTGACGGTGTTCACCGTGACGACTGCGCAGACGGGCGCCAACGACCAGCGCGATTCGGCGACCTCGGGCACGGACACAGTCTCCCGCGTGGCGCCGCGCCCGTCTCGCCGTCGATGTACAAGGTGTGGCGGTGGTTGCCATGGCCTTGTTCGCGCGCAAGAAGAGCACCGTGCAGGTCCTCGGTGATATCAATCGTTCGTCCAGCGCTATATGCACATGCTGCTGATCACCAACCTGTTGGTCGCGCTGCTCGGCTGGATCGCGTTCCGCTGGCTCGCTCTGGACAACGCCGGGGCCTGGATCGTAGCGCCGGGATGACCGGGCGGATCGCCCGCATGAATTCCGCGGCAGTGTTCATCTCGCTGCTTTTCTGGGGCATCTGGAGCATGCAGCTCAGCGTGCTGATCATCGTCAAGGTCGTGTCCAAGCATGTCGAGCCCTTGCAGCCGATGGCGGAGTTGCTGGGCGAGTAGCGGACGCTACCGGCGACCTTCGGTCTGTACGCCTGCGTACACACTGACCGTATTGACAACGCGCCGTCACCAGGGATGCAATACACGCCGTCCGATCCTGGAGTTGACGCATGGCCAGCACGCCTGATCGACCACCTCCCAGCCCACGCCAAAACCATCTGCTCGCCGCCCTGCCCGAGGGCGAATACACGCACATGAGCGCCGAGCTGGAGCTGGTCCAACTACCACTCGGCATGGCCCTCTACGAGCCGGGCGTGGAATTGAACCATGTCTATTTTCCCACCGACGCCATCGTCTCGCTGCTGTACGTCATGGAGAACGGCGCCTCCGCCGAGATCGCCGTGGTCGGCAACGAGGGCATCGTCGGCATCGCCCTCTTCATGGGCGGCGGCACCGTGCCGAATCGCGCCGTGGTGCAGAGCGCGGGCCACGCATATCGCCTGAAGGGACGGGTGCTCAAAGAGGAATTCAGCCGCTTCGGCGGGCGTCGTCATGGGGCGCTGCAGCCGCTGTTGCTGCGTTACACCATGGCCTTGCTGACCCAGATGGCCCAGACCGCCGTCTGTAACCGCCACCACACGGTCGACCAGCAGCTCTGTCGCTGGCTCTTGCTCAGCCTCGATCGCCTGCCCGCTAACGAGCTGCACATGACTCAGGAGTTAATCGCCAACATGCTGGGGGTCCGGCGCGAGGGCGTGACCGAGGCGGCCGGACGTTTGCAGAAGGCCGGGTTGATCCGGTACAGCCGGGGGCACATCACGGTGCTGGATCGACCGGGTCTGGAGGCGCGCGTGTGCGAGTGCTACGAGGTGGTCAGAAAGGAGTTCCAGCGCCTGCTTCCCGAAACGCCCGGGAAATAGGGCGTTTTACTGAAGGCACTCAGCGGGACGACGTCTTCAACCCGTGCCGCACGTGACCGCTGGCGGCAAGGCGGCGAAGTTCAAACCCTTTCCGACGAGGCGACAGGCAAGAGATTTTCCCCTTCCTGCAATGGCCTTGCCTCTCGTGCCTGCTCCTCGATGACGATCGATTCGCTGTACAAGCCCGCTTCCGCTTTCGTCGACACCACTTCAAACTCTTCGGGCAGCGATTCGGCGGGGAGCCGCTGTCCCGGCACGGGACTCTGAGCGTCCGCCGGTTTCTCGGCGAGCATGGCGACAGAGCAGCCGCGAGGAAAGGCGACCTCTCGGGCCTCGGCGGGCATCGAGATGCCTTGGTTCTGAAAGGCTCGCTTCACCAGCCGGATGACCGAAGATCGCACCTTCAGCCAACTGTGCGCGCGCCCGTTCAGCCAAAAGTAAACGCGCAGGTTGACTGTCACGCTGCCGAGGCTGTCCGCCAGCACCGAGGGCTCCGGGTCTTTCAGCACCGCCGGGTGGTTCGCCAGCACCTTGCGCGCGATCTCCTGAGCCTCGTGGATCGCATCGTCGTAGCCGATGCCGACAACGAAGTCCTCGCGCCGGTTGGCGTTGGTCGTGAAATTGCTGAGGATGCTCTTGTAAACGGTGGCGTTTGGGATCTGCGCGAGGTTGCCATCGAGGGTCATCACGATGGTCGTGCGCATATTCAACTGCTGCACATACCCGGTCACGCCGGAGATCTCGACCAGGTCACCCGCCTCGAACGGCCGCTGGATGCTCAGGAAGATGCTGGACAGGAAATTCTCGGTGATGTCGCGGAATGCGATACCGAGGACCAAGCCGATCAATCCGGTCCCTCCGACCAGCGTCAATGCCAGTTGAGTCAGGCCGGCGACCCGCAGAATCAGATAGGCGCCACAGAGGATCACGAGCCCGCCTACCGCGCGCGCGATCACATTTTGCAAGAGGTTCGTTCGAACCCTTTGGCGGAGCAGTGCGCGGACGCCTCGTGTCACCAACAGAGCGATCCCCACCGACAGCGCCAGGATGAGCAATCCGAAAAGGACAAAGGGGATCGCGCGAATGAAATCACGCCAGAGAGCGGAGATACCGCTAGACGCTTGGCGAAAATCCCAGGCCGAGGGCTCCGGTACCTCGAGCCGGTTGGCAACGGCGACGACGTCCTGAATATTGCGCGCCAGATCGCCAGCCCATGCTCTGAGCTCCTCCGACGCTACCTGACCATTGAGAAAGACGACGCCTTCCTCAACCCTGACCCGAGGGTCGGTGAACCAGTCGGTCGCGTTCAACACGGTTTGCAGCCGTTTGCGAATCTCTTCGTCTTGCGCAACGGGTTTGACGTCAACCTGGGCGGCTGCTGGGGAAAGCTCCTCCTTGGTGGGGGTGATGAGTTTGTGCGGCGACGCTCCGTTGTCGACCGCTGCCTGCGCCATGACGGCATCAATGCCTCCGCTGCACATGGATCCGAGCAATATCGCCAGCACACAGGACCTAGCCCCGCGACAGCGCCATCGTCGCACTTGAACGCCCTCCATCGGACGCGGGGGATCCCAGAGACCCCGAGGGTACTTGCCCGCCAACGTCTTGCTGTTTCTGCGGTCGGCCGGGCATGGATTCGTGTGTGCAGATCCATGCGTCGCGGATTACGCTGGGATTGCTCGTTCTGGCACCTCGGTGAGCACGCGTCTGGTCGGTGCCTGAGCCTACGGGCGTCCCTGCCGATTCTGATCTCCCGCCGATCCCCGTGAGGACCAGCCGAAAAAGTCCAGCCCCTATTTGACAACCAGGTTGTTCTCCACCGATTTCACACCCTGATGATTGCGTGCCACTTCCGTCACCCGCTCACGACTGAGCGGCGAATCGACGGTTCCGCTCAGCGTCACCACGCCGTCGGTGGTGGTCACGTCAATCTGCAAGACCTTCAGCGCCGGCTCTCGAAGGATTGCGGCCTTGATCTTGGCGGTGATCGCCGCGTCTTCCAGATAGCTGCCGCCGCGGGCGGCCTTTTCGTCCATGGACTCCTTGGTCGCCTCAAGCTGATCGCCCATTCGCTCCGCGGCCAGATCCATCTTGCGGCCGGCCTCCTCGGCGCCGCCCTCCTTTTCACAGCCAGCGAGCCCGAGACTGACCGACAGGCAGGCGGCCACGACCACGATTCCCGATAGGGTCAGCAACGACGAGCCCCTGGCTGCTTCGTACCGGCCTTCAATCTGAAGGTTGCTGATCTGTTCTTGGTTCATCTGTTTATCCTGTCAATGCATTGCGCCATCACATCGGCGTGAAATCTGATTTCCCTTTACCGAGGATAAAAATACGCGAACGACGGATGGCGTTCGGTTCGGCAACGAACATAGACGTCACATTTCTTATGTTCGCGACCGAACAGACGAACAAGAACGTCTCGGGCAGACTCGAGGTGGAATCGAAATCCACGACACCCACTTGACGGCCGTGACCGGGCAGAGCATCTGGCCGCGGGCTGACCAAGCGGGTGCCGGCCCTACCCTGCGGAGGCACCCTCGATGAGCCAATGCGCAACCTTTTCCGGGGCTTCGGCCCACGACCGACTCGCTCGCCTGATTCAGAAACGGGTCTTCGGCGACCGGGTCAAAATCCCCTTGGAAATTCGCCTGTGGGGCGGCCGAACCTATCGCTTCGGCGATGCCGAGCCGGCGGTGAAGATCCTGGTGAAGGATCGCCAGGGCTTGAGCGCGCTGCGCCGGCTCGATGAGCTACGCATCTGCGAGGCCTATATGAACGGGAGTCTGGATGTCCAGGGCGACATGCTGGGCTTCGCCAGTCTGCGCCCCGGCTTGCATGACCGTCACCCGGTCCACCACCTGTGGCAACGGGTCGCCCCCTGGCTCGCCGGCAGGATCACGACCGACCGGCACGCCATCGCCGCGCACTATGACTTCGCCAGCGACTTCTATTTCCAGTTCCTGGACCCGACCCGCTGCTATTCGCAGGCCCTGTTCGAGCGCGATGACGAGCCCCTGGAGACGGCACAGCGCCGTAAGCTGGATGTCGCGATCGACACCTGTCGACTCGCGCCAGGGGATCGTGTGCTGGATGTCGGCGGCGGCTGGGGGAGCTTCACGGAACGGGCCGGCGCCCGCGGGATTCAGGTCACCTCACTGACGATCTCCCGCGAGTCGGAGGCCTTCCTGACGGAGTTGATCGAGCGGCGCCAACTGCCCTGCCGAGTCGTCAACCAGGACTTCCTGGCCTACCGCTCGCCCGAGCCCTATGACGCCATCGTCATTCTGGGCGTGATGGAGCATCTGCCCGATTATTCGGCGGTACTGCGACAGTTCCGGCGGTTGCTGAAACCGGGTGGGCGCGTCTATCTCGATGCCAGCGCCTCGCGGGAGAAGTACGACAAGCCCAACTTCATCGCCCGCTATATCTTTCCTGCCGACCACGCCTTCCTCTGTCTGCATGACTTCCTGCGCGCGGTAGCGAAAAGTCCGCTGGAGGTGCTGAAGGTTGACAACGACCGCTACAACTATTTCCTCACATGCAAGGCATGGGCAGAGAATCTGGAGGCTGCCCGCACGGACATCATCGCCCGCTGGGGCGAGACGCTCTACCGCCGCTTCCGACTCTATCTCTGGGGCTCGGCCCAGGCCTTTCTGAGCTGCGGCGCGGAGGCCTTTCGAGTGGTGTTGGAGCTTCCGCGGGAGACATAAGGGTCGGGCGGACCGCTTCGGGTGACGGCTCCACGGCGGGACGGAGCATCCTACGACAGCCGCACGTCACTTTGTGTTGTGATCCCCGCACTCAACAGCTTGATTTGCAAACACACTGAAGCACAGTGAGGCCTCTGCCTGGGAGGCAGAATTGGATGTGCTCCATCAGCGGTTGACGGAATGTGTTCGTCGCCCCGAGCCGTGCGCCCGCGCCGGGGTTATCTGCAAGGGCTGCTGACGACGACGGTGTCGCGCAAGAACGGTTGGCAGCTGACCGAAACCTTGGGCGAGCGGCGTCCGGGCAGGGTGCAAGGTTGCTCAATACGGCGCGTTGGGACGCCGAGGCGGCGCGCGAGGTACTGCTGTGGCGCGAACGCGCCCCGCCGGAGGCCATCATCGCCTAGTCGGATCGGCGACGACGGCATCAGGCGCATGTCAGGGCGTGTCATTATCGAGCGCGTGGGGCTGGGGCGCCGTGAAAATGTGCGACTGTAGTACTAATATTTCTTGGGGACACAGCCAGGAGCAGCACGCGCTTCTCGAGTTCGCAGAGACGAGAACGTAACCCCGCAACAGAAGCGTATGCGAAGGCTAGAAACAAGCAGGAAGGCAGGCCGTGGAGATCTTGATCGAGGGATCTAAAGGCTGAGCACCAATCCAAGTACCACCGCAGGACGCGGTTTGAGACAACTGACGCGCATCCATGCGCGTCTAAGTCTTTGAAATTTGGTGGCTACGCCCTGACTCGAACAGGGGACCCTCGCATTATGAGTGCGATGCTCTAACCAACTGAGCTACGTAGCCTCAAGAGACCGAGAATGTTACGGACCCCGGCCTCTGCTGTCAACCCCTTTTTCAGACGTTGAAGCGGAAGTGGACGATGTCGCCGTCCTTGACCACGTACTCCTTACCCTCGGAACGGAGCTTGCCCGCCTCCTTGGCGCCCTGCTCACCCTTGCAGGCGACGAAGTCGTCGTAGGCGATCACCTCGGCGCGGATGAAGCCGCGCTCGAAGTCGGTGTGGATCACCCCGGCGGCCTGCGGGGCCTTGGCGCCGGCGGGGATGGTCCAGGCACGGGTCTCCTTCGGGCCGGAGGTGAAATAGGTCTCGAGACCCAGCAATTGGTAGCCGGCGCGCACCACGCGGTTGAGTCCGGGCTCGTCGAGTCCCAGCTCGGCGAGGAACTCGTCGCGCTCGGCGTCCTCCAGCTCGACCACCTCGGCCTCGATCGCGGCGCACACCGCGACCAGCTCGGCGCCCTCCTCGGCGGCCAGTCCACGCACCGCGTCGAGCAGCGGATTGTCCTCGAAACCGTCCTCGGCGACGTTGGCGATGTACATGGTCGGCTTGGCGGTGAGCAGGAAGAGGTCGCGCAGCTCCAGCTGCTCGTCCTCGTCGAGCCCCATCGCACGCACCGGTGCACCGCCGTCGAGCTGCGCGCGCACGCGCTCGAGCAGCTCCTTGCGCGCGAGCACCTTCTTGTCGCCGGTCTTGGCCATGCGCTGGGCACGATCGAGCCCACGCTCGACCGATTCGAGGTCGGCGAGCGCCAGCTCGGTGTTGATGACCTCGATGTCGCGCAGCGGATCGACGCCGCCGGCGACGTGCACCACATCGTCGTCGACGAAGCAGCGCACCACATGGGCGATGGCGTCGGTCTCGCGGATGTTGGCGAGGAACTTGTTCCCCAGCCCCTCGCCCTTGGAGGCGCCGGCCACCAGACCGGCGATGTCGACGAACTGCATGGTGGTCGGCAGCACCCGCTCGGGCTTGGTGATGCCGGCGATCACGTCGAGCCGGGGGTCGGGCAGTGGCACCACGCCGACATTGGGGTCGATGGTGCAGAAGGGATAGTTCTCGGCCGCGATCGATGCCTTGGTCAGGGCCTTGAAGAGGGTCGACTTACCGACGTTGGGCAGGCCGACGATACCGCATTTGAATCCCATGGCGAGGTCTCGCTGGAAAACCGCTCATTTTACACCACCCATCAAGGGGATTGAACCGCGATCAGCCGCCAGCCGCCAGCCGCCAGCCGCCAGCCGGGAGGATTGAACCGCGAGGACGCGAAGAGCGCAAAGGCATGGGATATTCAAGACTCCGGCGCCGGCGTTGCGCTCCACTGGAAGCCGGCGGCTGGCGACGGCTGGCCGACTCAGCAATCGCTGGCGTCGCGGTTGTAGCGGTCCTCGTAGCGGACGATATCGTCCTCGCCGAGATAGCTGCCGGACTGCACCTCGACCAGCTCCAACGGGATGGTGCCGGGGTTCTCGAGGCGGTGGCGAGTCCCGACGGGGATATAGGTCGACTGATTCTCGGTGAGCAGGAAGGTCTCCTCGCCGCACGTCACCCGCGCGGTGCCGGAGACGACGATCCAGTGCTCGGCGCGGTGGTGGTGCATCTGCAACGAGAGCGACTCGCCCGGCTTCACCGTCAACCGCTTGACCTGGTAGCGCGCGCCCTGGTCGATCGACTCGTAGGCCCCCCAGGGGCGGTGGACACGCTGGTGATGACGGTACTCGTTGCGCTGATCACGGCGCAGCGACTCGGTCACCGCCTTCACATCCTGGGCGTGCGCCTTGTCGGCGACCAGCACCGCGTCCGGGGTCTCGACCACGATCAGGTCGTTCACACCGATGGCCGCGAGCATGCGATGCTGGGCGATCAGCAGATTGTCGGCGGCCTCGTGGACGAAGGTGTCGCCGTCGCGCACATTGCCCTCGGCATCGCGCGCGCGCACCTCCCACAACGCCGGCCAGGCACCGACGTCCGACCAACCGACGTCGAGCGGCAGCACCACCGCCGGCACCGACTCACCCTCGGCGGTGAGGCGCTCCATCACCGCATAGTCGATCGAGTCGCTCGGACAGGCGGCGAACAGCGCCGGATCGACGCGCTGGAAATCGCCGTCATCGCTCACCGCCGCGCAAGCGCGAGTCACCGCCTCGGCGATGTCGGGGCGGAAGCGCTCGATCAGCGCCAGCCAACGCGAGGCGCGGAGCACGAAGATGCCGCTGTTCCAGAGATAATCGCCGCTGGCCAGATAGGACTCGGCGGTGGCCGCATCAGGCTTCTCGACGAAGGCATCGAGCCGGTAGGCCGCCCCATCGAGGCCGTCACCGTGATAGGGTTGACCGCGACGGATATAGCCATATCCGGTCTCGGGCTTGCCGGGGACGATGCCGAAGGTGACCACGGCCCCGTCGCTGGCCAGCGCGAAGGCGTCGGAGACCGCAGCGCGGAACCCCGGCTCGTCGGCGATGGTGTGATCGGCCGGCATCACCAGCAGCACCGGATCGGCGCCCTCGACGACGGCGATGCGTGCGGCCAGGGTCAGCGCCGGGGCGGTATTGCGGCCCTCGGGCTCGAGCACGATCGCTGCGGCGCGGCGCCCCACGGCGCGGAACTGCTCGGCGACGAGGAAGCGATGTGCCTCGTTGCAGACGACGATGGGGTCGACCAGGCCCGCCCCCTGACGCGGATGCTCGCGCTCGAGCCCGTCGAGACGGCGCACCGTCTCCTGGAGCATGGTGTGCTCGCCGGTGAGCGGCAGGAACTGCTTGGGGTAGGCCTCGCGCGAGAGCGGCCAGAGCCGTGTCCCCGAGCCTCCAGACAGGATGACGGGTTGCAGAAGCATCAACGGGTACCTGTTGCTGAAGTTGAAGGACTTGGCCCGTAAGATTACACCAATCCGGGC
This sequence comes from Marichromatium sp. AB31, assembly GCF_003718685.1. Lineage (NCBI taxonomy): Bacteria > Pseudomonadati > Pseudomonadota > Gammaproteobacteria > Chromatiales > Chromatiaceae > Marichromatium > Marichromatium sp. AB31. The sequence continues at coordinate 54,895 of NZ_RHFI01000009.1, read as the reverse complement.
CAGACTGGGCCAGACCGGGCCAAACCGACGGACGGAGAAAGGAGGTCGCATGAGACCCGATCCGATACGACTGGGCGCGCTGCTGCGCGAGGTCGCCGGCACCGAGATCCTGCCCCGCTGGGGACGGATCGAGGCCGACACCAAGGGTGACGGCAGCCTGGTGACCAGCGCCGACCTGGCCGTGCAGCAACGCCTGACCGAAGCGCTGGCGGCGGAGTATCCGGGCATCCCGCTGCTCGGCGAGGAGATGTCGGAGGCGGCGCAGCAAGCGCGCCTGAGCGAGTCGCCCGAGGGCGTCTGGGTGCTCGACCCGATCGACGGCACCGGCAACTACGCCTGCGGCTTCCCCGGTTTCGCCATCTCCCTGGCACTCGTCCGTCACGCCCGGGTGGAACTCGGCGTGGTCCTCGACCCGGTGCGCGACGAGTGCTTCAGCGCGGTGCGCGGCGCCGGGGCCAAGCTCGACGGCACCCCGATCGCGCCCTTCGCCCCCGGCCCGGCACTTGGCGACTGCATCGCCATGGTCGACTTCAAGCGCCTGCCGCCGAAGCGCGTTCCGGCGCTGCTGCGTCCCGGCGGCTTTCGCTCGCAGCGCAACCTCGGCGCGGTGGCGCTGGAGTGGTGCTGGCTCGCCTGCGGGCGCTACCAGCTCTATCTGCACGGCGGGCAGAAGCTGTGGGACTACGCCGCCGGGCGGCTGATCGCACACGAGGCCGGCGTGGCCGCGCGGCTCTACCGCCCCGGCGGCGTCAGTCCGGTCGAGACGCTCGATCTCGAGCCGCGCGTCGCCCTCGCCGCCGCCGATCGGCGATTGTTCGAACTCTGGCACGCGTTCGTCGCCCTACCCTTGATCGAGACCTGATCCCCCAACAACCGAGGTGTATCCAGGGCTGGCATCACACCTCGGCTTGCGTCAGCATTGCTGCTCGGGATCGCGTCCACCGAAGACAGGGCGCGACTCGGACCCGAGCGCGGACAGTCACGGAGTCTTTCAGCATGAGCGATCGAGACGACATGCAAGGGCTGGACATGGATCTGGCCAGCGGTATCGCCGCCTTCGAGGCGCGCCAGTTCACCAGCGCCACCAGCCTGCTCGCCCCGCTGGCCGAGGGCGGCAACCCCGAGGCCCAGTACCGGATGGCGATCATGGCGCAGAACGGGCTCGGCATGGCCGCCAACAGCGCGCTCGCCTATCGTTATATGCACGCCGCCGCCGAGGCCGGCCTGGGGCTGGCGCAGCACGGGCTGGGCTTCATGTACATGCAGGGCGAGTGCGCCGAGCAGGATCACGCCGAGGCGGCGCGCTGGTTCCGCAAGGCCGCCGACCAGGGCCTGATCGGCTCGATGACCACCCTGGCGATGCTCCACGAGGAGGGGCTCGGCGTCGACAAGGACCCGGAGGAGGCCAAGCGGCTCTATCGGCTGGCGGGCTTCGAGGAAGGCGGCTAACAGGGACTGGCGCGCACGCGCATTGCGCCTTATAATTGTCCGCTGCGTTGCCGGGGTGGCGAAATTGGTAGACGCATCAGACTCAAAATCTGACGGTGGCAACACCGTGCCGGTTCGAGTCCGGCTCCCGGTACCAGACCGATTCCGAAAAAGGCCAGACGCCCGTCTGGCCTTTTTTGCGTGAGCGCCCGCGTCGGCGCCTCATCCGTGGACAGCGCGCGAGGGACCCCGTGAGCACCACCGCCACCATCGTCACCGTCCTGCTCTATCTCCTCCACCTGTCGCTGCAGATCACGGTGCTGGTCCGGGTGCTGCTGCGCCCACACCGTCAGCCGGCCTCGCGCGTGGCCTGGGTGGTGGTGGTGCTGGTCTTCCCGGTGGTCGGCATGCTCGCCTATCTGTTCTTCGGCGAGGTCGGTATCGGCCGCAGCCGTGTCGCACGGCTGCGCGCGGTGCTCGCGCGCCTGCCCGCCCCGCCCCCCGGACATCCGCCCGACGTACCGGAGCGCTACGCGCACCTCTTCCGACTCGGCGAGTCGATCTGCGACTATCGCGCCGTCGGCGGCAATCGTGGCCAGCTGATGGCCGACTCCGACGCCACCATCGACGCCCTGGTCGCCGACATCGACGCCGCGCGCGATCACGTCCACGTGCTCTTCTATATCTGGCTGGCCGACCGCAACGGCTGCCGGGTCGCCAGCGCGCTCTCGCGCGCCGCCGCGCGCGGCGTCACCTGCCGGGCGATGGCCGATGACCTCGGCGCGCGCGCGCTGATCCGCTCGCCGCACTGGCGCGCGATGCGCGAGGCCGGGGTGCGGCTGGCCACGGCGCTGCCCATCGGCAACCCGCTGATGCGCCCGATCAAGGGCCGCATCGACCTGCGCAACCACCGCAAGATCGTCGTCATCGACGACCGCATCACCTACTGCGGCAGCCAGAACTGCGCCGACCCCGAGTTCCGCGTCAAACCGCGCTACGCCCCCTGGGTCGATGCGGTGATCCGCTTCGAGGGACCGATCGCGCGCTACAACCAGCACCTCTTCGCCAGCGACTGGATGAGCCATGTCGACGACCCGCTCGACGAGCTGCTCGCCCGACCGCTGCCGCAGGCCCATCCCGACGGCTTCGCCGCGCAGGTGATCGGTACCGGACCGACGGTGCGCTACTCGGCGATGCCCGAGGTGTTCGAGACGCTGATGCACACCGCGCGCCGCGAGCTGGTCATCACCACCCCCTACTATGTCCCCGACGAGTCGATGCAGGATGCGCTCTGCGCCGCCGCCTACCGCGGCGTGGCCACCACCCTGATCCTGCCGGCGCGCAACGACTCGCTGATCGTCGGCGCGGCCAGCCGCAGCTATTACGCCGGACTGCTCGAGGCCGGGGTGCGGATCTTCGAGTTCGAGCCGGGGCTGCTGCACACCAAGTCGCTGACCCTCGACGGCGCGGTGGCGCTGATCGGCTCGGCCAACCTCGACCGCCGCAGCTTCGAGCTCAACTACGAGAACAACATCCTCTTCCACGACCCCACGCTCACCGCCGCGCTGCGCGCGCGCCAGCAGGACTATCTCGCCCAGTCGCGCGAGATCACCCGTGCGGCGGTCGCCGCCTGGCCGCTGCCGCGCCATCTGGTCAACAACGCCGTGGCGATGTTCGGCCCGGTGCTCTGAGGGCCGGCTCAGCGCCCGGTGTCGAGCTCGAACATCGGTCGGCTGGCCGGACCGGGCTCGTGGAGGCGGGGGCTGAGCGAGGGCAGGTCGAGCGTCGGCTTGACCTTGAGCGAGAGCAGCGAGGGGTCGAGATAACGCTTCATCAGCCGCCGCGCGCCCCCGGCGTGACGCATCCCGCGCAGCGCGCGCACCTGACGCAGCGCCGCCTGGGTCGGCGCCCGACCGCCGTTGCGAACGTACTGCAACAGCACCGCCTCGGTGTAGTTGAGGGTCTCGAGATAGGTCACCCGGCTGTTGGTGCGATCGACCACGCCCTCGCCGGCGTTGTAGGCCATCACCGCGCGCCCGTAATCGTTGTCGTACTTGTTGAGCAGGCGCTTGAGATGGCGGGTGCCGACACGCAGGTTGGTGCGCGCGTCGAACAGCGACTCGACCGAGCCGACGCCGTAGTCGGCGGCGGTCTCCGGCATCAGCTGCATCAACCCGACGGCGCCGGCGTGGGAGACGGCATGGGCGTTGAAGTTCGACTCGGCGGCGATCACCGCCAGCACCAGCGCCTCCTCGACCCCGCGGGCCTTGGCGATCTCGGGGACCATCGCCTCGACCTCGGCGCGGCTCGGACGCGGCACGTCCGGCGCCACCGGCAGCAGACGCTGGCCATCGGAGAGCGAACACCAACCGGCAGACGGCAGGATCAGCAACAGCACCAACAGCAACGGCATGGGTGGAACTCCCCCGAGCGGATGATCTCGGCCAAATGCATGCGGCTAGGTTAACAGAGCCCGGACACGCGGGCAGCGTCACCCATCCGGTTACAATGACCGCCTTTTACGCCCCGACCCGACACGCCCGATGAAGCTCAGCACCCGTCGCGACCTCTTCGAGCGGCTGCGCGCCGCCAACCCCCACCCCACCACCGAGCTGATCTACGCCAGCCCCTTCGAGCTGCTGATCGCGGTGCTGCTCTCCGCCCAGGCCACCGACAAGAGCGTCAACCGCGCCACCGCCGGGCTCTTCGCCGCGGCCAACACCCCGGCGGCGATGCTCGCCCTCGGCGAACAGGGCGTGCGCGAGCACATCCGCAGCATCGGCCTGTTCAACACCAAGGCGCGCAACATCATCGCCACCTGCCAACGGCTGATCGAGCACCACGCCGGCGAGGTGCCGCGCACCCGCGCCGCCCTCGAGGCCCTGCCCGGGGTCGGGCGCAAGACCGCCAACGTCGTCCTCAACACCGCCTTCGGCGAGCCGACCATGGCCGTCGACACCCACATCTTCCGCGTCGCCAACCGCACCGGCCTCGCCCCCGGGCGCACCCCGCTCGCCGTCGAGCGCGGCCTGCTCGAACAGGTGCCAGAGCCCTACCTGCACGACGCCCACCACTGGCTGATCCTCCACGGCCGCTACACCTGCACCGCCCGCGCCCCCCGCTGCCCCACCTGCCCCATCGCCGACCTCTGCGAGTATCCGGAGAAATCGGGAGGGGTGAACCACGAAGGCGCGAAGGACGCGAAGGGGGATTGAGTGGTCAGGCGACAGCGACCAGCCTCCAGCGACCAGCCTCCAGCGACCAGCGACCAGCGACCAGCGACCAGCGACCAGCGACCAGCGATCAGCGATCAGCGATCAGCCTCCAGTGGGCGCAACCACCCGACGGCGGTGCGGCCCCGCACCGTCCGTGGCCGCACGCCGTCATCACACATCATTCCCTTTGCGCGCTTCGCGCCTTTGCGGTTCAATCCTGGCGACTGGCGACTGGCGACTGGCGGCTGGCGGCTGGCGGCTGGCCGACCGCTTCCCTTCACCCTCGTCCTTATGTGAAAGTTATTGGTTGGACCATAAGAGCCAGGACAGATCCCGCCATGTTCTCCAACGATCGACAGAGCTATCGCAGTGCCTTCGTGACCGCCTGGCGCAAGGCCGCCGAGGAGCAGCCGCTCGACCCCACCGAGACGCAGATCGTCACCGTCGCGCGCAACCACCCCGAGTACCACGCCCTGCTCGAGGCCGGCGAGGACGCGCTCGATCGCGACTTCCTCCCCGAACACGGGGAGACCAACCCCTTCCTCCACATGGGGCTGCACATGGCGGTGCTCGATCAGTTGAGCACCGACCAGCCGCGCGGCATCCGCACGCGCTACCAGACACTGGTCGCCAGGCTCGGCGACACCCACGCCGCCGAGCATCGCATCATGGAGTGTCTGGCGCAGACGATGTGGCGGTTGCAGCGCGAACCCGGCGCCACCTTCGACGAGACGGTCTATCTCGACTGCATCGGCAGGTCGCCCAAGCCCGGCAAGTCGCGGAAATCCCGCAAGTCCCGCAAGTCCCGTAAGTCCCGCTGAGTCTTCGCGCGGAGACGCGCCACCCACCCTCGATTTCCTCGAAATCCATGCGTTGAATTCGCGTTCGACGCAGCCACTCTCTTAATCCCGACCTTGAAGGTCGGATATAACGGTCGTTCCCGACCACCCGCAGACGCGACGCTTCACCCACGATCGAGGATCGAGACCATGTCCGACATCAAGACCAAGACCACCCTGACCACCGCCACCGGCCTGCTCGGCGCCGCCCTGGTCGGCAACCTCGCCGCCATCGCCCCGGCCAGCGCCGAACAGAACCCCTTCGCCGCCACGGTGATGGAGAGCGGCTACATGCAGCTCGCCTCGGCCGACAGCGAGGGCAAGTGCGGTGGCGCCGGTGGCGACAAGGATGGCGAGGGCAAGTGCGGCAGCAGCGACGACGGCAAGGACATGGAGGGCAAGTGCGGTGAGGGCAAGTGCGGCGGCGCGAGCTAGCCGATGATCACCGGACCCGCGAGCCTCCACGGCGCCGGTCTGGGGCTGCGGCGCGCCTTCGTGCGCGCCCTGCTCGACACGTCCCCGGCGGCGGTCGACTTCTACGAGATCGCCCCCGAGAACTGGATCGGCATGGGCGGGGCCAACGCCCGACGGCTGCGCGCCCTGACCGAGCGCCACCCCTTCGTCTGTCACGGGCTGTCGCTCTCGCTCGGCGGCCCGGCGCCGCTCGACCTGGAGCTGGTGCGCGCGATCGGCGACTTCCTCGATGTCCACGACATCGCGGTCTATTCCGAGCACCTGAGCTACTGCAGCGACGACGGTCAGCTCTATGACCTGCTGCCGATCCCCTTCACCGAGGCGGCCATCGATCATGTCGTCGCCCGTATCGGTCAGGTGCAGGATCTCCTCGGGCGGCGCATCGCCGTCGAGAACGTCTCCTACTATGCCGCGCCCGGCCAGGAGATGACCGAGCTCGACTTCATCGACGCGGTGCTCGAACGCGCCGACTGCGAGCTGCTGCTCGACGTCAACAACCTCCACGTCAATGCCGTCAATCACGGCTACGACGCCCTCGACTTCCTCCGCGCCCTGCCCGGCGAGCGCATCCGCTACGGCCACGTCGCCGGACACCGGGAGGTCTCCCCGGAGCTGTGCATCGACACCCACGGCAGCGCGGTGATCGACCCGGTGTGGTCGCTGCTGGCGGCGGCCTATGAGCATTTCGGCGTCTTCCCCACCCTGCTCGAACGTGATTTCGACATCCCGCCGCTGACACAACTCGTCGAAGAGGTCGAGCAGATCGCCACGATCCAGCGTCGCGCCCAACCGGAGCAACGCGCCCATGGCTGAGTTCGCGGTCCAGCAACAGGCCTTCTGCGCCCATCTGCGCGACCCCGCGCGGGCGGACGCGCCGGCCGACGTCGCCCCCGAGCGGATGCGCGTCTATCGCGAGCTGATCTTCAACAACCTCGACGCACTGCTCGCCGGCAGCTTCCCGGTGCTCCATCGCATCCTCGACCCGGCGCGCTGGCGCGCGCTGGTGCGCGACTTCCTCCTCGGGCATCGTGCGCGCACGCCCCTGTTCCACCGTCTCCCCGGCGAGTTCGTCGACTTCCTCGGCCAGCGCCCGGCCAGCGCCGACGAGCCGCCCTTCCTGCTCGAACTGGCACACTACGAGTGGATCGAGATCGCGCTGCACAACAGCGAGGCCGAGCCCGACCTCGAGGGCATCGACCCCAACGGCGACCTGCTCGCCGCCACCCCGGTACGCAGCCCGCTGGCCTGGCCGTTGAGCTACCGCTTTCCCGTCCATCGCATCGCCCCGGATCACCTGCCCGAGACGCCATCCGCCGAGCCGGTACAGCTGGTGGTGCTGCGCGACCGCACCCAGCAGGTGCGCTTCATCGAGATCAACGCCGTCACCCAGCGCCTGCTGCAACGCATCGAGACCAGCCCGACGCCCAGCGGGCGCGAGGCGCTGCTGGGCATCGCCGCGGAGCTGCGCCACCCCGAGCCCGAGCGGGTGGTCGCATTCGGCGCCGAGACCCTTGCGCGTCTCCGCGCCGAGGGCGTGCTCCTCGGCACCCGCCCCACGCCCGTCGCGCACCCCGCCTGAGCGCCGGTGAGCGGCCCCTTCCCGCCTCGCCGCCCCATCCATGACCAAGCTGTTACACTCAGTCCGGACGGGACGGCGTGTCTGGCAGGCAGCGCCCGGCGCGATTCGGCAGCCAACGCATTCGCGCACGCCCCCGTCATCACCCATGGCCGATGCCGGGCAACAACCTGGAGGAAGGTGACACCATGCCAACTTGGGTTCTGGTCGCTGATACGAGCCGTGCTCGAATCTTCCACGCCGAGAAGGCCGCAAGCCCGATCGAAGAGGTTCAGACCCTGGCCTTTCCCGAGGCCCGATTACGCCAGGGGGATCTGAACACCGACCGCGGCGGTCGCGGACACGACCCCAGCACCGGAGGACATGGCATCAACGGCGAAGGTGGAGTCAAGCAGGAACACGCCGAGCGCTTCGCCAACCTCATCTGCAACGCACTGGAGACGGCGCGACTCGAAGGCGCCTTCAAGAAGCTCTACGTGATCGCCGCACCCAGCTTCCTCGGCGTGCTGCGCAAGCAACTGTCGACATCGCTGCGCCAGTTGGTCGCCGGCGAGGTCGACAAGAACCTCACCACCCAAAGCCCCACCAACATCCGCAAGAACCTGCCCGATTTCCTCTGAACACGGGCTCCCGTCGCTAACCGATAGGGACACTCGAGCAGGGCGCACAGGGAGGTGCGCCGCGCCCTCAGGCGCCCGGCTGTGCTACCCTGTAGCACCCTGCAAGACGACACAGCCGGAGCCTGCATATGACCACGCGCGAGTTCGACACCATCGTCATCGGGGCCGGTCCCGGCGGCGAGGGCGCGGCCATGAAGCTGGCCAAGACCGGTCAGCGCATCGCCGTGGTCGAGGCGCACAACCGTGTCGGCGGTGGCTGCACCCACTGGGGCACCATCCCCAGCAAGGCGCTGCGCCACTCCATCCAGATGCTCGCCGACTATCGCCGTAACCCGCTGTTCCAGCACACCCAACACCAGATCGAGGTCGAGTTCCCCGACCTGCTGCGCGCCGCCGACAGCGCCATCGACGACCAGGTGCGCACCCGTTTCCGCTACTATCAGCGCAACCGCGTCGAGGTGGTGTTCGGCCGCGCGGTGTTCCTCGAGCCCGACCTGATCGAGGTCCGCCGCGCCCGTGGACCGAGTGAACGACTGCGCGCCAAGCACTTCGTCATCGCCACCGGCTCGCGCCCCTATCATCCGCCCGACCTCGACTTCTCCCACCCCCGGGTGCTCGACAGCGACTCGGTGCTCGGGCTGCAGCAGACACCGCGCTCGCTGACGATCTACGGGGCCGGTGTCATCGGTTGTGAGTACGCCTCGATCATGGGCGCGCTCGACGTCAAGGTGAACCTGGTCAACACCCGCGACCGCCTGCTCTCCTTCCTCGACGACGAGATCACCGACGCGCTGAGCTATCACCTGCGCCAGCAGGGCGTGGTGATCCGTCACGACGAGGTCTACGAGCGCGTCGAGCCGGAGGCCGACGGTGTGGTGCTGCACTGCCGCTCGGGCAAGAAGTTCAAGACCGACTATCTGCTGTGGGCCAACGGGCGCACCGGCAACACCCAGGACATGGGGCTCGAGGAGATCGGCCTGGCGCCCAACAGCCGCGGCCAGCTCGAGGTCAACGCCAGTTACCAGACCGCGCTGGAGCATATCTATGCCGTCGGCGACGTCGCCGGGCCACCGGCACTGGCCAGCGCCAGCTACGACCAGGGTCGCTTCGTCGGCGCCCACATCGCCGATGGCGAGTGCGGCTGGTCGCTGATCGACGAGTTCCCCACCGGCATCTACACCGTCCCCGAGATCAGCTCGGTGGGTCGCACCGAGCGTGAGCTGACCGCCGCGCAGATCCCCTACGAGGTCGCCCAGGCCGACTTCAAGAGCATCGCCCGCGCCCAGATCACCGGGCACACCGTGGGCATGCTCAAGCTGCTGTTCCATCGCGAGACGCTGGAGATCCTCGGCATCCACTGTTTCGGCGAGCAGGCCGCCGAGATCGTCCATATCGGACAGGCGATCATGTCGCAGCAGGGCTCGGCCAACAACATCCGCTACTTCACCGAGACCACCTTCAACTACCCGACCATGGCCGAGGCCTATCGCGTCGCCGCGCTCAACGGACTCAATCGGCTGTTCTGAGCGCGGGCCGAGGAGGCCGCGACGGGCCGCCACAAGGGGGTGTGTCACGGATGTCGGGGATGCTTGATAGTTTAGCAAACGCTTATATAATCAACACCTGATCCGGAACTCGCCGCCCCGTCCGCCGGGCGCGGTGCGCAGACGGCAAGAGACGACCGAGGGCGCGGATCGCCACGCGCCCCGCGAGCGCAGGCGTCAAGCCGCTGACCCGGATCCGGCGCGACGCACGCACAAGAAGATCGACACGACAGGGATGTCCGAGCCAGTCCCGAGGATGCGCGCCGAGCAGCGTGCCCACGACGATTGCGCTTGCCGAGCCTGTGGTGTCCGGGGGACACCCCGCGCCGGCCACTGGCCGAGGGCACGGCCTCCCCGCGATCGACTCGACTCAATCTTCGCAACCAAAGGTGTGTTCAATGTCCAGACTCGTCACAGCAGCCTCCATCCTCGTCCTCGGGGCCACCGCCAACGCCGCCAACGCCTGGTACGGCGCGCCCTACTACCCGGCGCCCATGACCCCGCAACAGCAGCAGGCGCTGGCCGAGCAGCAGCAGGCCTTCGCCGAGCGCCAGGCCCGGGCGATCGAGCAGGCGATGGAGGCACAGCGCCGCTTCATGGAGCAACAGGCGGGCGCCTTCGCCATGCCGCAGCAGCCCCCGGGCTTCGCCGACATGCCCGAGCCGCCGGCGATGCCCGCCTTCGGCGAATACCCGGAGATGCCCGAAATGCCCGGTATGCCGGAGATGCCGGGCATGCCCGAGATCCCCGGCATGGCCGACCTGCCCGAGCCGCCGGCCTTCGATCAGTACCCGAGCCCGCCGGCCTACGGCCAGCGCCCCGAGATGCCCGCGCGCGACGCCGACATCGAGGCCCGTCGTCAGGCGATCGAGACCTACCGCACCAAGGTGCGCGAGGCGATGGAGGCGCGCCGTGCCGCGATCCAGGCGATGATGCCCGCCTATCCTCAGCGTGCGCCGATGTACCCCGCCGCACCCGCGGCAGGCGCACAGGCGCCGCAGGACGCCCAGCCCGCGGACTGACCGGCACTCCTCCCGTCCCTGGTCGCGTCCCGACGCGGCCAGGGGTCAGCTCGACCTTCCCTCCTCCCGACCCTGGGCGAAATAGCGCGCCAGGAAGTCGTCGAAACTCTCCTCCTCTCCCGCTTCGAGCGCCCGCTGCTGCTGGTGCGAGTCGCGCGCCAAACGCTCGAACAGTGCCTGATGCGCGGCGCTCGGCCGCCGCTGCTGAAAATACGCGCGATGCGCGTTCGACATCCGCTGGGCGAAGGCGAAGAAGCCCTCGCCGTGGGCGCGCATCTCGGCGAGCACCCGCGCCGAGGGCGTGGCATCGGCATCGGCCACCTTCTCGCGCTGCGCGCGCAGGCTCGCCGCGCGCGGTCCGTCCTCGCCGCCGTCGAGCAGGAGCGCGAGCGCGGCGAAGCGATCGAGCAGCTCCTCGGCCCAGTCACGCAGTCGCGTCTCGCGCCCGGCGCGCACCAGGGTCAGTCCCGGCTCGCGCCCGCGGTGCGCGGTGAGCACCAGGTTGGTGTCGATCGCGCGGCGCTCGGCGGCATCGATCAGCGGGCTCTCGGCGAGCACGCAGTGGAGCATCAGCAGCTCCATGAAGTGGAGCTGGGCGAGGCTCGTCCCGGTCGGCTCGAACACATCGATGTCGGGCGAACGCAGCTCGACATAGCGGATACCGCGACGGGCGAGCGCCAGGGTCGGGCGCTCCATCCACTCGGTGAGCTGCTTGGGGCGTACCGTGCTGTAGTACTCGTTCTCGATCTGCAGCACGTTGGCGTTGAGCTGCTCGTAGCGATCACCGACCTTGACGCCGATGCGCTGATACTCGGGACAGGGGGTCTCGATCGCCCAGGTGAGGGTGCGTACATACTCGGCGAGGCTGTCGTAGCTCGCCTTGATGCCGGTGCCCTCCTCCTGCTGGTTCTGATAGCCGATATCGCCCATCCGCAGCGAGGTGGCATGCGGATAGTAGAGGGTGGTGTCGTCGAAGTACTCGAGGTCGGTCTCCTGACCCTGCACGAAGCTCGCGCAGATCGCCGGCGAGGCGCCGAACAGATAGGGCACCAGCCAGCCGATGCGCTGCAGGTTGCGCAGCATCCCCATCTGCATGCGATCGCGAAAGGCGCGCGGGTCGCCGCGCTCGCCCTCGATCGCCTGGAGTCGGTCCCAGAACCCCTCGCCGAAGGAGAAGTTGTAGTGGATCCCGGCGATCACCTGCATGGTGCGCCCGTAGCGGTTACCGAGCCCACGCCGATAGACGGTCTTCATCCGCGCGGCGTTGGAGCAGCCGTAGCGCGCCAGCGGGATGCGGCGGCCGCCCTCGAGCACGCAGGGCATGCTGGTCGCCCACAGCAGTTCGTCGTCGAGATGCTGGTGGACATGGGCGTGGAGGTCGGCGAGGAAGCCGAGCGCCTCCTCCGCGCTGGCCAGCGCCGGGGTGATCAGCTCGAGCAGCGCCTCGGAGAAGTCGGTGGTGATGTAGGGATGGGTGAGCGCGGCACCGAGCGCTGCCGGGTGCGGGGTGGCGGCAAGCTGGCCACCGGCGGAGACGCGCAACCCCTCCTTCTCCAGTCCGACGCGGTTGCCGGCGAACAGCGGGACGGTGGCGCCGGCGAGTCGCTCGACACGGCGCGCGTAGATCGATCGGGGGTCGTTCAAAGGGGGTGTCCTTGAGTCTTGCGAGGAATCGGCCGGACGCCGTCGGCGTCCGGCCAGGAGGTGCTGCGGCGTCAGTTGGTCATCGCCGCGCGCGGCTGGGCATGACGGCCGAGCAGGATGCCGTCGGCGAGGATGCGCGCGGCCTCCTCGACCTGGATGCGCGAGATCGCCTCGCGCTGGGCCTCGAGCGCCTCCTCATCGATCGGGTCCGCGTCCTCGTCGACCGGGGTGATGCCCTGGGCGCGCAGGAAACGGTCCTGATGCCCCTTGAAAGCCGACTCCAAGCGCTCGTCCTCGGCGCGCCGCTGCGCCTCGTTGAGCGAGACCTGGGTGCGCTCCTCCATCTCGCGCAACAGCTTGCCGCGCTCGGTGAGCATGCGGAAACCGAGATCGTCGGCGATGCGCCCCTGCGACTTGCGCACCAGGGTCTCGACCCCGCCGGCCATGTCGAGATGACGGTAGTCCGCGGGCGAGATCCGCGTCCACGGCAGCGGGTTGTCGAGCGCACGCTCGCCGTGGTCGATGACGGTATCGGCGGTGGGGAAGCGGATATCCGGCTCGACCCCGCGCAGCTGGGTGCTGCCGCCGCTGATGCGGAAGAACTCGGCCATGGTCAGGCGCAGTCGACCGAGATCGGCCTGCTCGCCGGGGACATAGCGGTTGAGATCGATCAGGGTCTGCACCGTGCCCTTGCCGAAGGTCGGCTCGCCGATCACCCAGCCGCGACCGTAGTCCTGGATGGCCGCGGCGAAGATCTCCGAGGCCGAGGCGCTGTCACGATCGACCAGCACCGCCAGGGGGCCGGTGTAGAGCACCCCGGACTCGGGATCGGACTCGACCTCGACGCGACCGAAGGCGTCCTTGACCTGCACCACCGGCCCGGTGTCGATGAACAGCCCGGTGAGTGCGGTGGCCTCGGCCAGCGAGCCGCCGCCGTTGGTGCGCAGATCGATCAGCAGACCGCTGACGCCCTGCATCACCAGCTCGTCGATCAGCGCGCGCACATCACGGGTGGTGCTGCGGAAGTCGCGGCGGCCCTCGCCCTCGGCCTGGAAGTCGCGATAGAAGGCGGGGATCTCGATCACCCCGACGCGCACCCCCGGGGTGGCCGCGAGATCGTCGATGACATAGCTCTTGGCCGCCTGGTCCTCGAGCTTGATCTCGTTGCGCACCAGCGCGACCTCGCGCGCCCGCGCGCTCACCCCGGCGCCCTTGGAGAGCAGCTGCAACCGCACCACCGAGCCCTTGGGGCCGCGGATCTTCTCCACCACGTCCTCGAGACGCCAGCCGACGACATCCTCGAAGGCCCCGTCGAGCCCCTGGCCGACGCCGACGATCTGATCGCCGCTGTGCACCTGACCCGACTCGCGCGCCGGGCCGCCGGGGACCGTACTCTGCACCACGGTGTACTCGTTGTCGGCGCGCAGCACCGCACCGATGCCCTCGAGCGAGAGCTTCATGCTGATGTCGAAGTTCTCCGAGGTGCTCGGCGACATGTAGCTGGTGTGCGGCTCCAGCGCCAGGGTGTAGGCGTTCATGAAGGCCTGGAAGACGTCGTCGCGGTCGAACTGCTCGATGCGCCGCGCCAACCCCTCGTAGCGTTTGCGCAGCCGCTCGCGGATATCGGCGTCGTCGCGATCGGCCAGGCGCAGCACCAGGAAGTCGTTCTTCACCCGCTTGCGCCAGCGCTCGTCGAGCTCGGCGCCGTCCTCGGCCCAGGCGTCCTCGGGCGGCTCGAGGGCGTAGTGTTCGTCGCGAGTGAAGTCGAATTCGCCCTGCAGCAGCCGCAACGCGTAGTCGACGCGGTCGTCGACGCGCATGCGATAGAGCCGGAAGACGTCGAAGGCGGTGTCGAGTTCACCGCGGCGCAGTCGCTCATCGAGCCGACGGCCGCCGTCCTCGAAGCGACTCACGTCGCGGGCGAGGAAGAAGGACTTGCTCGGATCGAGGGCGTCGAGATAGTTCGCCAGCACCGCCTGGGCGAAGGCCGGATCGAGCGAGAGCTTGCGATAGTGGTAACGCTCGAGCACCTTGTTGATGACCACCGCCGACTTGGTCTGCTCGGGGACCGGATAGAGGTCGGCGAGCGCCACCGGTCGCGGCGAGGCGACGGCCAGCCCCGCGGTCAGCAGCAAGGCGATGAGGAAGGGATACCGGAGGGGACGCGGTCTCATGAGCGGTACTCGTGTTCTGACCCCCGCCTGGCGGGGGCTGACGGTTGGCGGAGGGGTGACGCGCCGCGCCGGGGAGGTGCGGCAGCGACGACGAGAGCCGCGCGGACAGCTCCCGACACCCCGTCCCATGGGGTCGAATTAAGGCCGATTATCGAGGGCTTCAACGCGCCGGCGCAACGTCGCCGCCGGCGCGCCCCCGTGATCGCCACCGACGCGCTCAGGCCGCCGGCTTGGATTTCTTCTTCTTGGCGTAGGTCTTGCGCTGGTACAGATCGGTGCGTCGGCTCACCACCCGGTCGACGAACAGCATGCCGTCGAGATGGTCGATCTCGTGCTGCACCGCGCGCGCCTCGTAGCCCTCCATCTCGTACTCGTGGACCGCGCCCTCGGGGTCCTGGGCACGCAGCCGGATCTGGGTGGCGCGGATCACGTTGCCGGTGTAGTCGGGTACCGACAGACAGCCCTCGCGGCCCATCTCGTAGCCTTCCCAGTGGACGATCTCGGGGTTGACCAGCACCAGGTTGCCGTGATTCGGGGTCTTGGGTCGCGACGAGCAGTCGACGATCACGATGCGTTCGAAGCGCCCCACCTGGGGCGCGGCGATGCCGACGGCGGCGGGGCCGTCCTGACGGGTCTCCTCGAGATCGGCGACGAAGTCGCGCAGCGCGGCGTCGAAGTGCTCGACCGGGGTCGAGACCTGCTTGAGCCGCGGGTCCGGGAGTTTCAGTATGTCGAGTATCGCCATCGTTCAGCCGATCATCAGGTCGATGGCGGCGACGTCGACCGAGACGCCGCGCGCATCCAGTCCGGCGAGCGCCTCGACCAGCCTCTCCACGGGCCGCTCGCTGTGACCCTGGATGTTCATGATGTAGAGCGGGCTGGCGCTGTCGCCGGCGACGTCCGACTCCAGCTCGAGGATGTGGAAGCCCTCGGCGGCCAACGCCTCGGTGACGTCGGCGACGATGCCGGTACGATCGGCCCCGCTCACCCGCACCTGGACGTTGGGCAGCAGGTGCTGGTGCAGCTCGCCGTTGACGGTATCGATGTGCAGGCGCAGCCCGAGTTCATCGGCCACCGGCGCAAGCGCCGCGCGCAGCGCCGACTCGGGCTGCTCGGTGGCGACCATCATCATGATGGTGAAGTTGCCGCCGAGACGCAGCATCGAGGCCTCGCCGAGGTTGCAGCCGACACCGCAGAGCGCGCGGGTGACGCGCGAGACGATCCCGGGGCGGTCGGCACCGACCAGGGTCAGCATCATCCAATCAGACATGTTCAGGGTCTCCAGTGGACGCGGCGGCGGTCGGATCGAGCCAGATCAGGCTCGCCTGCCGACCGGTGACACCGTCGCGCCGGTAAGAAAAGAATCGTTGGGGATCGATATGGGTGCACAGATCGCCGCCGTAAACCGCCGTGACTCCGGCGCCCACCAATCGTTGACGGGCAAGCACGAACAGGTCGGCCAACCAGCGGTCGTCGCGTCCCCGGCGGAAGGCGTCGGCGGCGGCCCGATCGAGGTCGACGAAGCGCTCGCGTACCTCGGGGCCGACCTCGAAGGCGTCCGGGCCGATCGCCGGTCCCAGCCAGGCGAGCAGCCGCGAGGGCGCAATCGCCAGCGCCGCGACCGCACGCTCGATCACCCCGTCGGCCAGACCGCGCCAACCGGCATGCACCGCCGCCACCCGGGTGCCCTCACGATCGCACAGCAGCAACGGCAGACAGTCGGCGGTGAGCACCGCGCAGACCCGTCCCGGGCGCAGGCTCACCGCCGCATCGGCCCGGCAGCCGGGCGCGGCGGTGTCGTCGGCGACGACACAGCCGTGGACCTGTTCGAGCCACAGCGGCTCCTCGGGCAACCCGGCCTGGTCGCGCAACAGGGCGCGGTTGCGCGCCACCCGCGCCGGATCGTCACCGACATGGGTGGCGAGATTGAGCCCGGCGTAGGGGGCTTCGCTGAGGCCACCGGCGCGGGTGGTCGAGAACGCACGCACCCGCGCCGGGGCGGGCCAGTCAGGTCGGATCGGCGTCATCCTCGCTCTCCTCGCGCAGCTGCGCGAGCAGCGCCTCCAGATCAGCGGCCATCGCCACCTCCCAGTGCAGCTCGCGCCCGTCCTCGGGATGGCGCAACCCGAGCCGGATGGCGTGCAACGCCTGGCGCGGAAAGCGCTGCAGCGCCTCGCGCAGCGCCACGCTGCAGCCGCGCGGCGGGCGCGGGCGACCGCCATAGAGACGGTCGCCGACCAGGGGATAACGCAGGTGCGACATGTGCACGCGGATCTGGTGGGTGCGCCCGGTCTCGAGCTCGACGGCGAGCAGGGTGTGGCCGGGGAAGCGTTCGAGCACCCGGTAGTGGCTCACCGCCGGACGCCCGCCGGCGACCACCGCCATGCGCGTGCGCTGGGTGGGGTGGCGCCCCACCGGGGCCTCGACCCGAGCGCCGGCGACACACTCGCCGATCACCAGGGCGCGATACTCGCGATGGACCTCGCGCAGCCGCAGCTGCTCGACCAGCGAGCGATGGGCGGCGAGCGTCTTGGCCACCACCAACAGCCCCGAGGTGTCCTTGTCGAGACGGTGGACGATCCCGGCGCGCGGCAGCGCCGCCAGCCCCGGATCGTGGTGCAGCAGCGCGTTCTGCAGGGTGCCGTCGGGGTTGCCGGCGGCGGGGTGGACGACCAGCCCGGCGGGCTTGTTGACCACCAGCAGGGCGTCGTCCTCGTGGACGATGTCGAGCGCGATCGGCTGCGCCACACAGCGCTCGTCGAGCGCCAGGGTGGCGGCGAGCCGGATGCGCTCGCCGCCCCAGACCTTGTCGCGCGGACGCCGACGCTGGTCGTCGACCACAAGCTCGCCGGACTCGATCCATTGCTGCAGGCGGCTGCGCGAGAACTCCGGCAGCAGCTCGGCGAGCACCTGGTCGAGGCGGCGTCCGGCGTGGCCGGGACCGAGCACCAGATCACGCTCGATGCGTTGGTGTGCGACTCCGACGTTCACGCGCACACCGCCCGGCGCCGGGGACGGCAAAGGGGGGCGCTGGCGTGGACGCCTTCGCGTATACTGGGATGATTTTCGAACAGGTATTCCACGGACATGCCAAGAACGTTAACACGACTTCCCGCGCTGCTGCTCGTCGCGCTGCTCACCGGCTGCGGCGTGTTCGGCGAGGAGATCGACCAGACCGCGAACTGGGGTGCGTCCAAGCTCTACGCCGAGGCCGCCGCCGAACTCGACGCGGGCAACTACACACGGGCGATCGAATACTACGAAAAACTCGAGGCGCGCTACCCGTTCGGGCGCTACGCCATGCAGGCCCAGCTCGATGCGGCCTACGCCAATTATCGCGCCGACGAACCGGAAGCGGCGCTGGCTGCGGCCGATCGCTTCATCAAGCTCTACCCGCAGAACCCCTTCGTCGACTATGCCTACTACCTCAAGGGCATCGTCAACTACAACCGCAGCGTCGGCTTCCTCGACCGCTATATCCCCACCGATCCGTCGCAGCGTGACCCCGGCTCGGCGCTCGACGCCTTCGAGGACTTCGCCATCCTCGTCGAGCGCTTCCCGCAGAGCCGCTACGCCGCCGATGCCCGTCAGCGCATGCTCTATCTGCGCAACAACCTCGCCAAGCACGAGGTCAACGTCGCGCGCTACTACATGAAGCGGGGTGCCTATCTGGCGGCGGCCAACCGCGCCGAATACGTCATCCAGCGCTTCCAGCGCACCAGCGCGGTGGAGGGTGCCCTGGAGGTGATGATCGACGCCTACGAGGCGCTCGGCAAGGAGGCGCTCGCCGCCGACGCGCGTCGGGTGCTCGAGGTCAACCGCGAGGCCGGACGCTTCATCGACGACACGCCCAAGCCCGAGGACATCAGTCTCGCGCGCAAGGTCTGGGACTATCTCAGCCTCGACGAGAACTGAGCCCGCCCCTCGGGACGCCCTCCCCTCACACAGCGTCAGCGATCGGCCGTAACCCCCGACGGTGTGCAGGGGCGCGGCGGGCGCCCCTCGGCAAACCGGCTAGATCGCCGCCTCGTCCTCCTCGCCGGTGCGGATACGCACCACCCGCTGCACGTCGGAGACGAAGATCTTGCCATCACCGATCTTGCCGGTGCGCGCGGCGGTCATGATGGCGTTGATGCAGTCCTCGACCTGATCGTCGCCGACGATCAGCTCGATCTTCACCTTGGGCAGGAAATCGACCACGTACTCGGCGCCACGATAGAGTTCGGTATGTCCCTTCTGACGCCCGAAGCCCTTGACCTCGATGGCGGTCATGCCGGTGATGCCGGCCGCCGACAGCGCCTCGCGGACGTCGTCGAGCTTGAAGGGCTTGATGATCGCTTCGACCTTTTTCATGCAATCTCTCCAGAGTTTGGATCACGGCCTGGCCGTGAGTATACGTTTGCGTCCGGGCAAAAGACAGCGAGCCCCGGGCGCGGCGCGGGGCTCGCAGGCGTTCGCATCGGGGTTCAGAAACCGCTGGTGATGGGGTAGCGCCGATCGCGACCGAAGGCGCGCGCGGAGATGCGCACCCCGGGCGGGGCCTGACGGCGCTTGTACTCGCTGCGATCGACCAGGCGCGCGACGCGCTCGACCTCCTCGCGCGCATAACCGGCGGCGACGATCGCCGCGACGCCCTCGTCGCACTCGATATAGCGGCGCAGGATCTCGTCGAGCCGGTCGTAGGGCGGCAGGCTGTCCTGATCGGTCTGATCCGGGCGCAGCTCGGCCGAGGGGGGACGGGTGATCACCCGTTCCGGGATCACCTCGACCTCGCGGTTGCGATAGCGGGCGAGACGATAGACGAGCTGCTTGGGCACGTCCTTGATCGGCGCGAAACCGCCGGCCATGTCGCCGTAGAGGGTGGCGTAGCCGACCGCCATCTCGCTCTTGTTGCCGGTGGTGAGCAGGATCGAGCCGCGCTTGTTGCTGATCGCCATCAGCAGCACGCCGCGACAGCGCGCCTGGAGGTTCTCCTCGGTGACATCGGCGGGGGCGCCGGCGAAGACCGGCTCGAGCATCCCGAGAAAGGTGTCGAAGGCCGGACCGATGGGGAGCTGATAGGCCTGGACCCCGAGCCGGCGCGCCTCCTCGAAGGCATCCTCGTTGCTGATGTCGGCGGTATAGCGCGAGGGCATCAGCACCGCCTCGACCCGATCGGCGCCGAGCGCATCGACCGCGATCGCCAGGGTCAGTGCCGAGTCGATTCCGCCCGAGAGTCCGAGCACCGCCCCCGTGAAGCCGTTCTTGCGCACATAGTCGCGCACCCCGAGCACCAGCGCGCGGTAGATCGCCGCCTCGTCATCGAGCGGTTGCGGCCGGGGCACATCGGCACGGGCCGCAGCGGGCGCGCCGGCGGCATCGAGCACCAGGTCGAGCGCCGCCTCGTCGAAACAGGGCGCGCGCGCCACCTGCCTGCCCGTGGCGTCGACGGCGAAGGAGGCGCCATCGAACACCAGCTCGTCCTGGCCGCCGACCAGGTTGGCATAGAGGATCGTCACCCCGTGCTCGCGCGCGCGGCGCGCCACCAGCGCCTCGCGTTCGGCGCGCTTGCCGGCATGGAAGGGCGAGGCATTGATATTGACCAGCAGCTGGGCGCCGGCCTCGACCGCCTGACGGGTCGGCGCCTCCTGCCAGATGTCCTCGCAGACGCTCAACCCGACGCACAGCCCGCGGTGCTCGAACACCCCGGCCAGGGTGCCGGGCTGGAAATAGCGCTTCTCGTCGAACACGCCGTAGTTGGGCAGCGCCTGTTTGGCGTACTCGGCGACCGTCTCGCCGTCGCGGATCACCCCGGCGACGTTGAACAGACCGCCGACGGCGGTGCGCGGGTAACCGAGCACCAGGGTGATGCCGGCGCTCGCGGCACGGATGCGCGCCAGCGCCGCCTCGACCCGCTCGGCGCACTCCGGGCGCAGCAGCAGATCCTCGGGCGGGTAGCCGGTGAGCGCCAGCTCGGGGAAGACCACCAGGTCGATGCCCTCGGCGCGAGCGGCGGCGAGCGCCGCGATCACCTGTTCGGCATTGCCGGCGATGTCGCCGACCAGTGGGTTGAACTGGACGATCCGGACCCGGCTCGTCGGCTGCGATGCGTTCATCGATTCATTCATCACGGGTTCAGATCAGCTCGGCGATACGCGCGCCCATCAGCGCCGGTGAGCGCACCACCGCCACCCCGGCGGTCTCGAGCGCGGCGAACTTGCCCTCGGCGGTGCCCTGCCCGCCGGTGACGATCGCTCCGGCATGGCCCATGCGCTTGCCCGGGGGGGCGGTGACCCCGGCGATGTAGGCCACCACCGGCTTGCTCATGCGCTGCTCGATGAAGCGCGCGGCGGCCTCCTCGGCACCGCCGCCGATCTCGCCGACCAGGATCACGCCCTCGGTCTCCGGATCGTCCTCGAACAGCGCCAGACAGTCGACGAAGTCGAGGCCGTGGATGGGGTCGCCGCCGATGCCGATGCAGGTGCTCTGACCGAGCCCGACCTGGGTGGTCTGCCACACCGCCTCGTAGGTGAGGGTGCCCGAGCGCGAGACGATGCCGACCCGGCCACGGCTGTGGATGTCGCCGGGCATGATACCGATCTTGCATGCCTCCGGGGTGATCACCCCGGGACAGTTGGGGCCGATCAGACAGGCCCCGGTGCCGGCGAGCACGGTCTTGACCCGCAGCATGTCGTGTACCGGGATGCCCTCGGTGATGCACACGATCACCCGGATGCCGGCGTCGGCGGCCTCGAGGATGGCATCGGCGGCGAAGGGCGCGGGCACATAGATCATGCTCGCATCGGCACCGGTGGCGGCCACCGCCTCGTGGACGGTGTCGAACACCGGGCGGTCGAGATGACGCTGCCCGCCCTTGCCCGGGGTCACGCCACCGACCAGGTTGGTGCCGTAGGCGATCGCCTGTTCGCTGTGGAAGGTGCCCTGACGACCGGTGAACCCCTGGCAGATCACCCGGGTGTCGGCATCGATCAGTACGCTCATCGCCCCTGCTCCTCGCGGGCACCGCCCGCCAAGGCGACCACCCGGGCCGCCGCATCGTTGAGACTGCTCGCCGGCTCCAGCGCCAGCCCACTGGCGGCGAGCAGCGCCCGCCCCTGCGCGGCGTTGGTCCCCTCCAGGCGCACCACCACCGGGACGGCGACCTGGACCTCGCGCACCGCCTGCATGATGCCCTCGGCGATCAGGTCACAGCGCACGATACCGCCGAAGATGTTGACCAGCACCGCCTCGACCTTGGGGTCGGACAGGATCAGCTTGAACGCCTCGGCCACCCGCTCGGCGGTGGCGCCACCACCGACATCGAGAAAGTTGGCCGGGGCGCCGCCGTGGAGCTTGACCAGGTCCATGGTCGCCATCGCCAGCCCGGCACCGTTGACCATGCAGCCGATGTTGCCCTCGAGGCTGATGTAGTTGAGCGCGTGAGCGCGCGCGGCGGCCTCGCGATCGTCCTCCTGCCCGGGGTCGCGCAGCGCGGTGAGCGCGGAGTGACGATAGAGCGCGTTCTCGTCGAGTTCGATCTTGGCATCGAGCGCGACCAGCTCACCGTCCTCGGTGACCACCAGCGGGTTCATCTCGATCAGGGTGGCGTCATGATCGATGGCCAGGGTGTAGAGCGCGGCGAGCAGCCGACCGAGCGCGGCGATCTGGTCACGCTCGAGCCCCAGCCCGTAGCCGAGTCGGCGCGCATGATAGGGCCGCAACCCGGTGGCCGGGTGGACTGCGAGCCGGAGGATGCGCTCGGGGGTGGCCGCGGCCACCGCCTCGATATCGACCCCGCCGGCGGCGCTGGCCATGAACACCACCCGCTCGCTGGCGCGATCGACCAGCACCCCGAGATAGAGTTCGCGGGCGATCGCCGTCGGACGCTCGATCAGCAGGGTCTCGACCGGCAGTCCGTGCGGACCGGTCTGCGCGGTGACCAGACGGCTGCCGAGCAGCCGCTGCGCCTCGCGCGCGACCGCCTCGGGGTCGTCGCACAGCACCACCCCCCCGGCCTTGCCTCGGGCACCGGCGTGGATCTGCGCCTTGACCGCCCAGCGCGCGCCGCCGAGACGCTCGCAGACGGCGCGCGCCTCCTGCACGGTCCGCGCCTCGCCGCCGTCGGGCACCGGGATTGCGCGCTCCCGCAAGAGCCGCTTCGCTTGGTATTCGTGTAGATTCATCGAAACTCGTCGTCACGCTGATGACAGAAGACGCCGCCCGCCCCGGGGCGCCGCGATGACAAGGGGGCGCAACCGATGGTGGCGGACGCCGCCGAACGCGGCGCGCCATCATGCCTACCATGGTCGCAACGCGACAATTCTGGTCTAATTCCAGCGGCTTTGGCAAAACGCCGCCCGCCTCCCGACAGCATCCCGATGCCCAAGCACGCCTCGTCCCACGCCAGCACCGCCCCCCTCGACCCGGCATCCTATCCCACCTGGGGGGCGCTGCGCTGGCTGCTGCTGATCCGGCTGCTGCTGGTCGTCGGGCTGACCCTGGTGTTCTCGCCCAACGCGGTCGATCCGCTGCTCGCCAGCGCCGACACCGAGCTGGCCTGGTCGGTGCTCCTGGTCTACACCCTGCTGGTACTGCTCAGTGGGCTGAGTCTCTACGGTCAGTGGCCGGCGCGCAAGCAGCAGGTCTATCTCGCCATCCTCGTCGACATCGTCGTCTTCACCCTGCTGATGCACGCCGCCGGCGGGGTGGCCAGCGGCCTCGGCATCCTGCTGACGGTGACGGTGGCCGCCGGGGCGCTGACCATGGAGGGACGGCTGACGCTGCTGTTCGCCGCGCTGGCCACCATCGCGGTGATCGCCCAGCAGGGCTATCAGGCACTGCAGGGACAGGCGCCGGCCTTCACCCAGGCCGGGCTGCTCGGCATCCTCTTCTTCGCCGTGGCGCTGATCTCACAGATGCTCTATCACCGCGCACGCACCGCCGAGGCGCTGGCGGCACGGCGTCAGGTCGACCTCGACGACCTCTCCAAGCTCAACGAGTTCATCATCCAGAACATGGCCACCGGCATCCTGGTGGCCGACGGCGAGCGGCGGCTGCGACTGATGAACCAGGCCACCCGCGAGCTGCTCGGCATCGCCCACGACCGCCACGCCCCCGGCGTCGCCCTCGGCGCGGTCAGCACCGCGCTGGCCACCGAACTCGAACGTCTGGTCCAGCCCGGCGCGCACCGTCAGGCGGTGGTCAGCCATCACGGGCGCGCGCTGCGGGTCAGCGTCAAGCTGCTCGGCGCGCACCGCGCCAGCGGCGTGATCCTCTATCTGCGCGACGACCGCGAGGCCACCGCCGAGGCGCAGCGGATCAAGCTCGCCGCGCTCGGCACCCTCACCGCGAGCATCGCCCACAACATCCGCAACCCGCTGAGCGCGATCTCCCACGCCGCCGAGCTGTGCGCCGAGGCCCCCGGGCTCGCGGGCGACGAGCAGCAGTTGCTCGCCATCGTCCACCGCAACAGCGCACGTATCGACGAGATCGTCAGCAGCGTGCTCGAGCTCTCGCGGCGCGACCGCATGCAGCGCCAGACGCTCGAACTCTACGACTGGTTGCGCGGCTTCGTCGACGAGTTGACCGAGACCCGCCAACTCGGCCCGCGCCGGCTGCACCTGCACCTCGAACGCGATCCCGGCACGGTCGTGGCCGATCCCAGACACCTCCACCAGATCCTCGCCAACCTGTGCGAGAACGCCCTGGTTCACGGCGGCGACGGCCCGGTGACCCTGGTGCTCGACCGCGACCACCACACCCGTCGCCCGTTGCTGGAGGTGATCGACCAGGGACCGGGGATCGCCCCCGAGGTCGCCGACGCCATATTCGACCCCTTCTTCACCACCCGCCACAGCGGCACCGGGCTCGGGCTCTACATCGCCCGCGAGCTGGCCGAGAGCAACGCCATGACCCTCGCGCTGCTGCCCAACCGCCCCAGCGGCTGTCGCTTCCGCCTGCTGTTCGCGACCATGACCGACGAGGACCGGGCGGATTGAACCCAGCGGCCAGCCGCCAGCCGCCAGCCGCCAGCCGCCAGCCGCCAGCCGCCAGCCGCCAGCGGATTGAACCGCAAAGCCGCGAAGAACGCGAAGGGAAAAGCGATCAGCTACCAGCTGTCAGCCTCCAGTGGGCGTTCTTCCTCCCACCGTCGCCGCAAGACATCGGCCACTGCCGCCATCATGGACGCCAACCTTATCCACTGGCGACTGAAAGCTGGAGGCTGGCGGCTGAAAACCTTTTCTCCGTCTTCGCGCTCTTCGCGCCATTGCGGTTCATCTCTTCGCGGTTCATCTCTCTGGCCGCTGATCGCTGGCGACCGGTCGACGCTCCGCGCTATCCTTGATGCAGCGCATGCCCTACCACCGACGGACCCAGACCGACCCGATGCCGACCGACAAGGCCCAGGCGCTCGTCGTCGACGACGAGACCGACATCCTCGAACTGCTGCGGATCACCCTCGCGCGGATGGAGATCCGCGCGGTGACCGCGACCAGTCTGGTCGAGGCGCGCGCGCGCCTCGTCGAACAGCCCTTCGACCTCTGTCTGACCGACATGAAGCTGCCCGACGGCAGCGGTATCGAGCTGATCCGTCACATCGCCGCGCACCACCCGGAGCTGCCGGTGGCGATGATCACCGCCTACGGCAACATGGACTCGGCGATCGAGGCGATGAAGGCGGGCGCCTTCGACTTCGTCTCCAAGCCGGTGGAACTGCAGCGGCTGCGTCAACTCGTCGCTGCCGCGCTCAAGCTCAGCCACCGCGCCGGTAGCGAACCCGGCGGCGACTCCGCCGCACCCCAGCTACTCGGCGCCTCGCCGGCGATGGACCATATCCGCCAGCTCATCGCCAAGCTCGCGCGCAGCCAGGCGCCGGTGTTCGTCACCGGCGAGAGCGGCACCGGCAAGGAGCTGGCCGCGCGGCTGATCCACGCCCAGGGGCCGCGACGCGACGGTCCCTTCGTCGCGCTCAACTGCGGCGCCATCCCCCACGATCTGGTCGAGAGCGAGCTGTTCGGCCACAAGAAGGGCAGCTTCACCGGCGCCAGCAGCGACAAGCAGGGGCTGTTCCAGGCCGCCGAGGGCGGCACCCTGTTCCTCGACGAGGTCGCCGAGCTGCCGCTGCAGACCCAGGTCAAGCTGCTGCGCGCGATCCAGGAGAAGGCGGTGCGCCCGGTCGGCACCCAGCGCGAGCTGCCGGTCGACGTGCGCCTGATCAGCGCCAGCCACCGCGATCTCAATGCCGAGGTCGAACGCGGGCGCTTCCGCCAGGACCTCTTCTACCGCATCAACGTCATCGAGCTGCGCATGCCGCCGCTGCGCGAGCGGCGCGGGGACATCCCCGCGCTGGCCGACTGGCTGCTCGCGCGCATCGCCGAGAAGAGCGGCGCCGACGGACCGCTGCGGCTCGCCCCCGAGGCGCTGACCGCGCTCGCCCGTCACCCCTTCCCGGGTAACGTGCGCGAACTCGAGAACATCCTCGAGCGCGCCACCGCGCTGTGCGAGCACAGCCAGATCGAGATCGACGATCTCTACCTCCCCGACCCCGCCCCGACACACCACGACGCCGCGCCCGACGTCGCCGCACCGCACCCCGCGCCCGCCGAGCCGGCGCACTGGGATCATGCCGCCGCCGCGCGTCGCCTGGGCATGTCGCAGCGCTCGCTGCACTATCGGCTCAGCCGACTCGGCATCGAATAACCCGTCGCCCCACGGCACCACACCCGAGGACCCTGCGCTTGCCCGCCTCATCCAACCGCCCACGCGACCCCTTCGTCGACTGGGTCCGTCAGGTCACCCCCTATATCCACGCCCACCGCGGCAAGACCTTCGTCATCGCCATCGGCGGCGAGGCGCTCACCGACGCCCGCTTCCCCGATCTGGTACACGACATCGCCATGCTCCACGGGCTCGGCATCCGTCTGGTACTGGTACACGGCGCACGCCCGCAGATCGAGGCGCGGCTGTCCGAGCGCGGCGCGCGGATGCGCTATGTCAACGGGCTGCGCGTCACCGACGACACCGCACTGGCCTGCGTCAAGGAGGCCGCCGGGGTGGTGCGGGTGGAGATCGAGGCGCTGCTCTCGCTGGGACTGGCCAACTCACCGATGGCCGGGGTGCGCATCCCGGTGGTCTCGGGCAACTTCGTCACCGCGCGACCGTTCGGGGTGCTCGACGGCGTCGACTACGGCCATACCGGCACGGTGCGCCGGGTCGACCGCCACACCCTGCGCGCACTGCTCGATCAGGGCGCGGTGGCGTTGATGCCGCCGCTCGGCTACTCGCCCACCGGCGAGGTGTTCAACCTCAGCGCCGCCGATGTCGCCCGCAGCACCGCCGAGGCGCTGCAGGCCGACAAGCTGGTGTTCCTGCTCGAGGACGAGGAGGTGCGTACCGCGGCCCTCCCTCCGACCCTGCTCACCGGCGAGGTCGACGCCCTGCTCGACGCCGCCACGCCGCTGCCCGAGGGCCTGGGCAAGTGTCTGCGCGCCAGCGCCGAGGCCTGTCGTCACGGCATCCCGCGTGTCCATCTGGTCGGGCGCAGCGGCGACGGCGCACTGCTGCGCGAGCTGTTCACCCGCGACGGCAGCGGCACCCTGGTCTCGGCCGAGCCGTTCGAGGAGCTGCGCGCGGCGCGCATCGACGACGTCGCCGGCATCCTCGAACTGCTGCGCCCGCTCGAGGAGCGCGGCATCCTGGTGCGGCGCTCGCGCGAGCGCCTCGAGACCGAGATCGACCGTTTCGTGGTCGCCGAGCGCGACGGCCTGATCACCGCCTGCGCCGCGCTCTACCCCTATGCCGACGAGGCCATGGCCGAGCTCGCCTGCGTCGCGGTGCACACCCAGTACCGCGCCGGCGGACGCGGCGACCGGCTGCTCGAATACATGGAGCGACTGGCGCGCGCGCAGGGGATCGCGCGGCTGTTCGTGCTCACCACCCAGACCGCGCATTGGTTCCAGGAGCGCGGCTTCGCCCCGGCCGGGCTGGAGGCGCTTCCCATGGCCCGGCAGGCGCTTTACAATTTTCAGCGCAACTCCAAGGTCTTCATCAAGCGGCTCTGACCCGCCCCGCGCAACGAAATCGGACGGGAGCCCCGTCTCCCCTCCCCTGATCGATTACAGAACCGCCGAACGCCCCGTCGCCCGACGGGTGCCGAACGCCCTTCGCCCGCCAACCCAGATCTGGTGCCAGACGTGCTGTCCGACTCCTGCCCCCGCCATCCCCGATTCCCCTGGCTCAACCTGCTGCCGTGGCTGCTGCTCGCCCTGCTCGTGGTGCCGTCGGCAGGCGCCGACACCGGGACCGAGACCACCGCCAATCTACCCACCCTGGCCCAGGTCGAGGCCCGCGCCACCGAGGTCGAGAACTCGACCGCGCTCGACGAGAGCGCCAAGACCACCCTGCTCGAACTCTATCGCCGCACGCGCGCCAGTCTCGAGGACACGCGCAACTTCGATCTCAAGGCCGAGGAGTTCGCCCGCTCGCTGGAGACCGCGCCACGCCAGCGCAGGGCACAGGAGCGCGAACTCGAGGCCGCCCGCGCCGCCACCACCACGCCCGAGGAGGTGATCCCGGACGACCTCACCAGCGAGGCCATCGCCCAGCGCCTGAACAAGGCGCTGGCCGACGTCGCCGTCGAGGAGACGCGGCTCGGCGAGCTGGAGAAACTGACCCAGGCCACCGAGAACCGCCCGGCGGCGGCGCGCGCGCGCATGACCGAGGTCAAGCAGGCGCTCGACCAGCTCGGCGACCCGCCGAGCGTCGACACCGGCGAGCTCAACGGGCAATCGGGCGATTTCGTCCAGGCCCAGCGCTGGGCGCACCAGGCGCGCCGTCAGGCGTTGTGGTCGGAGGCGCAGATGCTCGAACAGGAGCTGCTCAGCCAGCCCGCGCGCATCGCGCTCTATCAGGTCAGGCGCGATCTCGCCGCGCTGCGGCTGAAACGGCTCAAGACCTATCAGCGCGCGCTCGAGGAGCTGCAGAACCAGCGGCGCAACGCCGAGGCCGAGGCCGCCCAGCGCGCCTCCGAGCAGGCCCAGCGCGAGGCCGCCGACAAGCACCCGCTGGTGCAGCGCGAGACCCAGACCAATGCCGAGATCAGCGCCTCGCTGGCACAGATCGCCAAGCAACTCGAGGCCCTCAACGAACGTCAGGCGAGGATCGAGAGCGAGCGCAAGCGCATCGAGGAGGACTTCCGCGGCGCCCAGCAGCGTATCGAGGCCGCCGGACTGAGCCGCGCGCTCGGCCAGGTGTTGCTCGATCGTCGCACCCAGCTGCCCGACCTGCGTCAGTACCGCAAGGACATCGCCACGCGCGAGGACGCAATCGCCGAGGCCACGCTGCGCCAGATCCGCTACCGCGAGGAGAAGCGCCGGCTGCGCGACCGCGACCGCTATCTCGACGAACTCACCCTCGACGTCCCCCGGGACGAGCGCGCGCTGGTACGCGAGCAGCTCGACGAGGTGCTCGAACAGCGCCGTCGGCTGATCGCGCAGAGCCTCGACATCGAGGACGACTATGTCCGCCAGCTCGCCGATCTCAACTATGTCACCGATCAGGTGGTGAGCATCGCCGAGACCTATGACGACTTCCTCGCCGAGCGCCTGCTGTGGGTGCGCAGCGCGCCCCCGATCGGCACCGAGACGCTCACCTCGCTGCCGGCGGCGACCCTCTGGCTGCTGTCCTGGGAGGGGGCCTGGGAGGCGGTTGCGGCGACCCTGCTCGAGCGGCTGCAACACGCCTGGAGCTTCTGGGCCGGGCTGCTCGTGGTCGCCGCGCTGCTGTGGCGCCTGACGGCGCTGCGCCGTGCCATCCGCGCCACCGCCGAGCCGCTGCGCCGGGTGCGCACCGACGGCATCCAGCACACCGTCAAGGCGATCGCCCTGACCCTGCTGATGGCGCTCCCCGCGCCCCTGCTGATGGCCCTGCTCGGCATGCAGCTACAGGCCTCGACCGAGGCCACGCCGTTCACCCGCGCCTTCGCCAGCGCGCTCACCGAGGTCGCCGGCGGGCTCTACTTCCTGCTCGCCTTCCGCGGGCTGTGCATCACCGGCGGCGTGGCCGATCGCCACTTCCGCTGGAGCACCGCCACCCTGGCGCGCATCCGTCACGCCATCGACTGGTTCTCGGGCTATATCGTGCCGGTCTCGCTGGTGGCCGTCGCCGCCTACGAGAACAACAACCCGGTCGACACCGGCGAACTGATGCGGCTCACCCTGGTCGCCTGCATGCTCGGCTTCACCGCCTTCTTCTGGCACCTGCTCAACCCCGCCAAGGGGCTGTTCAAGGGGATCATCGCCGAGCGTCCCGAGGGCTGGCTCAACCGACTGCGCCACATCTGGTTCCCCTTCGTGGTGGGCGCGCCGCTGGCCCTTGCCGGGCTGGCGCTGGCCGGTTACGTCTACACCGCCGGGATGCTGTTCCGCTCGCTGGTGGCCCAGACCTGGCTGGTGCTCACCCTGCTGGTGGTCCACCAGACCATCGTGCGCTGGCTGATCGTCACCCGCCGCCGCCTCGCGCTACAGGCCGCACTCGAACGCCAGGCCGCGCGTCGCGCCCAGAGCAACGAGCCGAGCACCCCGACCGAGGTGGTACAGCTCGAGGAGTCCGAGCCCGACCTGGCGGCGATGGACGAGCAGACCCGGCGGCTGATCAACGCCTCGATCTTCTTCGCCGCGGTGGTCGGGCTGTGGATCACCTGGTCGGACGTGCTGCCCGCCTTCTCGATGCTCGAACGCTTCGCGCTGTGGCACTACGAGGGCACGGTCGAGGGCGTCACCCAGCTCGTCCCGGTCACCGCCGCCGATGTCGGACTGGTGTTCGTGATCATCTTCGTCGCCACCGTGGCGGCCAAGAACCTGCCGGCGCTGATCGAGTTCCTGCTGTTGCAGAGCGAGGCGGTCTCGGCCGGCGGCCGCTACGCGATCAAGACCCTGGCGAGCTACACCATCACCGCCGTGGCCTTCCTCCTCGCCTTCTCCACCCTGGGTCTGAGCTGGTCGCAGGTGCAGTGGCTGGTGGCCGCGCTCAGCGTCGGCATCGGTTTCGGTCTGCAGGAGATCGTGGCCAACTTCATCAGCGGCCTGATCATCCTCTTCGAGCGTCCGGTACGGGTCGGCGACATCGTCACCATCGGCGACACCACCGGGGTGGTGACCAACATCCAGATCCGCGCCACCACCATCCGCAACTGGGACAAGCAGGAGCTGCTGGTGCCGAACAAGGAGTTCATCACCGGACGGCTGCTCAACTGGTCGCTCACCGACCAGCAGAACCGCGTGACCATCCCGGTCGGCATCGCCTACGGCAGCGACACCCGCCGGGCGCTGGAGATCCTCACCCAGGTCGCCGAGCAGCACGAGAAGGTGCTCGACGACCCGGCGCCGCTGCTCAGCTTCGAGGGCTTCGGCGACAACGCCCTGACCCTGGTGATGCGCTGCTATCTCGACTCGCTCGACGGGCGCATCGCGATCATCACCGAGCTGCACCAGACGATCTACGACCGCTTCAACGAGGCCGGGATCGAGATCGCCTTCCCGCAGCGCGACGTGCATCTCTCGGCCGACGCGCCGCTCGAGGTGCGGCTGCATCGCGCCGCGCGGGCGCAACTCGGCTCGGGGGACGTACCGCTGAAGACGGCGGAGACGGACTGAGGGGAGAGGGGATGGCGTGCGGTGGCGGCGGCGCTGCCGCCGCCCGAGCGAACGGACCCCGGGCGCAGGAGGCCCGGGGCGAGGGCGTCAGATCTGCTCGTCGAAGTCCGGATCCTCCAGCAGGTCGCGCAGCCGCTTGAGTTCGCGCATCTGCTCGATGCGCCGGCGCGCCGCCAGGACGTCGCCGCCATAGGCGTCTTCGTTCTGGTTCATCAGGTGAGGGGCGCGGTCGAGCACCTCGTCGCCATAACCGCCGTCGGTCTCCAACATCTCTCCGTTACCTCTGGATTACAGTGCAAACCACAGGCGGCTATCTACTCCAAAGTCTCGCGCTCAGAAAGAGAATTTTTTTGATCGTCAGGATCAACGTTGGCGATCGACGGCCGCGACGGCGCATCACCGCTGATGTTCGACCCGCACCCGCTTGAGATTGGTGAACAACTGATAGGCGATGGTGTCGCTCGCGCGGGCCAGCGCGCCGGCGTCGACCCGCGCCCCCCACAGCTCGACGCGATCGCCGACGACGGCCTCGGGGAGGTCGGTGAGATCGACCGTGATCATGTCCATCGACACCCGTCCGGCGAGCGGCGCGCGCCGCCCGCGCACCATCACCGCCACCCCGTCCGGCGCATGGCGCGGATAGCCGTCGGCATACCCGATCGCCACCACCCCGATGCGGCTCGGACGACGGCAGACGAAGCGCCCGCCGTAGCCGACCGGCTCCCCGGCGGGCAGCGTGCGGATGGCGATCAGCGCCGACTCCAGGGTCATCGCCGGGCGCAGCGCGGCGGCATTGGGATGGGCCGTGTCGAAGGGTGAGACGCCGTAGAGCATGATCCCCGGGCGCACCCAGTCGCGATGCGCCGCCGGTAGATCGAGCACCGCCGCCGAGTTGGCCAGGCTCGCCGGCACGACACCGGCGACCGCGCCGTCGAAGGCGGCGAGCTGACGCGCGCTATAGGGCTCGCCCGGCTCGTCGGCGCGCGCCAGATGGCTGATCGCGCGTAGCCGCCCGACCTGAGGGCACGCACGCAACCGCGCCAGCGCCGCGGCGACATCCGGCGGCGCGAACCCCACCCGGTGCATCCCCGAGTCGACCTTGAGCCAGCAGCCGAAGGGGCGCTCGGGACGGGCCGCCGCGATCCACTCGAGCTGGTACTCGGCGTGCACCACCATGTCCAGCCCGGCGCGATCGACCGCCGCCAGTTCATCCGGCGCGAACACCCCCTCGAGCAGCAGGATCGGCCCCTCGACGCCCGACTCGCGCAGCTCCAGCGCCTCCTCCAGGAAGGCCACCGCGAACCCGTCGGCCACCGGCGCCAGCGCCCGCGCCACCGCCACCGCGCCGTGCCCGTAGGCATCGGCCTTGACCACCGCCCACGCCCGCGCCGCGGGCGCGCAGGACTTGGCGTGCAGATAGTTGTGGCGTATCGCCGCGAGATCGATACGGGCGCGAGCCGGACGTGACATCTGGAAACATCTCCTGGGTTGCAAGGCGATCCAAGATACAACGAGCCGGCAGCTATCAGCTATCAGCCGCCAGCCGTAGGCCGGGCAAAGCGCAGCGGGCCCGGCGCAGCCATGCCGACGCCGGAGACCCTCATCGCATGACGGCGGTCGGCAGATTGAACCGCCAAGACGCCAAGGACGCGAAGCAAGAGACGTATCGGCTGGCCGCCAGCGGTCTCCCCCTTTGGCGAAAGGGGGCAGGGGGATTCGAATCTGCCGTGTAGGTTGGGTGATCCGTCCACCCTCGGCGCCACCGGTAGACCGCCAAGCCACCCGGACGGGCCACCCAACAGTGACGGCTCGTCAGGCCCGCGCCAGAGGTCGCCGGGCAACCCGACTCATCACCCTGGTCACCGCCTGCGGTGGGCACGCTGCGCTTTGCCCACCCTACGTTTGGTGGCGACTCACCCTGTCGCCTTCTCTCCTTCGCGTTCTTTGTGTCTTAGCGGTTCGAACCAGCTTCCAGCGATCAGCTTCCAGCCTCCAGTCGGGGAGGCTGGTGTGCATGATCGGCGATTGACGGGCAAGACGGTATCTTTGCGGTTCGAATCAGCTTCCAGCGATCAGCCTCCAGCCTCCAGCCTCCAGTGGGGGAGACGGGCGTGCATGGTCGGCGGTTGACGGGAAGGACGGGCTCTTTGCGGTTCAAGTCCCCGAACCGTCAACGCCGCCGGGCACGCTGCGCTTTGCCCGGCCTACGGGGCGGATTGTTCTCGCGCGCGCGCCACGCACAGTTGCCCCAGCGCCAATCCGCCGTCGTTGGCGGGGACGCGACGGTGGAGGAGGACCTGGAGGCCCTGCGCCTCCAGGGCGGTGGCGAGGGGTTCGACGAGGCGGCGGTTCTGCATGACGCCGCCGCTGAGGGCGACGGTGTCGAGCCGGTGGCTGGCGCAGAGACGGGTGGCGCATGCGACCAGGGCGTGGATCAGGCCGTCGTGGA
The DNA here is from genome assembly GCF_003718685.1 of Marichromatium sp. AB31. Lineage (NCBI taxonomy): Bacteria > Pseudomonadati > Pseudomonadota > Gammaproteobacteria > Chromatiales > Chromatiaceae > Marichromatium > Marichromatium sp. AB31. The sequence goes on along the minus strand of NZ_RHFI01000009.1, from coordinate 21,279 downwards.
AGCGCGCGGCGGCGCGCGCCGGGGTGGTCCCGGCGGCGAGATCGTCGAACAACGCGGGCCACAGCGGCGCGGGGTCGATCATCAGCCGACCGTCGACGGCGGTGTCGAGGGCGAAGGGGTAGCCCTCGGGCGCGGGGGGCACGGTGGCGGCCAGGGTCTCGACGGCGATCGCGGCCTCGCCCTCGTAGCCGAGCCGGGTCGGGGCGAGACCGAGCGCGGCGGCGACGGCGTCGAACAGCCGCCCCGCCGAACTCGACGGCGGGGCGTTGAGCCCGCGCGCGATCAGGGTGCGTAGCGCCTCGAGCGGCTGCGCGGCGAGCGCGCGCACCGCCTCGAGCGCGGCCCAGCGGCGCAGCGCGGCATCGAGCAGCCCGGCGCGTTCGAGCTGGGCGAGCAGGTTGCGCCAGGGCTCGACCATCGCCCGCGCCCCGCCCGGCAGCGCCGCCGGGCACAGCCCGCCGAGCCGTCGCGACCCGCGATAGTCGACCTGCAGCAGCTCGCCGCCCCAGAGGGTGCCGTCCTCCCCCCAACCGAGCCCGTCGAGGGCGATGCCGAGCACCGGCCCGGCCTCGGGCGGGCGACCGTGCTCGGCGAGCAGCGCGGCGATATGGGCGTGGTGGTGTTGCACCTCGACCAGCGCCAGCCCGGCGCGCGCGGCCCAGTCGCGACCGTACTGGCTGGCGCGATAGTCGGGGTGGGCGTCGATCGCGATGCGCGTGGGCCGGTGCTCGAACAGCGCCAGATAGCGCGCCAGGGTGGCCACCCAGGCGCGCGCGCTGCCCGCCTCTTCGAGATCGCCGAGGTGCTGGCTGAGGATTGCCCGCTCGCCGTCACCGAGACACAAGGTGTTCTTCAGCTCGCCGCCGAGCGCGACCGTCGCCGCGCCCTGCGCCAGCCCCGGCGGCAGGACGAGCGCGCCGGGGGCATGGCCACGGGCGCGGCGCAGCAGCCGGGGGCGCGCAGCGATGGTGCGCACCACCGAGTCGTCGACACGGTTGCGGATGTCGCGGTCGTGCAGCAGCCAGGCGTCGGCGATCCCGGCGAGCGCCTGCAGCGCCTCGTCATTGTCGATGCACTGCGGCGCGCCGGCGCGGTTGCCGCTGGTCATCACCAGCGGGCGCGTCCACTCGGCGAGCAGCAGCAGGTGCAGCGGGCTGTAGGGCAGCAGCATCCCCAGGGTCGACTGGCCGGGCGCGACCGCCTCGGCGAGCGGGGCGCCGTCGGCGCGCCGCGCCAGCAGCACGATGGGCGCGGCGGGGCTGGCGAGGGTCTCGGCCTCGCCGGGGGCGAGCAGGCAGTGGCGGCGCACCACCGCGAGATCGCGCGCCATCAGCGCGAAGGGCTTGCTTGGGCGCCGCTTGCGCCGACGCAGCTCGGCCACCGCCCGGTCGTTGCCGGCGTCGCAGGCGAGATGGAAGCCGCCGATGCCCTTGATGGCGAGGATCTCGCCCGCGGCGAGCCGGGCGCTGGCGGCGGCGATGGGGTCGGCCCCGGTCTCCTCCAGTGCCCGCCCGTCGGCCCCGGCGAGCCAGACCCGCGGGCCGCACACCGGGCAGGCGTTGGGCTGGGCGTGGAAGCGCCGGTCGGCGGGGTCGGCGTACTCGCGCGCGCACGCCGGGCACAGCGGGAAGCGCGCCATGCTGGTGTTGGCCCGATCGTAGGGGATGGACTCGACGATCGACAGCCGTGGCCCGCAGTGGGTGCAGTTGGTGAAGGGGTAGCGATGACGGCGGTTCGCCGGGTCCCGCACCTCGGCGGCGCAGGCGCTGCAGGTGGCGGCATCGGGGACGATGGCGGTGTGCACCGGGGTGTCGGCGCTGGCGACGATGACGAAGTCGCCGACCCCGGCGAGCGCGGCGGGGTCGGCGAGCGGCGCGCGCTCGATGCGCTCGATCTGCGCCAGCGGCGGGCACTCGGCGCGCAGCCGGGCGCAGAAGCGCGCGATCGCCTCGGGCGGCGCGCCGGCGCCGGGCCGGGCGCGGATCAGCACGCCCTCGCCGTCGTTGCGGACATCGCCGACCAGGGCGCAGTCGCGCGCCAGCCGCCACACCGTCGGGCGGAAGCCGACACCCTGCACCTGACCGCGCACCCGGATCGACTCGGCCGGTGCGCCGCTCCCGTCCGCCCCCGACACCCTAGCCGCGCCCTCGCCGCGCACGCCGGACCATGCCCCTCATTGCCGCCCGGCCAGCGCGGCGTGCGCCGCCGCCAGCCGCGCCACCGGCACCCGCGGACCGGAGCAACTAACGTAGTCGAGCCCGGCCTGATGGCAGAAGGCGATGGAGTCGGGGTGGCCGCCGTGCTCGCCGCAGATGCCGACGTGCAGGTTGGGCTTGACCCGCCGCCCCCACTCCACCGCCAGCTCCATGAGCTTGCCGACGCCCTTGCGGTCGAGCACGTCGAAGGGGTTGTCCTGGAGGATGCCGGACTGGTTGTAGAGCGGCAGGAACTTGTTCTCGGCGTCCTCGCGCGAGAACGAGAAGGTCGCCTGGGTGAGATCGTTGGTGCCGAAGGAGAAGAAGTCGGCCTCCTCGGCGAGCGACTCGGCGCGCATGCAGGCGCGCACCACCTCGATCATGGTGCCGAAGCGGAAGGCGACCGGCGCACCGTAGCGCTCGGCGACCTCGGCGTGGATGGTCTCGACCGAGGCGCGGACCATGCGCAGCTCCTGCGCGGTGCAGACCTGCGGCACCTTGATCTGGGGATGGACCTCGATGCCGGCCTTGGCGCACTCGGCGGCGGCCTCGAGGATGGCGCGCACCTGCATCTGGTAGATCTCGGGGAAGGTGATGCCGAGCCGCACGCCGCGATGGCCGAGCATGGGGTTGGTCTCGTAGAGCAGGCGCACCTTGCGCAGCATCGCCTCCTTCTTGGCGATCGCCTCCTCGACCAGCGCCGGCTCGACCAGCCGCCGGGCGCGGTCGACCTCGTGACGCAGGGTGTCCTCGGCGTGCAGCAGGCCCATCGCCCCGGCGAGCACGCCGAGCCCGCGCGCGCCGCACTCGAGCGCGCGCAGGTCGGCGATCTCGCGTTCGAGCACCTGGGCGTCGGGGAGGAACTCGTGGATCGGCGGGTCGAGCAGACGGATGGTCACCGGGTTGGGCGACATCACCTCGAACAGCGACTGGAAGTCGGCGCGTTGCAGCGGCAGCAGCCGGTCGAGCGCGTCCTGACGCTGCTCCGGGGTCTCGGCGACGATCATCTCGATGACGATCGGCAACCGCTCGACGTCGTTGAACATCCGCTCGGTGCGCGCCAGCCCGATACCGACGGCGCCATAGCGGCGCGCCCGGCGGGCGTCGTCCGGGGTATCGGCGTTGGCGAGCACGCGCAGCCGGGCGTGCGCGTCGGCCCAGCCGAGCAGGGTGCCGAGTTCGGCGGTGAACTCCGGCTCGACGGTGGCGATGGCGCCGATGTAGACCTTGCCCGAGGTGCCGTCGATGGTGATGATCTCGCCCTCGCGAAAGCGGGTCAGCCCGACCCGCGCCTCGCGTCGCTCGACGTCGACGCTGATGCCCTCGGCCCCGGCCACGCAGGGCTTGCCCATGCCGCGCGCAACCACCGCCGCGTGCGAGGTCTTGCCGCCGCGCGAGGTGAGGATGCCGGCGGCGGCGAAGAAGCCGTGGATGTCCTCGGGCTTGGTCTCCTCGCGCACCAGGATCACCTTCAGCCCCTGTTCGCGCCCGAGCTGCTCGGCGCGGTCGGCGTCGAACACCGCGATCCCCGAGGCCGCCCCCGGCGAGGCCGGCAGCCCCTGGGCGACGGACTCGGCCACCACCCCGGGGTCGAGCCGGGGGAAGAGCATCTGTTCGAGCAGGTCGGGGGCGATGCGCAGCAGCGCGCGCTCGCGCTCGATCAGCCCCTCCTCGACCATCTCCACCGAGGTGCGCACCATCGCCGTGGCGTTCATCTTGCCGTTGCGCGTCTGCAGGCAGTAGAGCTGGCCGCGCTCGATGGTGAACTCGAAGTCCTGCACCTCGCGGTAGTGGCGTTCGAGCTTGTCGCGCAGCTCGGCGAGCGCGGTGGCCATCTCCGGCATCTCGTCGGCGAGGCGGTCGATCGGCTTGGGGGTGCGGATGCCGGCGACCACGTCCTCGCCCTGGGCGTTGACCAGATACTCGCCGTAGAGCCGGTTCTCGCCGGTGCCCGGGTTGCGGGTGAAGGCCACGCCGGTGGCCGAGTCCTCGCCGCGATTGCCGAAGACCATGGTGACGACGTTGACGGCGGTGCCGTTGGCCATCTCCGGGGTGATGTGGAACTGACGCCGGTAGTCGACCGCGCGCTTGCCCTGCCAGCTGTTGAACACCGCCTGGATGGCGAGTTCGAGCTGTTGGTAGGGGTCCTCGGGGAAGGGCTGGCCGGTGTGCTCGCGCACCAGCGCGAGGAAGCGCTCGCAGACCTGTTCGAGTTCGCGCGCCGAGAGATCGACGTCCTGGCGGGCGTGGGCGGCGCGCTTGATCTCGTCGAAGGCGGTGTCGAAGACCGCGTCGTCGATGCCGAGCGCGACCTTGCCGAAGAGCTGGATGAAGCGGCGATAGGCGTCGTAGCCGAAGCGCGCGTCACCGGTGGCGCGGATCTCGCCCTGCAGGGTGGCGGCGTTGAGCCCGAGGTTGAGGATGGTGTCCATCATCCCCGGCATCGACATCGCCGAGCCCGAGCGCACCGAGACCAGCAGCGGGTTGTCGGGGTCGCCGAAGCCCTTGCCGGTCTTCTCCTCGACCGCGCGCATCTGCGCGCGCACCTCCTCCATCAGCGCCGCCGGCAGCCCCTGCTCGGGCGCGGCCAGATAGTCGAGACAGGCGGTGGTGGCGATCACGAAGCCGGGCGGCACGTTGAGCCCGATCTGGGTCATCTCGCAGAGATTCGCCCCCTTGCCGCCGAGCAGTTGCTTGTCCTTGCCGTCGCCGTCCTCGAATGCGAACACGGACTGGGTGGTCGTCGCCATCATCATCGGTCCTCTCGTTCGTGTGCGAATGGATGCCGGCCACGCCGGCGGCGTCGGCTTCGAGTCTATCGTGTCGACGAGGAAACGCACGGGGAAATGCGGGGGGCGGGCTGCCAGTCGCCAGTCGTCAGCTTCCAGCCACCAGTTGCCAGCCGCCAGCCGCCAGCCGCCAGCCGCCAGTCGCCAGTCGCCAGTCGCGGAGAGGCTTGAACCGCAAAGCCGCGAAGGACGCGAAGGGGGATTGAGCCGACAGCCGCCAGCGATCAGCCACCAGTGGGCGCGATCACCCGACGGTGGTGCGGACCCGCGCCGTCCGTGGCCTCGCGCCGGCATCTCGCATCATCCCCTTTGCGCGCTTCGCGGCTTTGCGGTTCAAGCCTGGCGGCTGGCGGCTGGTCGCCTTCCCCGCTCCATCTCGCAGGTCATCGCTCGCACCCGGTGGGCACGCTGCGCTTTGCCCACCCTACGGGTTGCATACGTCTCATCTCCTTTGCGGCCTTCGCGTCATAGCGGTTCAAGCCTCCTGGTCGCTGGCGACCGTCCTCGTCCGTCATTTTCAGGCCCTTTGCATCGGGTATACTGACAGGTTTCGCATTCGCACCATCAACGAGCCCTGAACCGACATGCTGGACAAGAATTACGACCCGCAGAACCTGGAGAAGACCTGGTACAGCCACTGGGAGGAGCGAGGCTACTTCGTCCCGCGGACACAGCAGGGCGAGTCGGGTGCCTATTGCATCATGATCCCGCCGCCGAACGTCACCGGCAGCCTGCACATGGGGCACGCCTTCCAGGACACCATCATGGACGCGCTGATCCGCTACCAGCGGATGCAGGGCAAGCAGACGCTGTGGCAGCCGGGCAGCGATCACGCCGGTATCGCCACCCAGATGGTGGTCGAGCGGCTGCTCGACGCCGAGGGCAAGACCCGTCACGATCTCGGTCGCGAGGCCTTCACCGACCGGGTGTGGCAGTGGAAGAGCGAGTCCGGCGGCAACATCACCCGTCAGCTGCGCCGCATGGGCGCCTCGCTCGACTGGGAGCACGAGCGCTTCACCATGGACGAGGGGCTGTCCGAGGCGGTGCGCGAGGTCTTCGTGCGGCTCTACGAGGAAGGGCTTATCTACCGCGGAAAGCGTCTGGTCAACTGGGACCCGGTGCTGCACACCGCCGTCTCCGACCTGGAGGTACTCTCCGAGGAGGAGCAGGGCCACATGTGGGAGATGCGCTATCCGCTGGTGCGGCCGATGCGCATGGCCAAGGTGCGTTATCTGGTGGTCTCGACCACCCGCCCCGAGACCCTGCTCGGTGACTGCGCGGTGGCGGTCAACCCGGAGGACCACCGCTACAGCCACCTGATCGGCGAGTACGTCGAGCTGCCGCTGACCGGACGGCGCATCCCGATAGTCGCCGACGAGCACGCCGACCCCGAGTTCGGCACCGGCTGCGTGAAGATCACCCCGGCGCACGACTTCAACGACCACCAGGTGTGGCTGCGTCATCGCGACGAGTCGGCGATCGCCGACCAGCCCCACGGCGGCCTGATCAACATCTTCACCGCGGATGCGGCGATCCGCGCCAACGAGCCCGACGAGGGCAAGCTGATCCCCGATGCCTATGTCGGACTCGACCGCTACGAGGCGCGCAAGCGCATCGTCGCCGATCTCGAGGCCCAGGGTCTGCTGGTGGCGGTGCGCGACCACAAGCTGCAGCAGCCGCGCGGCGACCGCTCCGGGGCGGTGATCGAGCCCTATCTCACCGATCAGTGGTACGTGCGCGTGCAGCCGCTGGCGGAACCGGCGATCGCGGCGGTGGAGAACGGCGACATCCGCTTCGTCCCCGACAACTGGAAGAACACCTATTTCGAGTGGATGCGCAACATCCAGGACTGGTGCATCAGCCGCCAGATCTGGTGGGGACACCGCATCCCGGCCTGGTACGACAGCGAGGGCAACGTCTATGTCGGACGCTCCGAGGCGGAGGTGCGCGAGCGTCACGACTTCGGCCCCGAGATCGAGCTGCGTCAGGACGACGACGTGCTCGACACCTGGTTCAGCTCCGCGCTGTGGCCCTTCAGCACCCTCGGCTGGCCCGAGGACACCGAACGCCTCAAGACCTTCTACCCGACCTCGGTGCTGGTCACCGGCTTCGACATCATCTTCTTCTGGGTCGCCCGGATGATCATGATGGGCCTCAAGTTCATGGGCGAGGTGCCCTTCCGCGAGGTCTACATCCACGGCCTGGTGCGCGACGCCCACGGCGACAAGATGTCGAAGTCGAAGGGTAACGTGCTCGACCCCATCGACCTGATCGACGGCATCGAGCTGGAGGACCTGGTCGAGAAGCGCACCAAGGGGATGATGCAGCCGCATCTGGCCGAGAAGATCACCAAGGCCACCCGCAAGGACTTCCCCGAGGGCATCGCCGGCTACGGCACCGACGCGCTGCGCTTCACCTTCGCCGCGCTCGCCTCGACAGGGCGCGACATCAAGTTCGACCTCGGGCGCATCGAGGGCTACCGCAACTTCTGCAACAAGCTGTGGAACGCCTCGCGCTACGTGCTGATGAACACCGAGGGCGAGGACTGCGGCGCCGCCGGCGGCGCGCTCGAACTGAGCGCCGCCGATCGCTGGATCCGCGCGCGGTTGGCCGAGACCACCGCCACGGTGACCGACGCCATCGATCACTACCGCTTCGACCACGCCGCCCAGGCGATCTACGAGTTCACCTGGAACGCCTTCTGCGACTGGTACCTGGAGCTGTGCAAGCCGGTGCTCACCGGTGCCGAGGCGAGCGACGCGGCCAAGCGCGGCACCCGTCACACCCTGGTCCACACGCTGGAGACGCTGCTGCGTCTGGCCCACCCGATCATGCCCTTCATCACCGAGGAGATCTGGCAGAAGGTGCGCCCGCTCGCCGGCGTCGAGGGCGAGACCATCATGCTCGCACCCTACCCCAAGGTCGACGCCGCAGCGGCCGACCCCGAGGCGGTCGCCGAGATCGAGTGGGTGAAGCAGTTCGTGCTCGGGGTGCGACGGATCAAGGGCGAGATGAACATCGCCCCCGGCAAGCAGCTGCCGGTGCTGGTGACCAACGCCTCGGCGCAGGATCGGGCGCGGCTGGAGAGCGCACGCCACTATCTCGACTTCCTCGCCCGCACCGAGTCGGTCACCGTGCTCGACGACCCGGCGGCGGCGCCGGAGTCGGCCATCGCCCTGGTCGGGGAGATGAAGGTGCTGATCCCGATGGCGGGGCTGATCGACAAGGCGGCCGAGCTAAAGCGACTCGACAAGGAGATCGAGCGTCTGGAGAACGACGTCAAGCGCACCGAGGGCAAGCTCGCCAACCCCAACTTCGTCGACAAGGCACCGGCGGCGGTGGTGGACAAGGAGCGCGCCAAGCTCGAGGACCACAGCCGCGCGATCGCCGAACTGCGCGCCCAGCGCGAGCGCATCGCCGCACTCTGAGCCACAACGCTGGCGACCGGCTGGGGCAATCCCGGCCGGACCACGCCGGGCGCGCAGCGGCGCGCCCGGCTCCCCCTCCCCTCCGACAAACGCCTTGAACGCGACCGGGGCGCGTCGTCCTCAACCGAAGGTGCGGCTCATGTCGTGGAGACGCTGCAGCTGTCTGAGCGCCTCGTCGGCGACCTCGGCCAGCTCGCGGCTCTTCTCCAGGGTGTTGCGCGCGGCATCGTCGACGCGATGACTGTTGCGGCTGATCTCCTCGGCCACCGCGCCCTGCTCCTCGGTCGCCGAGGCGACGCGGTGGATGTAGTCGAGCACCTGACCGAGTTGCTCGGTGATCTCCTCGACCAGGGTGATCGACTCGCGACTGTCGGTCGAGCACACCCTTGCGCCCTCGACGCTGTCGCCGAGCGACTGCACCAGGGAGGCGATATAGGCATTCATCTGCTCGATATTGGTACGGATCTCGCCGGTGAAGCGCTGGGTGCGGGTGGAGAGGTTGCGCACCTCGTCGGCCACCACCGAGAAGCCGCGCCCGTGCTCGCCGGCGCGCGCCGCCTCGATCGCGGCGTTGAGCGCGAGCAGATTGGTCTGCTCGGCCAGCCCGTTGATCTCCTGCATCGCCCCGCCGACCTTGTCGGCGGCCTGACGCAGATCGTTCGACTGCCCGGCCACCGCCTCCATGGTATCGGCCAGCCGTAGGGTGCGCTGGGCGCTGTGGTGGATGCGATCGCGGGCACTAGTGCAGTTGGCGCTGGTACGCTCCAGCAGCCCCTCGGACTCGTTGGTGATGTTGGCGATGTCGGTGATGGTGGTACTCATCTGGGTCATCGCGGTGGCGATCTGCGAGAGCTCGTTGCGTTGCAGCTCGACATCGCCGAGGGTCTCGGCGGAGGCATCGGCGGTGCGCTGGGCGAGCAGCTTGAGCTTGTCGGCGCGATCGGTCACCCGACCGAGGATGGTGCGTACCCGCGCCTCGAGCAGACCGACCCGAAAACGCACGACGTCGGCCACCGAGTCGCCGGCATAGACCTGACGACTGATGCTGTCGTACTCCTGGCGCATCCGTCGCAACAGGCGCAGGCAGCCGACCAGCTCGGCCCCGCCGACCAACAGCGTCAGGGTGGCGATCAGGGCGCCGGCGATCACCCAGGGCGACAACAGCCAGGCGGCGGCAGCAAGGGCGAACGTCCCCACCACCCAGGGCGTGACCAGCCGGACCAGCCGCAACACGTCCACCCGCCGACCGCGCCGCATCCGCGCGTAGAGATGCTCGGCGCGCTCGATCAGTTGACGTCCGGCCGGACAGGTGCGCACCGACTGGTAGCCGACGCGCTCGCCGCGCTCGAAGATCGGCGTGACATAGGCGTCGACCCAGTAGTAACGCCCGTCCTTGCAGCGGTTCTTGACCAGCCCGCGCCAGCTCTCGCCGGCCTTGAGCTTCTCCCACATGTCGCCGAAGGCCTCGGCGGGCATATCGGGGTGGCGCACGATGTTGTGCGGTCGCCCGACCAGCTCGTCGAGGGTGTAGCCGCTGACCTCGACGAAGGCGTCGTTGGCATAGGTGATGATTCCACGCAGATCGGTCGTCGACACCAGCTGTCGCTCCCGATCGAAGGTGACCTCCGTGTCGATGACCGTCCTGTCGCGCTTGCGATCCCCGCCGACCCGACCCGTTTGAACGTGCATCTCCAACATCCGAGCCCCCCATCCTGGTCCATCGTGTTGGTTCAGGTCATACCGGGCAGCCACCACCGGGCATCGTGAACACCGACGTGCCACGGGCGACACCGGCGAGCGCTCAGAACGAATCGGCCACGCTCACCTCCAGCCCTGAATCCCGAGCCGATCGTCTCCAAGCAATGGCCCCCATCAGGGGCTTTTCAAGACACGTAGCGTGCTGACGATGCAGTGACCGCTTCTCGCACCGCGCCAGTGCAGTGATGCACCCAGATGCCGCTCGTCGGCCCGTTCAGGAATCGGACCGGCGATCAGGATGACGAGCGCAGCGACGCATCAGCGGCCAGGATTGCCGGACACCGCTTCGTGGACCGGCACCCTCAGCCGCCACGGACCCGGGGCATGCGAGCGCACGGCTCCGGCCAGCGGGACTGGGGCCCGAAGGGGGGACGAGAAAAGGCACGGGACTTGCCAGAAACCTTTGCCAAGCGGCATCCTAAAGTGTTTTTCGTTTGCGAAAATCCGTGTTCCACGGCGTCCCGGTCGAGCGGCCGGCCTGCCCGCGCCGTGGTCGTCACGAACCCTCACACACAAGGAAACCCTATGCATCATCCCGTCTTCAGGGGGCTGATCACCGCCCTCTTGTTCATCTCACCGGCCTTGGCCATGGCCTCGGAGTCGGCCGTCGAGCACTTCGACCTGACCACCAGCTGGGTCGGCTTCTCGGCGCTGGCGATCTTCGTCGCCGCCTACGCCCTGGTCATGGCCGAGGAGTTCACCCACCTGCGCAAGTCCAAGCCGGTGGTGCTCGCCGCCGGCGCGATCTGGCTGATCATCGCCTACTACTACACCACCCACCACGGCGCGCCCGAGGCCGCCGCCGAGGCGGTGCGTCACAACATCATGGAGTTCGGCGAGCTGTTCCTGTTCCTGCTCGCGGCGATGACCTACATCAACGCCATGGAGGAGCGGCAGGTGTTCGACGCGCTGCGCTCCTGGCTGATCCGTATGGGCTTCAGCTACCGCACCCTGTTCTGGACCACCGGTCTGCTCGCCTTCTTCATCTCGCCGGTGGCCGACAACCTCACCACCGCGCTGCTGATGTGCGCCGTGGTCATGGCCGTCGGCGCCGACAGCCCGCGCTTCGTCGGCCTCGCCTGCATCAACATCGTGGTCGCGGCCAACGCCGGCGGCGCCTTCAGCCCGTTTGGCGACATCACCACGCTGATGGTGTGGCAGAAGGGTCTGATCGACTTCCAGACCTTCTTCGCGCTGTTCATCCCCTCGGTGCTCAACTTCGCCGTGCCGGCCGCCTTCATGCACCGCGCCATCCCCAACGAGACCCCGCCGCCGAGCGACGAGCGGGTGCGGATGAAGCGCGGCGCGCTGCGCATCGTGCTGCTGTTCCTCGCCACCATCGCCACCGCGGTGAGCTTCCACAACTTCTACCACCTGCCGCCGGTGCTCGGCATGATGACCGGTCTGGCCTATCTCAAGTTCTTCGGCTTCTATCTCAAGAAGACCGGCGAGCAGGCCACCATCAAGCGCGGCGAGATCGAGGACACCCTCCCCTTCGACATCTTCACCGGCGTGGCGCGCGCCGAGTGGGACACCCTGCTGTTTTTCTACGGCGTCATCCTCTGCGTCGGCGGTCTCGGCTTCATCGGCTATCTCGAGCTGGTCTCGCAGGTCGCCTACGGTGATCTCGGCCCGACCATCGCCAACACCCTGGTCGGCGTGCTCTCGGCGATCGTCGACAACATCCCGGTGATGTTCGCGGTGCTGACCATGAACCCCGACATGACCCAGGGCCAGTGGCTGCTGGTCACCCTCACCGCCGGCGTCGGCGGCAGCCTGCTGTCGATCGGCTCGGCGGCGGGCGTGGCGCTGATGGGGCAGTCGAAGGGCATGTACACCTTCTTCGGCCACCTGCGCTGGACCCCGGTGATCGCGCTCGGCTACGTGGTGAGCATCCTCGCTCACTTCATCATCAACCACCGCTACTTCTCGATGCCGGTGGGCGGCTGATCGCGCCGGTCCACGCCGCCCGGCGTGGACCGACCACGCCGGCCCCGCCCGGGGCCGGCGCTCAGAGCAGCAACAGGGTCGCCAGTCCGAGGAAGATGAAGAACCCGCCGGAGTCGGTCAGCGCGGTGATCAGCACCGAACTGCCGAGCGCCGGGTCGCCGCCGAAGCGCTGGCGCAACAGCGGGATCAACACCCCGGCGGTGGCCGCCAGCAGCAGGTTGAGGGTCATCGCGGCGATCATCACCACCCCCAGTCCGGGACTGCCGTAGAGCACCCCGGCGAGCACCCCGACCACCCCGCCCCACACCAGACCGTTGATCAGCGCCACCCCCAGCTCCTTGCGCAACAAGCGTCCCAGCGCCGCCGATTCGACCTGCCCCATGGCAATCGCGCGCACGATCATGGTGATGGTCTGGTTGCCGGCATTGCCGCCGATCCCGGCGACGATCGGCATCAGCGCGGCGAGCGCCACCAACTGACCGATCGAGTCCTCGAACAGATCGATCACCCGCGAGGCGACGAAGGCGGTGATCAGGTTGATCGCCAGCCAGGCCCAGCGGTTCTTCACCGAGCGGATCACCGGCGCGAACAGATCCTCCTCCTCGCGCAGACCGACGTTGCCGAGGATCTCGGCCTCGGACTCCTCGCGGATGTAGTCGACCATGTCGTCGACCGTCAGTCGCCCGATCACCCGATCGCGCTCCGAGACCACCGGCACCGAGACCAGGTCGTAGCGCTCGAAGGCCTGGGCCGCGGCGCCGGCGTCGTCGTCGGGGCGGAAGGTGACCACCGCGCGCGATTTCATCACCTCGGAGACGGTGCGCTCGGGGGCGTTGACCAGCAGGGATTCGAGCGTCAGCAGACCACGGAAGCGCTCCTCGCGATCGACCACGAAGAGCTTGTCGGTGTGGTCCGGGAGCGCGCCGAAGCGGCGCAGATAACGCAGCACCGCGCCCAGGGTGACCTGCTCGCGAACCTTGATCAGGTCGAAGTCCATCAGCGCGCCGACCGTGCCCTCGGGGTAGGACATCGCCTCGCGCACGTGCGCCTGCTCGTCCTGATCGAGTGCGGCGAGCACCGCCTGCACCACCTCGGGCGGCAGGTCGGGGGCGAGATCGGCCAGCTCGTCGGCGTCGAGACCCAGTGCCATCGCCTTGAGCGCGTAATGGTCCATGGTCTCGAGCAGGCTCGCGCGCACCGCGTCGGAGACCTCGAGGAGGATGTCGCCGTCCTTGTCGGCACGCACCAGCTCCCACACGAACAGCCGGTCGGCGAGCGGCAGGGTCTCGAGGATCCAGGCGATATCGGCCGGGTGCAGACGGTCGAGCTTGCGCTGCAACCGCGCCAGATTCTGCTTGTGGGTGATCGACTCGACCAGGTCGCGGTGCGGCATCTGCTGACGATGCACCAGCTCGTCGACCAGACGCTGGCGCGAGAGCAGCTCCTGCACGTCGCGCAGATGACGGTGGAGGACGTCGGGATCGCGGGATTTCGACTGTGACATGCGCGTGAGGCCGGGCTGAGCGGGGATGAGGGGATCGCCGTGCGGACGACCTCGCACAGGCCGCGCGCCGCGCGACCGCGGACCGAGGCGATTATACCGATCCGGCGTGACGGTCAGCGCCCCGGGACGGGCGTCGCGGGGGCCGTGGTCCGGGTGCGCTCGAGTTCACGCTTGAACGACTCGATATCGCGCAGCAGCTCCGCGGGCAGGGCCGCCACCGGCGGCGCCGGGTCGACGCTCGGCGGTGGCGGCCCGGGCGACTCGGGCGGCTCGACAGCCCCGGGCGCCTCAGGCAACGACCGGGGGACTGGCGGCGGGGTTGGCGACGGCTCGACGACGACCCGCGGCGGCGCGGACGCGACCGTATCCGACGCCGCTGCAGGCACGAGCGGCACCGTCGACACCCGCCACGCCCCGTAGAGCGCCACCGCCAGCGCCAGGGTCGCGAGCAGCGTCGCCACCAATCCCCAGCGCGAGGGGACCGGCGCCGGCGCGAGGGCCGGCGCCGGCGGCGAGCGATCGTGCCCGCGCGCCTGCTCCGACTGGCGCAATGCCTCGAGGATGAAACTCATGGCGAGACCTCCCGCAGCCGGGCGATCCCCGGCAGGTCGACCTGATTGTGCAGTGCGATCAGGGTCCGTGCGCCGGCCAGCCCGTCGGCCTCCAGCCCCTGGCTGCGCTGGAAGCGCTCCAGCGCCTTGCGCAGCACCGGGTCGAAGCCGGGGGTCTCGAGATCGCTGAAGCCCAGCTCCGGCACCTCGGCGAGCAGTCGGCGCAGCCAGCGGATCGCCTCGGCCTCGTCGCCGGGACCGATCACCGCCCCGCCGACCGGGGGCGGCTGCCAGAGCACCACGAAGTCCCCCGACCAGGCCCGCTCGAGCGCCTTGGCGGGGATCTCGACCGCCCCCTCGGGGCCATCGATCAACGCCGTGTCTCGGCGCAGCCCGGCAAGCACCAGATAACGCGCCTCGGGCGCATCCTTCTCGGGCTCGACCGCGAGCAGCGCCGGGCGGTCGAGCCGCCGCAGCACCGCGAGCGCCCCCCGACCCGACTCGCAGCGCAGCCCGAGCGTGGCGACGCGCGCGCAGGGCGCGCCCTCGCCCAGGGTTTCGAGCTCGACACCCCAGCGACGCAGCAGCCGCAGCATCGCCTCGGGTTCGGTCGCGGCGGCCGCCCGCAACGCTTCGGGGAGACGCCGGGGCAACGGCTCGACGACCTCGGCCTCGCTGCTCGTGCCTGGCCCGGCAAGCGGGTGCGACGACCTCGCGCCGAGCCAGTCCATGCCCCACCAGGCGGCCCCGAGCGCCACGGCCAACACCGCCCCGACGACCAGTGTCGGGGAGGCGCCGCGCGAGCGGTCATGATGATCGACCGGGTCGCCGCCGAGTTCGCGCGCGGCGCGGGCGACGATCCCGGCATCGACCCGTGGGTGACGACTGACATAGGCGCCGAGCAGGGCGCGGTCGCAGAGGATGTTGATCAGCCGCGGCAGACCACGGCTCCAGCGGTGGATGCGCCACAGCGCCATGGCGGTGAAGGGCATCCGCTCACAACCGGCGACGGCCAGTCGGTGGCCGATATAGGCGCTGGTCTCGTGATGATCGAAAGGGTGCAGGTGGACCCGCGCGGTGATCCGCTGATCGACCTGACGCAGCTGCGCGCGTGCCAGCATCCGGCGCAGCTCGGGCTGGCCGATGAGAAAGATCTGCAGCAGCTTGTGGGTGCTGGTCTCGAGGTTGGTGAGCAGACGGATCTGTTCGAGCACGCGCGGGCGCAGGTTCTGCGCCTCGTCGATGATCAGCAGCGCGCGTCGCCCCTCGGCGTGCAGCGCCAGCAGATACTGGTTGAGGGCATCGACCAGACGCTTGAGCGAACGCTCGTCGGCGGCGATCGCGATGCCGAACTCCTCGCACACCGCCACCAGCAACTCGCGGGCGGTGAGGCACGGGTTGAGGATCAGCGCCACCTCGACGTGCTCGGGCAGCTGTTCGAGGAAGGCGCGACAGACCGTGGTCTTGCCGGTGCCGACCTCGCCGGTGAGCAGCACGAAACCGCCCTGCTCGCCGGCGCCATAGACCAGGTGCGCGAGCGCCTCGCGATGCTGCGCGCTGAGGAACAGATAGCGCGGATCGGGCGCGATCGAGAAACAGGGTTCGGAGAGACCGAAATAACTGGGATACACGGCTGTCGCTCGCGGCGGCTGCCGGCTTACTGGATGATGAAGCTGCCGAAATAGAGACCATCGACGGCAAAGGTTCCGGCCTGTTCGAGCAGCCCCTCCTGTACCGCCTTGAGCGCGCCCAGACGCAGCGCATCACGCTGATCGAGCGCACTCACCTCATCGACCGTGCGACCGGCGAAATAGCTGATCAGCCGGTCGCGGATCAGCGGCATATGGGTATTGACCGCGTCGGCCGCCTCGGCGGTGCGGACATAGAGATCGATGCCGACCTTGAGGAAACGGGTACGGCTCTCGCCGGCGAGGTTGACGATCAGGGCCGGATCGATGGCGATGTAGTTATCGGTAAAGGGCTCGTCCTGGGCCGCGACCGGCTGGAGCTGTGCCAGCCCGAGCACCAGGGTCAGCACGAGTGCGAGCTGAGTCACTGCGTTCTTCATGGGATTTCACTGTGTACGTATGATGCCCCGCCTGGGGCCGGAAGGTGCCGTCCTTGCGTCCGGCGTCCAACCGATGACTCTACCCCAGGCGGGCGGCCGGGCAAAGGGCCAGGCCCGGGCGCCTCTACTCAACCGCCGGGGCGCGGCAGGTCGTGCTCGATGATCGCCATCGCGCGGCGGCAGATCTCGCGCCCGTAATCGGTCCACTCGCCCTGCCCCCAGTAGCGGTAGCAGCTCGTCTGCGAGCACAGCAGATGGAAGAGCGCGTTGCGGTAGCGCGGGTCGTCGCTATCGATCCCGGGCACCAGCACGCGCTCGTTGAACAGCGCGCTGGCCTCCTCCATCGGCCCGAGCACATTGTCATAGCCGGCCACCCAGGACAGATCGCTGGTCCAACTGCCGCCGTCCATGTGGAAGCGGTCGTCCTCGCGCTGGAGCGTGTCGATCACCTCGGCCAGTCGCTGCGGGCCGTCGCCGGGCTGCATCCGCGCCCAGATGCGGTCCTGGAACAACGGCTGCACCTCGGGCAGCGCCGACTCGCGCACGCCGAGCGCGAACAGGTGTTCGAGATACTCGCTGACGTTCATCAACGGGGTGTCGGAGCCACTGGCCGCGCGCACCACCTCAATGAACTTGGGCGGGAACTCGTTCATCATCACCCCGCCGTTCTCGCCGTCGGCGATCTGGGTGACCAGCGGCGGCACCTCATGCCCGTCGAGGGTCAGCGGCGCGAGCCCCTGGGCCTCGTACCAGGGCTGCATCTGCGCCACCAGCTTGGTGTCTGACCCCTGGGTCTTGACGATGGCGATGATGCTCACCTGCTCGCCCTTGGAGTTGGTGCACACCAGCCGGTGCGGCAGGTGGGGGCGGCGCGGGTGAGCGCCGGTCTCGGGCTCGATCACGGTGTGCTCCTGCACCAGCACCCACTGATAACCGCAGTCGACCAGGGTCTTGACGAACTCGTAGGCGACGTCCGGATGATTGGGCAGCGCCATCTCCGAGGGCGAGAAGCCACGTACCCGCTCCAACGCCTCCCAGCCGAAGAGGGCGGCGAAGTGGTGCTGGAAGGCACGCACGTGCAGCCGGTAGTCCTGCACCGGGGTGGAGGGCGCCACCGCGTGGCCCCAGGGCATGCCGAGCCACTCCACCGCGGGGCTGTAGTCGGGGTTGCAGGTGATCGTCTGCAGCGCCTCGATCACCCCGTGCTCGCCCATCCGCCGCAACCCGTGCAACAGGGTGCCGGAGTACTCGAGCATGCAGCGCGGCGCGTGGCCCTCGCCGATCAGTTGGGGGATGAACTCGCCCATGCGCTTGTAGCACCAGACGAACGCCGGGGCGTTGTGGTTATCGCCGATGTCCTGGTGCTCCATCATGTATTGCAGGTTGCTGATGATGGCGGCGCTGCGCAGGTCCGACCCGCCGGCCGGGATCAGCGGTTGGTGCTGATGCAGCGCGATGGCGGTGGCCGCGCGCACCCGCGGGAAGTCGATGCCGCCGGGCGCGGCAAACAGCGGTCGCGCGCGCGCCGCTGTCGCCACCCGCGCGACCTCGGCCTCGTGACCGCTGATGTTGGGCAATTCGTCGATGTATTCGGGTAACTGGTCCACGGCGGTGCTCCTCTGCTGCTGGTGATGCACGAGCGGGCGCGGCGACGGGCCGCGCCCGTGGATCCCGCGCGGCGGGCATCGTGCCACCGCCGCGCCAGCCCGGCGCTCAGTCGTCGGCGACGGGCTCGGGCGACGCCCCGGCGAGCAGCGCGCCCGCCCGCGCCAGGTCGGCCTCGGCGCGCCCCACCCAGTCCTCGCCCCAATAGAAGTTGCAGCTGGTCTCGGCGCGCAACAAGGCGTTCAGCGCCTCGCCCAACACCGTCAGGGCCTCACCGTCGTCGCGCTCGCCGGCGGCCCGGCGCGCCTGGTGCAGCGCGGCGCTGACCCGGGCGCAGTCATCGAGCGCCGCGCGCTGGCGCGCCGAGCCGGTCCACTGAGTGAAGTCGCGGCCGTGATGCCAGCCGGTGTTCCAGGCCCCGGTGCGTACCCGCACCTCGCCGTGGAAGCCGTGATGTTCGAGATAGTCGCCGATGAAGGTCGGCACCAGCGCCGCCGTCCCGGCGCCGACGCGCTCGAGCAGCGGCAGATAGAAGGCGCTCCAGAAGTTCGCTCCGGGGGTGACGTTGCGGAACCAGCCGCCGTTCTCGCCGTCGGTGGCGGTGGTCACCAGCGGCTCGAAGTCGCACCACCTGGTGCGCTCGGCGACCTCGCGCAGGAACCAGTCGACCTCCATCCCCGACTCCTGGGCGTCGGAGAGTTCGCGATCGCGCACCACCACCACGATCTCGGCGCCACCATGACGGGCGATGTGCGGACGGTAGCGCAGCGCCTGCCAGCTCATCGGCGTGACCGGCTCGACGTGCTCGCTGTCGACCAGCACGTAGCGATAACCGGCGGCGCGCAGTTGCGGGATCAGCTCCATCGAGAAGCCCATCTCCGGCGGCCAGAAGCCGTCGAAGCGCGGGCGCCAGAACAGATGGCGCGCCACACCCAGCCAGCGCCCGAGGTGCTCGAGGCGATCGGCCTCGGGGGTCAGCGGCAGCACCGGGTGGTAATAGCCGGTGCCGAGGATCTCGAACAGCCGCTGGTTCTGCAGGTGCCAGAGCAGCGAGCCGCAGTCGACGACGCCGTAGACGCGCTGCTGGAACTCGGGGTCGGAGAGGGTCTCGAGCAGGGTGCCGGAGAGCGACAGGTGGACCCGCGCCAGCGCCTCGTGTCCCCACAGGCTGCGCGGGATGCGATCGAGCGCGAAGAGGATCTCGCGCGCCTCCCAGGGCTGGTGCTCGAGCAACTGCTCGAGGTTGCCGGTGGGCTGGTGCAGGTTGAGCACGAGCGCATGGTGCACAGTCATGACGAGCGACCCCGCGACGGGTGATGAGCGACCGACGGCATCCGGCCGTGGTGTCCGGTGCGCCCCGGAGATGCCGGACGACCGTCCCTAGAGCATAACAGAGGGTCCGGGACAGACATACTACGCTCGGATGACGGTCACTCGCGCCCCATTTCATCCAACCCCATCGATAGCGCCGGGCGTTGCCCCTTGTGCCCGCCCTCCCCGCCCACCATCTCGCCGGGAGACACCCCCGTCAGCCACCCGCTGGAGAGGCGATGCCCCACACCGATGCCCTGCTTCGCGCCCACGACCTGCACCGGCACTACCGCGAGGCCGGCGGCCACGGCGAGCGCCGGGTGCTCGAGGGCGTCGGCCTCAGCGCCCATGCCGGCGAGTGCGTGGCGCTGCTCGGGCGCAGCGGCTCGGGCAAGTCGACGCTGCTCAACCTGCTCGCCGGCATCGACCGGCCCGATCACGGCTGGGTGGAGATCGACGGCACGCGGCTCTCGACCCTCGGCGAACCGGCGCTGACCCGGCTGCGCCGCCGCCGCGTCGGCTTCATCTATCAGTCGTTCAACCTGATCGACGAGCTGACCGTGGCCGAGAACCTCGCCCTGCCGCTGGCACTCGACGGCGTGCGCGCCCGTGAGGCGCAACCGCGCTGTAGCGCGATGCTCGAACGCCTCGGGCTCGACGGTCGCGCCGAGGCCTTCCCCGACCAGCTCTCCGGCGGCGAGCAGCAGCGCGTGGCGATCGGTCGGGCGCTGATCCACGCGCCCGCGCTGGTGCTCGCCGACGAGCCCACCGGCAACCTCGACGCCGACACCGGCGCGCGGGTGCTGGAGCTGCTCGCGGCGCTGTTTCGCGAGCAGGGGCGCGCCCTGGTGCTGGTCACCCACAGCCGCGCGGTGGCGGCGATCGCCGATCGGGTGCTGACCCTCGAACGCGGCCGGCTGTGCACCGACGACACGGCGCTGTCCTGGTGATCCCGCTGCTCGCCCGCATCAGCCTGCGCCAGCTCTCGCGCCAGCCCTGGCAGAGCGCGCTGGCGGTGCTCGGCATCGCCCTCGGGGTCGCGGTGGTGGTCGCGGTGGGGCTGGCCAACGACAGCGCGCGCCGCGCCATCGCGCTCTCGGTCGAGCAGCTCGACGGCCGCGCCAGTCATCGCATCGAGTCGAGCGGCACGGGCATCGCCGACGCCGAGGCCGCGCGACTGCTGCGGGCCCTCGCCCCCTACCCGGCCACACCGGTGATCGAGCAACCGCTGCGCCTCGAGGGCGAGGGCCTCACCCTGCTCGGCATCGATCTGCTCCAGGCCGACGCGCTGCGCGGCGACGCGCTCGCCGCCGAGGCCCTGCCCGACCTGTCGCGGCTCGCCGCCCTGCTCACCGAGCCCGGCGCGCTGCTGCTCGGCGCGACCGATGCCCGCCGTCTCGGCGCGGTCCCCGGCGACCGGCTGAGCGTACGTCACGGCGGCCACACCCGGCAGGCGCGACTGGTCGGGGTGATCGAGCAGGGGCTCGACGGTCTTGCGCTCGCCGATCTCGGCAGCGCCCAGTGGCTTGCCGGGCGCGACGGCGTGGTCGATCGCATCGATCTGGTGCTGCCGCCCGCGGCGGCAGCCGGGGTCGCCGCCGCGCTACCGCCGGGACTGCGGCTGGAAGCGAGCGCCCAACGCGGCGCGGCGCTCCACGAGATGACCCGCGCCTTTCGCATCAACCTGCTGGCGATGAGCCTGATCGCGCTGCTGGTCGGCGGCTTCATCGTCTATAGCACCCAGACCTTCACGGTGGTGCGCCGGCGCGCGTTGTTCGGCACCCTGCGCGCGCTCGGCGCCACCCGTACGCGGATCGCCGCACTGGTGCTCGCCGAGACCCTGGCCCTCGCCCTGGTCGGCGCACTGCTCGGGATCGCCCTCGGCATCCTCGCCGGGCGGGGGCTGGTGCAGCTGGTCGCGCGCACCATCGACGATCTCTATTTCCGCCTCGAGGTCAGCACGCTCGCGCTCGACCCCGCGACCCTGGTGCTCGGCGCCGGGCTGGCGCTCGGCGTGGCGCTGCTCGCCGCGCTCGCCCCGGCACTGGAGGCCGCTGGCGTCGCGCCGCGCGAGGCGATGCGCGCCCAGGGGCTGGAGCGACGCGCCCAGGGCTGGGCCG
>NZ_RHFI01000081.1:0-255 GCF_003718685.1 Marichromatium sp. AB31 | reverse complement strand
GCATGATGGTGGCCGAGCAGAGGAGAGCCCACATGCGCAAGAGCAAGTACAGCGAGCAGCAGATCGTTGACGCACTGCGTCGTGCTGAGTCAGGAATGGCCGTCAAGGACGTGTGCCGGGAGCTGGGGGTCAGCGCGGCGACCTTCTATCAATGGCGCTCGAAGTACGGGGGGATGGAGGCTTCGGACCTGAAGCGGCTGCGCGCGCTGGAGGAGGAGAATCGCCGGCTCAAGCACATGTACGCGGATCTGAGCC
>NZ_RHFI01000080.1:0-255 GCF_003718685.1 Marichromatium sp. AB31 | reverse complement strand
CGCGATCCGCGGCCAGCGCGACCACGCGCTCGACGTAGTCGGCCTCGTCCGTGGCGATCCATTCCTCCCGACCCAGCCCCGAGAGGATCATCGCCCCGATCCGGCCCACACTCGGCCGGTCGGCCAGAGTCACGAAGGGCACCCCCATGTAGAGCGATTCGAGCAGCGTCGTCCCCGAGTTGTGCGGGAAGCAGTCGAGTCCGATGTCCATGCCCCGCAACACGTCCCACGGCGGGGAGTGATAGCCGATCTCCA
>NZ_RHFI01000079.1:0-255 GCF_003718685.1 Marichromatium sp. AB31 | reverse complement strand
AGGACGTGTTCTCGATCTCGGGTCGCGGTACCGTGGTGACCGGTCGTGTCGAGCGTGGCGTGATCAAGGTCGGTGAAGAGGTCGAGATCGTCGGCATCAAGGACACCACCAAGACCACCTGCACCGGTGTGGAGATGTTCCGCAAGCTGCTCGACCAGGGCGAGGCCGGTGACAACGTCGGCGTGCTGCTGCGCGGCACCAAGCGTGAGGACGTCGAGCGTGGCCAGGTGCTGGCCAAGCCCGGCAGCATCACCC
>NZ_RHFI01000078.1:0-286 GCF_003718685.1 Marichromatium sp. AB31 | reverse complement strand
ACCATCACCGCGGCGGGCTACGACGCCGACACCGGGGTGCTGACGGTCACCGGGAGCAACTTCGTGGCCGCCAGCGGCGCGGCCAACGACGTCGATCTCTCGACGCTGACGATCACCGGCGGCAACGCGGCGAGCCACACCCTGACCACCGCCACCGATGTCGAACTCGACTCGGCCACCCAGTTCTCCGTCACCCTCTCGGGGGCCGATCGCACCGCGGTCGACGCCCTGCTCGACCAGCTCGGCACCAGCTCGAGCTTCGGCACCACCTACAATCTCGCCGCCG
>NZ_RHFI01000077.1:0-287 GCF_003718685.1 Marichromatium sp. AB31 | reverse complement strand
GTCGAACTCGACTCGGCCACCCAGTTCTCCGTCACCCTCTCGGGGGCCGATCGCACCGCGGTCGACGCCCTGCTCGACCAGCTCGGCACCAGCTCGAGCTTCGGCACCACCTACAATCTCGCCGCCGCCGACGACTGGCTCACCGGTGCCGACCCCGGCACCGACATCAGCGATACCACCGGCAACGCGATCACCGTGGCCGTGGCCCCCAAGCTCACCAGCGCCACCTATGACGCCGCCACCGGCACCCTGGTGGTCACCGCCACCAATATCCAGGCCAACGGCGG
>NZ_RHFI01000076.1:0-301 GCF_003718685.1 Marichromatium sp. AB31 | reverse complement strand
AAAAATGGATTCAACCGGCTGAAAAAGCAGTTGTACAAGTGTCAAGATTGCGGTCGCCAGTTCGTTCTCCATCCTGCCAAGGGGCCGGTTTCTCAGGAAACCCGCGAACTGATCGATCGGTTGCTGCTGGAAAAAATCTCCCTGGCCGGAATTGCCCGTGCGGTGAAGGTCTCCGAGGCTTGGCTGCAGAACTACGTGAACGAGAAGTACAAGAAGGTTCCTCGTCAGGTCGCGCTAAAAAAAACACCACACCCTACGGAGTAATCCTGGAGTGCGACGAACTGTGGTCCTTTGTCGGAAA
>NZ_RHFI01000075.1:0-335 GCF_003718685.1 Marichromatium sp. AB31 | reverse complement strand
CAAGCTGGTCGTTGCCGCTGCCGCCGACGAGGATATCGGCGCCGAGTCCGCCGTCGAGCCGGTCGTCGCCGCCATCGCCGAAGAGGCGGTCGCGCCCGCCGGCCGAGCCGAGGGTGTCGTCGCCGCCACCGCCGCGGATGATGTCGTCGTCGGGACCGAAGAAGAGCACCTGGGCGCTGCCGTCGCCCTGGACGATGTCGACGTCCGGGCCCGCGTCGCCGTCGTCGCCGCGGAAGCTGCCGGGCCCGCGCACCACCAGGGTGCCGGCGCCGGCGACGACGATCTCGACCGGCCCCAGGGGGGCGCCCGCGGCATCGTAGAGCGCGCTGGTGTCG
>NZ_RHFI01000074.1:0-340 GCF_003718685.1 Marichromatium sp. AB31 | reverse complement strand
CCGACATGGTCGACGACGCCGAGCTCCTCGAGCTCGTCGAGATGGAAGTGCGCGAGCTGCTCTCGAGCTACGACTTCCCGGGTGATGACACCCCGATCGTGACCGGTTCGGCCAAGCTCGCCCTCGAGGGCGACACCTCGGAGATCGGTGGTCCGTCCATCGACAAGCTGGTCGAGGCGCTCGACAGCTACATCCCCGAGCCCGAGCGTGCCGTCGACGGCGCCTTCCTGATGCCGATCGAGGACGTGTTCTCGATCTCGGGTCGCGGTACCGTGGTGACCGGTCGTGTCGAGCGTGGCGTGATCAAGGTCGGTGAAGAGGTCGAGATCGTCGGCATCAA
>NZ_RHFI01000073.1:0-349 GCF_003718685.1 Marichromatium sp. AB31 | reverse complement strand
CCGCGCCCGCCGGCATGTATCGCCCGAGCGAGGGGATGGGGGCGGTGAACGTGTTGCCGGCGCTGGAGCGGGGATACATCACCTTCGGTACGCTGACCCGTGGGGTGCGTGTCAACCACCGCACCATTCGGGTGTGGTCCGAGATCCTCGAGCGGGTGCCGGGCGCGCGGCTGGTGGTCAACAGCAGGGACTTCTCCACCGAGGCCGAGCAGGAGGCGCTGGCCGAGCGCTTTGCCGCGCACGGGATCGGCGGCGAGCGCCTGGAGATCGGCTATCACTCCCCGCCGTGGGACGTGTTGCGGGGCATGGACATCGGACTCGACTGCTTCCCGCACAACTCGGGGACGAC
>NZ_RHFI01000072.1:0-354 GCF_003718685.1 Marichromatium sp. AB31 | reverse complement strand
GAGGCTTGGCTGCAGAACTACGTGAACGAGAAGTACAAGAAGGTTCCTCGTCAGGTCGCGCTAAAAAAAACACCACACCCTACGGAGTAATCCTGGAGTGCGACGAACTGTGGTCCTTTGTCGGAAAGCGCCTGAATAAACAATGGATCTGGCTCGCCATGGATCGCCTGACCCGGCGTATCGTCGGGGTCCATGTTGGCGATCGTACGGAGCGCTCCGCACAGGCGCTGTGGGATTCCATCCCAGCGCAATATCAGACTTCCGCTCCCGTCTACACAGATTTCTGGAGCGCCTATGCGCGGATCATCCCGGCACACCGACATTATCCCAGTGCGAAGTCACAAGGGGAAACCA
>NZ_RHFI01000008.1:0-158799 GCF_003718685.1 Marichromatium sp. AB31 | reverse complement strand
CAGCTGCGCCCTCGCCGGGCAGTGCGCCCGCCGCTGGTGTGCCGCCTTGGGAGGTCGCCGACCCGAGCCCGGCCCCCGAGCCGTCCGCGCCCGAGCCCGTTGCGCCGCCGCCCACGCCTGCCGCCGCCCGTGCCGATCTCGGCTCCCCGGCGCAGTGGCAGCAACTCGTCGCCGGGTTGCGGGTGCGCGGTATCGCCGGCGAGCTGGCGCACAATTGTGGTTTTCTCGACTGGGCCGATGGCCGGTTGCTGCTGAGTCTGGACCCGGCGGTCGAGCATCTGCGTGTGGCCTCGGCCGAGAGTCGTTTGCGCGAGGCGCTCGAGGCCGCGCTCGGCGAACCGGTGCGCCTCGAGTTCCAGGTTGCCCGCCCCGAACAGGAGACGCTCGCCCAGCGCCGCGTGCGCGAGGCCGAGGCGCGTCAGCGCACGGCCGAGGAGACGATGCACGCCGATCCGGTGGCCGAGCGAATGCGCGAGCAGTTCGCCGCCGACTGGGTCCCGGGCAGTATCGAGCCGCAGGGCTGAGTCCGCGCATGCCGGGCGCTGGCCGCTGTCATGCCTCCCCGCGTCCGCTCGAGCCATGTATCCTTGCGTCCGGTCGCGACGCGCACACCGCCCCGGGCCGGCGCTCCGTCATGCGCTGTCCCTTGCCGGGGGCGCGATGTCCCCAATCATCCGTCAACGAGGTAGATCCAAGATGAAAGCTGGACTCGGTGGCCTGCTCAAGCAGGCGCAGAAGATGCAGGAAGAGATGCAGCAGGCGCAGGCGCGTCTGGCCGAGGAAGAGGTGACCGGCGAGGCCGGTGGCGGTATGGTCAAGGTGACCATGAACGGCAAGTACCAGGCCAAGCGTGTCGAGATCGATCCCTCGCTGCTCGGCGACGACAAGGAGATGCTCGAGGACCTGATCTCCGCGGCGATCAACGACGCCACCCAGCGCGTCGCCGAGAAGATGAAGGAGACCATGTCGTCGGTGACCGCCGGCATGCCGCTGCCCCCGGGCATGAAGTTCCCCTTCTGAGCCCGTTGGTCGAGCGCGCATGAGCGAGCGGGCCCTGCTCGATCAGCTGATCGATGCGCTGCGCTGTCTGCCCGGGGTCGGGCCGAAGTCGGCGCAGCGCATCGCCTTCCACCTGCTCGAGCGTGATCGTGAGGGCGGGGCGCGGCTGGCGCGGGTGATGGCCGAGGCGATGACCCGCATCGGCCACTGTGATCGCTGCCGCACCCTGACCGAGCGCGAGCGCTGTGCGATCTGCGCCGATCCCCGTCGCGATGCCGGATTGCTGTGCGTGGTCGAGCAGCCCTCCGAGGTCGTCGCCATCGAACAGGCCACCGACTTCGGCGGGCGCTATTTCGTCCTCGGCGGGCGGCTCTCGCCGCTCGACGGCATCGGTCCGGCCGAGCTCGGGCTCGACCGGCTCGAGGCGCTGCTGGCCGAGGGCGGGGTGCGCGAGCTGGTACTCGCCATCAGCCCCACGGTCGAGGGCGGAGCGACGGCCCAGTTCGTCGCCGAGCTGGCCGCGGCGCAGGGTGTTGCGGTCACCCGGATCGCCCAGGGCGTGCCCCTGGGCGGCGATCTGGACGCGCTCGACGGTGGCACCCTGGCGCTCGCCCTTGCCGGGCGCCGCGCCTTCTGAAGGGACCGGCGGGCCAGTGCCGCGCCGGTCATCCGCCCCGAGCGGGGCGATATCTCGATCTTGGGAGCGAACATCAGGATGACCGATACCATCTTCGGCAAGATCGCCCGTGGTGAAATCGAGGCCGACCTCGTCTACGAGGACGAGGACGTCGTCGCCTTCCGCGACCTCAACCCGCAGGCGCCCACCCATCTGCTGGTGATCCCGCGCAAACCGATCCGGACCCTCAGCGAGGCCGGTGCGGAGGATGCCGAGCTGCTCGGCAAGTTGTTGCTGGTCGCCGCCAAGGTGGCCGAGCAGGCCGGGATCGCCAAGGGTGGCTATCGCACCGTGATCAACTGCAACGCCGGTGCCGGGCAGACGGTGTTCCATCTGCACCTGCATGTGCTCGGTGGTCGCGCGCTGCAATGGCCGCCCGGCTGAGGGCGATGGGCTGACGGGAGGTGGCGTCGCGTCACACCGCCGACTGGCGGGCGCGTGGCGACGGTTCGTCCCTCTCACTCTATGCCGGCGCGCGTCGAACGGGTAGCATTGCCGCTCGACAGGGTGGTCGTCCGCGCTGCAGCGGCCGGCGGGACTACAGCATGGAGACCTGGGGGCGCGAGACGCTCGAGATCACACTATGGCAGCGAATCCACAATCGCTCGAAGGTGAGGCCGCAGCGGCCTTCGAGCTCAAGGCGGCGGGGTTCACCCTGCCGATCTTCAGACTGCTCGGTGACGACATGGAGGCCGTGGCCAATCAACTCAGCGCCAAGGTCGGCCAGGCCCCCGATTTCTTCCGCAACACCCCGATCGTGATCGATCTCGGCGACTTTGCCGGCGGCGAGGTCGAGTTCCCGTTGTTGGTGGGGCTGCTGCGTGGCTACGGGATGATCCCCTTCGGTGTGCGCGGCGGCAGCAAGGCGCAGCACGCCAGCGCCGAGACCATGGAGCTGGCGGTGCTGGGCGAGACCTATTCTCGTGCCGCGCGTCCGAGTCCCGCCAACGCCGAGAACGCCGAGCGTGCCGCCGCCGATGAGGCGGTCCACGCCTCGATGCTGGTGGCCCGTCCGGTGCGCTCCGGACAGCGTCACTATGCCGCCGGCGGCGACCTCTCGGTGGTCGGGGCGGTCAGCTCCGGGGCCGAGTTGATGGCCGACGGCAACATCCATGTCTACGGCCCGCTGCGCGGTCGCGCGATGGCGGGTGTCAACGGTGACCTGGAGGCGCGAATCTTCTGCCAGGACCTGCAGGCCGAGCTGGTCGCCATCGCCGGCCACTACCGGGTGAGCGAGAACATCCCCGCCGAGCTGCAGGGGGTCCCGGTGCAGATTTTTCTCGATCAGAAGATCCTGCGCATCGAGAAACTGTGAATCGATCCGGGGACCGACAAACGGAACACTCCCCATTAGGAGGCTGCAACTTTGGCGAGAATCATCGTAATCACCTCGGGTAAGGGCGGGGTCGGCAAGACGACCACTGCTGCTGCGCTGGCCATGGGGCTGGCCCTGAAGGGTAAGCGCACGGCGGTGGTCGACTTCGACGTGGGACTGCGCAACCTCGACCTGATCATGGGTTGCGAGCGACGTGTCGTCTACGACTTCGTCAATGTCATCAAGGAGGAAGCAACCCTCAACCAGGCGCTGATCCGCGACAAGCGCAGCGACCATCTCTATATCCTCCCGGCCTCGCAGACCCGCGACAAGGATGCGCTGGCCAAGGATGCGGTGGGCCGGGTGCTCGAGGAGCTCTCCGACAGCTTCGACTTCGTCGTCTGCGACTCGCCCGCCGGGATCGAGCATGGCGCGACCATGGCGATGTACTATGCCGATGACGCCATCGTGGTCACCAATCCCGAGGTCTCCTCGGTGCGTGACTCCGATCGCATGCTCGGCATCCTGTCGAGCAAGTCGCGCCGCGCCGAGAACGGCGATGAGCCGATCCGCGAGCACCTGCTGCTCACCCGCTACGATCCGCGTCGGGTCGACAACGGCGACATGCTCAGTGTCGAGGACGTGCAGGAGATCCTGTCGCTGAGCCTGATCGGGGTGATCCCCGAGTCCAAGGCGGTGCTGAGCGCCTCCAATGCCGGTATCCCGGTGATCCTCGACCATGACAGTGATGCCGGCCAGGCGTACGCTGACACGGTATCGCGCTATCTTGGGGAGGATATCCCGCACCGCTTCACCGAAGCGGAGAAGAAGGGCTTCCTGAGCCGTCTATTCAAAGGGTGACCCATGGGCCTACTCGACTACTTCCGCTCCTCGCAGCCGAAGGGCTCCGCCAACGTTGCCAAGGAACGGCTGCAGATCCTGGTGGCGCACGATCGAGCCGCACGCGACCGTCCCTCCTATCTGCCCAAGCTGCAGCAGGAGATCATCGACGTCATCCGCAAGTACGTCGATGTCGACATGAACGCGGTCTCGGTGAACTACGAGCAGGAAGACGCCCACGAGGTGCTGGAGCTCAACATCGTGTTGCCGGAGGCGGCGCAGCAGCGGCTGGCGCCCTGAACGCGCCCGCCGCTGTTGCCTGCCGAAGCCTCAGTCCGCGTCCCCGAGCAGGCGCTCGAGGATGCCGGCGTAGACGTCGCTGAGCAGGTCGAGTTCGTCGACCCCGACGCATTCGTTGACCTGGTGGATGGTGGCGTTGCGCGGGCCGAGCTCGACCACCTGGGCGCCGCTCGGGGCGATGAAGCGCCCGTCTGAGGTGCCGCCGGCGGTCGACAGCTCGGTGGCGATGCCGCAGTGCGCGGCGATCGCCGCGCGCGCGGCCTCGACCAGGGCGCCGCTGGGGGTGAGGAAGGGTTCGCCCGAGAGTCGCCAGTCGAGCGTGTAGTCGAAGCCGCCGGCGTCGAGGATGGCGCCCACCCGGCGTTGGATGGTGGCGGCGTCGAGTTCGGTGGAGAAGCGCAGGTTGAACTGTGCGCAGAGCTCGCCCGGCACCACGTTCTCTGCCCCGGTGCCCATGTTCAGGTTGGCGATCTGCAGGCTGGTCGGCGGGAAGTGCGCGTTGCCCTGGTCCCACACCTCGGCGACGAGATCGGCCAACGCCCGGGCGCTCTCGTGGAAGGGGTTGCGCGCCAGTGCCGGATAGGCGACGTGTCCCTGCTTGCCACGCACCTTGAGAAAGCCGCTGATACTCCCCCGTCGACCGTTCTTGATGGTGTCGCCGAGCCGTGCGCTGCTCGAAGGCTCGCCGACCAGCGCATAGTCGATGCGCTCGCCGCGCGCCCTGAGCCGGCGCATCACCTCCACAGTGCCTGCGGTCGCAGGCCCCTCCTCGTCACTGGTGATCAGCAACGCGATCGAGCCGTGGTGATCGGGATGACGCGCGATGAACGCCTCCAATGCGCAGACGAAGGCGGCGATCGAGCCCTTCATGTCCGCCGCGCCACGCCCGTAGAGCAGGCCGTCGCGGATGCTCGGCTCGAAGGGGGGCGAGTCCCACTGCTCGAGCGGCCCCGGCGGCACCACGTCGGTGTGCCCGGCGAAGCAGAACAGCGGCCCCTGGTCGCCGCGACGGGCCCAGAGGTTGGTGACGCCGTCGCAGGGCATCGTCTCGATCCGGAAGCCGAGCGCGGTCAGACGCTCGGCGAGCAGCTGCTGACAGCCCTGGTCGTCGGGGGTGACGGAGGGGCGGGCGATCAGCTCGTGGGCGAGCTGTAGGGTGGGGGAGAGGGTCATTGCTGGAACCAGGTCTCGTAGTCCGTGGCGCTGAAACCGACCCGGATGGTCGCGCCGTGCTCGAGCAGCGGGCGGCGGATCAGGGTGGGGTGGGCGAGCACCAGCGCGCGGGCGCGCGTCGTGTCGAGATCGGCGCGCTGCTCGGGCGGGAGCTGGCGCCAGGTCGCCGAGCGGCGGTTGATGAGCTGCTCCCAGCCGAGCGTCTCGAGCCAGGTGTCGAGCCGTTCGGGGTCGATGCCGTCTGCGCGCAGATCGTGGAAGCGATGATCGATGGCACGCGCCTGCAGCCAGGCGCGTGCCTTGCGTACGGTATCGCAGTTGGCGATACCGTAGAGCACGATGGTCATCAGATGTCGCGCAGCAGCTCGTTGATGCCGACCTTGCCGCGGGTCTTCTCGTCGACCTGCTTGATGATCACCGCGCAGTAGAGGCTGTGGCTGCCGTCCTTCGCGGGCAGACTGCCGGGGACCACCACGGCGCCGGGCGGCACCCGGCCGAAGCAGATCTCGCCGGTCTCGCGGTTGTAGATCTTGGTGCTCTGGCCGATATAGACGCCCATCGAGATCACCGCGCCCTCGCCGACGATCACGCCCTCGACGATCTCCGAGCGCGCGCCGATGAAGCAGTTGTCCTCGATGATGGTGGGCGCGGCCTGCACCGGCTCGAGCACACCGCCGATGCCGACGCCGCCGGAGAGGTGCACGTTCTTGCCGATCTGCGCGCAGGAGCCGACCGTGGCCCAGGTGTCGACCATGGTGCCGGAGTCGACATAGGCGCCGATGTTGACGTAGGAGGGCATCAGCACGCAGCCGGGGGCGATGTAGGCGCCCTTGCGCGCGGTTGCCGGCGGCACCACGCGCACCCCGCCGGCGCGGAATTCGCGCGAGTTGGCGTCGGCGTACTTCGAGGGCACCTTGTCGTAGTAGTTGGTGAAGCCACCCTTCATGAACTCGTTGTCGGTGATGCGGAAGGACAGCAGCACCGCCTTCTTCACCCAGTCGTTGACCACCCAGTCGCCGTCGCGCTTCTCGGCCACGCGCAGCTCGCCGCGGTCGAGCCGCTCGATGGTGTCCTGGATGGCGTCGCGCACATGGGTCTCGACCGCGCGCGGGGTGATCTCGGCGCGGCGCTCGAAGGCCTCGACGATGATGGATTGTTGCTCGGTCATGGGTTCGGTTCTCTCGTTGCTGAAGGTTGGAACGGATTCGGTCGGGTGCGCCGGGTCACAGTCGCGCGAGACAGCGGCGGATGCGTCGGGCGGCGTCGACGCACTCGTTGAGCGGGGCCACCAGGGCGAGACGGATACGCCGCTCGCCCGGGTTGTGGCCATCGACGGTGCGCGAGAGGAAGCTGCCCGGCAGCACGGTGACGTGCTCCTCGGCATAGAGCCGGCGCGCCAGCTCGGTGTCGCTGATCGGGGTCTCGGGCCAGAGATAGAAGCCCGCTTCGGGGAGACTGAGCGGGAGCGCGCCGTCGAGCACCTCGGCGACGGCGGCGAACTTCTCGCGATAGCGCGCGCGATTCTCGCGCACGTGCGTCTCGTCGCGCCAGGCGGCGATGCTCGCGTGCTGATGGTGCAGCGGCATGGCGCAGCCGTGATAGGTGCGGTAGAGGAAGAAGCGCTCGATCACCTCGGCGTCACCGGCGACGAAGCCCGAACGCAGCCCCGGCGCGTTGGAGCGCTTGGAGAGGCTGTGGAAGACCACGCAGCGCGAGAAGTCGGGGTTGCCGATCGCCGCCGAGACCTCCAGCAGCCCAGGCGGTGGCGCCTGTTCGTCGAGATAGAGCTCGGAGTAGCACTCGTCGGAGGCGATGACGAAGTCGTGGCGGTGTGCCAGGGCGATCAGCTCGGCCAGGGTCTCGCGGTCGGCCACCGCGCCCGTGGGGTTGCCCGGTGAGCACAGATAGAGCAGCTGACAGCGCTCCCAGGTCGCCGCATCGACCGCCGAGAAATCGGGCAGGAACCCGGTCTCGGCGGTGCAGGGCAGGTAGCACGGCTCGGCGCCGGCGAGCAGCGCCGCGCCCTCGTAGATCTGGTAGAAGGGGTTGGGCATCAGCACCAGCGGGGCCGGTGTGGTGCGCTTCACGCAGGCCTGGGCGAAGGCGAACAGCGCCTCGCGGGTGCCGTTGACCGGCAGCACCTGATGCTCCGGGTCGACCGTCGCGCCGAGGGCGAAGCGCTGGCCGAGCCAGTCGGCGATCGCCTCGCGCAACGTCGGCAGCCCTCGGGTGGTGGGATAGCCCGAGAGTCGGTGCAGGTGCGCGATCAGCGCCTCGCTGACCAGGCTCGGCGTGGGGTGCTTGGGCTCGCCGATCGAGAGTGCGATGTGATCGCGGTCGACCGGCGGCTCCAGCCCCTGCTTGAGGGCCGCGAGACGCTGGAAGGGATAGGATTGGAGACGGTCCAGATCCGGGTTCATAGGGACAAGAGGCCTGCTCGCCGACGGGCCGCATGGACACGTTGGGCGCTGGGAAAAAGCGTCTAGTATAGGCCAAGGGCGGGGGCGGCTCCATGGGGGCGCCGCCGTCAGCGGATTGAACCGCAAAGCCGCCAAGGACGCGAAGGGGAAAGCGGCCAGCGGTCAGCGGTTAGCCACCAGCGGTCAGCCACCAGCCACCAGCCGCCAGCCGCGAGCGGCGTCGCCGCCCCGCCGGTCCGTGGTGTCCTCGCGAGGCCAGCTCTGCCCTTCTTGCCCTTCGGCCCCTTGGCGTCCTTTGCGCCTTTGTGGTTCAAACTCTCGCTGGCCGCCTGGGTCAGCGCTCGTCCCGAGTGTGTTGTTCGAGACGCTTGCACACCTCGCGGCGCAGGCAGGCGAGGGCGTTCTCGCAGGTGATCGGGGTGTCGTCGGTGTCGGTGATGAAGAAGACGTCGTCGACTTCGGCGCCGACGGTGGCGATCTTGGCGTTTTGCAGCCGTACCCCGCAGTCGCGGAACACCGCGCCGACCTCGGCGAGCAGGCCGGGGCAGTCGAGGGTGCTCAGACGCATGATGGTGCGGCGGTTGGGCTCGTCGGTGGAGAAGCTCACCCGGGTGTCGACCGGGAAACAGCGGTGACGGCGCGGCAGCGTGCGCGCGACGCGGATCTCGCTGTCCTCCTCGTGCCGCAGCTCCTCGGTCAGCGCGGTGCGGATCTCTTCCATGCGCAGTGCGCCGTCGACCGGGTTGCCGCCCTGGTCGAGCACCTGGTAGCTGCTCACCGCCATGCCGTCGTCGGTGGTCATGACTCGCGCGTCCATGATGCTCAGTCCGAGCTGGTCGAGCATGGCGGTGGTGCGACCGAACAGGTTGGTGCGGTCGGCGGTGTAGATGAAGAGTTCGCTGGCTCCGCGCGCGGTCACCGGGCGGATCACCGTCAGCGGCAGGGTCTCGGGGGCGGAGCAGAGGATCTGGCGACTCTGCCAGGCGATCTCGTCAGGCGAGTTGTGGAGGAAGAAGTCGAAGCTGAACTTGCTCCACAGCCGGCGGCAGGCCTCGGGGTCGGCGCCGTAGCGCGCGACCAGTCGCAGCGCCTCGACCTGTTTCTGCTGGATCAGTTCGTCCTGCGCCTGGGGGTTGTCGAGTCCGCGCAGCAGGGCACGACGGGTGCCGTGATAGAGCTCGCGCAGCAGCGCGTCCTTCCAGCCGTTCCAGCGTTCGGGGTTGGTGGCGCGGGCATCGGCGACGGTGAGCAGGTAGAGATAGTCGAGCCGGTTGGGGTCGCCGATGCGCTCGGCGAAGGTCTGGATCACCTCGGGGTCGCTGATGTCCTTGCGCTGGGCGGTCATCGACATCACCAGGTGGTTCTCCACCAGCCAGGACACCAGACGGCTGTCGAAGGCGCTGAGGCTGTGCTGCTGGCAGAAGTCCCAGGCGTCGCGGGCGCCGAGCTGGGAGTGATCGCCGCCGCGCCCCTTGGCGATGTCGTGGAACAGCCCGGCGAGATAGAGCAGTTCGATCTTGGGGATGCGCCGGGCGATGGCGCTGCACAGCGGGAACTCGGCGTCGTGCTTGGGGATGGCGAAGCGCCGCAGGTTGCGGATCAGGGTGAGGGTGTGCTCGTCGACGGTATAGACGTGGAGCAGGTCGTACTGCATCCGCCCGACGATGTTGGCGAAGGCGGGGATATAGGCGGCGAGCACGCCGTAGCGGTTCATCCGTCGAAACGCGTGGGTCAGTCCGTTGGGCTCGCGCAGGATCTCCATGAACAGGCTGCGCGCGCGCAGGTCGTTGCGGAAGCGGGTATCGATGCGGTGATGGTTCTCGCGGATCAGGCGAATGGTGCTGGCGCGGATGCCTTCGAGCTCGGGACGGGTCTGGAGCAGGTGGAAGACCTCGAGCAGCGCCAGCGGGTAGCGCTGGAAGACCCGTGAGTTGACCACCTCGAGATAGCCGCTGCGCGACTGGAAGCGACGGTTGATGGGGATGGGCGGGCCGAGCGCGTCGCGCAGCAGGATCGCCTCGCGAAATAGCTGCAGCAGCATCTCGTTGAGACGATTGAGCTCCTGCACGGTACGGTAGTACTGCTGCATGAACTGCTCGACGGCGAGGTTGTTGGGGCCGTCGCAGAAGCCGAAGGCGTGGGCCAGGGCGCGCTGGTGGTCGAACAGCAGTCGGTCCTCGCGACGCCCGGCGAGGCGGTGCAGCGAGAAGCGGATGCGCCACAGCAGCGCCTGGCCCTCGATCAGGGTGTGGTACTCGGCCTCGGTGAGGAAGTCGTGGCGGACCAGGTCGTGGAGTGTCCTGGCGGCGAAGTGGCGCTTGGCCACCCAGGCGATCATCTGGATGTCGCGCAGCCCGCCGGGATTCTCCTTGATGTTGGGCTCGAGGTTGTAGGCGGTGCCGCCGTATTTCTCCCAACGCGCCTGTTGCTCGGCGGTCTTGGCGGCGAAGAAGCGGGCGCTGTCCCAGAGCTGGGCCGGGCTGGTGACCTCGAGCATGCGGGCATAGAGCGCGCTGCCGCCGGCGAGCAGGCGCGCCTCCATCAGGTTGGTCATCACGGTGACGTCCTGATCGGCCTCGCGCACGCAGTCATCGATGCTGCGCACGCTGTGCCCGACCTCGAGTCCGATGTCCCACAGCAGGGTGAGCAGGATCTCGAGCTGGGTCGAGAGGCGGGACTCGGCGTCGGGCGCGACCAGGATCATGATGTCGACGTCGGAGGCCGGTTGCAGCTCGCGTCGGCCATAGCCGCCGACGGCGACCAGCGCCGCGCTCTCGGTGTCGCCGAGATGCTCGGTCCAGAGGTCGCGCAGCACGCCGTCGATGAGGTCGCTGTGGGCGAGCACCAGTTCGGTGACCGGTGCGCCCTGGTCGAAGCGGCTGTAGAGCGACTCGCGCCCGGCCCTGAGTCGTTCCCGGTAGCTGTCGATGCGAGCGCGGTGCGGCTGCGGGTCGGGCGTCTGGGGTGGGGCGGGGGTGGGCGCGGTGTCGCTCATGGCTTCAGTCCTCGCGCTCCTCGCGTCTCAGGGTGAGGATCTCGCTGCCGTCGCTGGTGACCAGCAGGGTGTGCTCCCACTGTGCCGAGAGGCTGCGATCCTTGGTGACCACGGTCCAGCCGTCGGGGAGCTGCTTGATGTGGCGCTTGCCGGCGTTGACCATCGGCTCGATGGTGAAGATCATCCCCTCGCGCAGCTCCAGGCCGGTGCCGGGCGAGCCGTAGTGAAGGATCTGCGGGTCCTCGTGGAAGCCGCGCCCGATGCCGTGACCGCAGTACTCGCGCACCACCGAGAAGCCCTTGCCCTCGACGAAGCGCTGGATGGCGTGGCCGATGTCACCGAGGGTGGCGCCGGGGCGCACCTGGTCGATGCCGACGAACAGCGCCTCGCGGGTGACGTTGACCAGGCGGCGGGCGAGGATCGAGGGCTCGCCGACGAAGAACATCTTGCTGGTGTCGCCGTGGAAGCCGTCCTTGATGACGGTGACGTCGATGTTGACCACGTCGCCCTTCTTGAGGCGCTTGTTGCCGGGGATGCCGTGGCAGACCTGGTGGTTGACCGAGGTACAGATCGACTTGGGGAAGCCGTGATAGTCGAGCGGCGCGGGGATCGCCTGCTGCTCCTCGGTGATGTATTGGTGACAGATGCGGTCGAGCTCTTCGGTGGTCACGCCGGGCTGGACGTGCGGCTCGATCATGTCGAGCACGTCGGCAGCGAGCCGGCAGGCGACACGCATCTTCTCGATTTCTTCTGGGGTCTTGATCGGCACACTCATCGGCTGGTCGCTGGAGTCCAGGTAAAAATGATAATCGGTTTCTTCAGGGGGCCATCGGCCAGGTGCCGGGTGCGGGCTTGTGTCG
Source organism: Marichromatium sp. AB31 (assembly GCF_003718685.1). NCBI lineage: Bacteria > Pseudomonadati > Pseudomonadota > Gammaproteobacteria > Chromatiales > Chromatiaceae > Marichromatium > Marichromatium sp. AB31. Next base: position 147,221 of record NZ_RHFI01000008.1, on the reverse strand, counting down.
GCGGAGGACGCCCGGGCTCGGACGAGCCGGAATGGCGAGGCGCCGGGGACCGTTCACGCCGTCCCCGGGAACACCGCGATGCCTCGGCAGCGCGGGACCGAATGTATCGGTAATTGCTCGTAGTGAGCCGCCTATGCTATAAAATGCGGCGCGTTGCCGCAAACTGCATGGACCCTTCGCCCGTTCATGTGAGGGTGCGAGGCAGGCTTGCCAAGCGAAAGACTGCGGTTTTTCGCTGTCGTTTTTCAGGTCAAACCTCCAAGATACGCGCCGGTCGCGATTGACTCTCGCGCACGGGCCTTGTGTCCGTCGTCCGAGATCGTCCGCCGAAACCACTGCTCACACACGCGTCGACACATGCGACTGGGTGCCTGCCTGGCAGGTTGTCGCGTGGGATGCGTGGAGGCCCAACCCGATATCACAGGAAGCAATACCTTGAGCAAGATCACGATGCGCCAGATGCTGGAAGCCGGTGTCCACTTCGGTCACCAGACCCGGTACTGGAACCCCAAGATGGCCCCCTTCATCTTCGGCCACCGCAACAAGATCCACATCATCAACCTGGAGAAGACCCTGCCGCTGTATGAAGAGGCGGTCAACTTCATGGGTTCGCTGGCCGCCAACGGCGGCAAGATCCTCTTCGTCGGCACCAAGCGCGCCGCGCGCGACGTGCTCAAGGAAGAGGCAGCGCGTTGCGGGATGCCCTACGTCAACCACCGTTGGCTCGGCGGCATGCTCACCAACTTCAAGACCATCCGTCAGTCGGTCAACCGCCTGAAGGAGCTTGAGGCGATGTTCGAGGATGGCTCGATCGAGCGCTTCAACAAGAAGGAGGCCCTGGGCCTGTCGCGCGAGCGTGACAAGCTCGAGCAGAGCATCGGCGGCATCAAGAACATGGACGGCCTGCCCGACGCCATGTTCGTGATCGATGTCGGTCACGAGAAGAACGCGGTCAACGAGGCCAACAAGCTCGGTATCCCGGTCATCGGCGTGGTCGATACCAACAACGAGCCGAGCACCGTCGACTTCGTCATCCCCGGTAACGACGACGCCCTGCGCGCCGTGCGTCTCTACATCACCGGCGCCGCTGACGCCATCCTCGACGGGCGTGATACCGCCGCGGCGATGGTCGGTCGCGACGAGGTCGAGCCGGTCGCAGCCGAAGAGGCTGGCGCGGAGTAAGGCCCGCGCGGCCGCTTGGCTGCGCATCCGCACCAGGCGCGCCGGGGCTCCGGCGCGCCACAGATTCCCTGGGCCCGCCGTCATCCATGATGACGGCGGGCCCTTTCCGAGATCCCGAATTCAATCGCCCGCAGGGGCGGCAGAGGTAGCTTAGACATGGCGATTACCGCGGCATTGGTGAAGGAACTGCGCGAGCGCACCGGCGCCGGCATGATGGAGTGCAAGAAGGCGCTGGTCGAGAGCAACGGCGACATCGAGGCAGCCATCGAGGCGATGCGCAAGTCCGGCCAGGCGAAAGCGGCGAAGAAGTCCGGCCGTACCGCGGCCGAGGGTGTGGTGATGGTTGCCATCGCCGAGGACGGCAAGCGCGGCGTGCAGCTCGAGGTCAACTGCGAGACCGACTTCGTCGCCAAGGACTCCAACTTCGAGGCCTTCGCCGAGGCCGCCGTGGCCACCGCGCTGAACAGCGACGCGGCCGATATCGAGGCGCTCGCCGCGCTGCCGCTCGCCGGTGATGCCGAGACCACCGTCGAGGGCGCACGCGCCGCGCTGGTGGCCAAGATCGGTGAGAACGTCCAGCTGCGCCGTCTGGTGCGTTTCGACGACGTCGAGGGTGCCCTCTACAGCTACAGCCACGGCGCGCGTATCGGCGTGGTGGTCGAGCTGGTCGGCGGCGACGCCACCCTGGGCCGCGACATCGCCATGCACGTGGCCGCCAGCAAGCCGCTGTGCGTGAGCGCCGAGCAGGTGCCCGCCGAGACCCTCGAGAAGGAGCGCGAGATCTTCAAGGCACAGGCGCTCGAGAGCGGCAAGCCCGAGGCGATCGTCGAGAAGATCATCGAGGGCCGGGTGCGCAAGTACCTCGAGGAGATCACCCTGCTCGGTCAGGCCTTCGTCAAGGATCCCGACCAGTCGGTCGAGAAGCTGCTCAAGCAGGCCGGCGCTCAGGTGCGTCGTTTCTCGCGCGTCGAGGTCGGCGAGGGCATCGAGAAGAAGACCGAGAACTTCGCCGAAGAGGTGATGGCTCAGGTTCGCGGCAGCTGATCGTCTGCTGTATCCTGACCGACACTGAAGAAACGCTTTCCCCGACCGCAACCCTGACGAGGTATACCGGGCATGACCGCCGCCGCCCCAGCCTATCGACGCATTCTGCTCAAACTCAGTGGTGAGGCGCTGATGGGTGGGGGAGGACACGGTATCGACCCGGATATCCTCGAGCGCTTTGCGTGCGAGGTCCGCGACCTGGCGGCCGATGGTGTCCAGGTCGCGCTCGTCATCGGCGGGGGCAACATCTTCCGTGGTGCCGGTCTGGCGGCGCGGGGCATGGATCGCGTCACCGGCGACCAGATGGGGATGCTGGCGACGGTGATGAATGCCCTGGCGATGCAGGACGCGCTCGAGCGCCTGGAGGTCTCCTGCCGGGTGATGTCGGCGCTGAAGATCAACCAGGTCTGCGAGGACTACATCCGTCGGCGCGCCATGCGCCATCTCGACAAGGGGCGGGTGGTGATCTTCGCCGCCGGCACCGGCAATCCGTTCTTCACCACCGATTCGGCGGCCAGTCTGCGCGCGATCGAGGTGGGCGCGGAACTGCTGGTCAAGGCGACCAAGGTCGACGGCATCTATTCCGCCGACCCGGTCCAGCACCCCGACGCGGTCTTCTACAGCCGGATCAGCTACGATCAGGCGCTGCGCGAGGGTCTCAAGGTCATGGACACGACGGCGATCGTGCTCTGTCGGGACCATGGAATGCCACTGCGTGTAATGAACATCAACGAGTCGGGTGCCCTGCTGCGGCTGGTCCGCGGCGAGGACATCGGCTCGCTGGTCGTAAGCGGGAACTAACATGATCGACGATATCAAGAAAGACGCTGCAGAACGCATGGCCAAGAGCGTCGAGGCGCTGTCGCACGAGCTGGCGAAGATTCGCACCGGTCGTGCCCACCCCTCGCTGCTCGATCACGTCATGGTCTCCTACTACGGCTCCGATGTGCCGATCCGTCAGGTCGCCAACATCAACGCCGAGGATGCCCGCACCCTGAGCGTGGTGCCCTGGGAGAAGAACCTGGTGCAGGCGATCGAGAAGGCGATCATGCAGTCCGATCTCGGCCTCAACCCGAACTCCGCCGGCACCGTGATCCGCGTACCGATGCCGCCGCTCACCGAAGAGCGTCGTCGCGATCTGATCAAGGTCGCTCGCAGCGAGGCCGAGCAGGCGCGCGTGGCGATCCGCAACATCCGTCGCGACGCCAACAACGAGCTCAAGGAGCTGGTCAAGGAGAAGATGATCTCCGAGGACGACGAGCGTCGTGGTCAGGAGATCGTGCAGAAACTCACCGATCAGAACGTCAAGGAGATCGATGTCGTCCTCGCCGAGAAGGAAGAGGACCTGATGTCGATCTGACCAGGGGCACGGTGCCAGCCTGTTCAAGTATTGTGGAAACTGTAACGTCTCCCGGCGTCGTCGCCGCCCCCGAGACCCCGGTGCCCGCTCATGTCGCCATCATCATGGACGGCAATGGGCGCTGGGCAAAGCGGCGAGGAATGCCGCGTACAGCTGGTCACCGCGAGGGCGTCAAGAGTGTGCGCGCGGTGGTCGAGGAGAGCGTGCGTCGGGGTGTCGGAACCCTCACCCTGTTCGCCTTCAGTAGCGAGAACTGGCGCCGCCCGCCCTCCGAGGTCAACATCCTCATGGAGCTGTTCATGAGTGCGCTGCGCGGCGAGGTCCGGCGGCTGCACCAGCACGATGTGCGGTTGCGGGTGATCGGCGAGCGCGTCGCCTTCTCCGAGCGGCTCCAGCAACGCATCGCCGAGGCCGAACAGCTGACCGCTGAGAATACCGGTCTCAATCTGCAGGTGGCGGCCAATTACGGCGGGCGCTGGGACATCACCCGCGCTGCGCGCCAACTGGTCGCCGATGTCCAGGCCGGGTCGCTCGATCCCGACAGTATCGACGAGACGGCACTCGCCGAGCGTCTCTCCTTTCCCGATCTCCCCGAGCCCGACCTCTTCATCCGCACCGGCGGCGAGCAGCGTCTGAGCAACTTCATGCTCTGGCAGTCGGCTTACTCGGAACTCTTCTTCAGTCCGGTGCTGTGGCCGGACTTCGATGCCTCGGCCTTTGCCGAGGCGCTCGATTTCTACGCCGGCCGCCAGCGCCGTTTCGGCCGCACCGGCGAGCAGGTCGAGGCACTGAGCGCGGTCGGCCGCTATGGACGGGGTTGATTGCATGGCCGTTGCAACGACAAGCGCGCTGCGCCAGCGCACACTCACCGCGTTGGCACTGGTGCCGCTGGTCATCGGCGCGGTGCTGTGGCTGCCGACGCCACTGTTCGCGCTGGTCCTGGCCGGGGTGATCGGGGTCGGCGCCTGGGAGTGGGCGGCGCTCGCCGGCGTCGCCGGTCAGCGCCTGCGGGCGCTCTATCCGCTGCTGGTGGGCGGCGCCATGGCGCTGCTCTGGCCATTCCCTCAGGGGTTGTTCTGGCTCGCCATCGCCAGCGCGCTGTGGTGGCTGTGGCAGATCCGCCGACTGTTGTCGATGCGCCGGATCGTCCCGGCCGCTGGCGTCGACGGGCGGCTGTTGGCCGTCGGGCTGCTGGTGCTGGTCGCGCCCTGGGCTGCGCTGGTGACACTGCACGACGCCCCCGGTGGGCCGGCGCTGGTGCTCTTCCTGCTCTTCGTCATCTGGAGCGCCGATACCGGCGCCTATTTCGCCGGTCGGCGCTGGGGACGGACCAAGCTCGCCCCGGTGCTCAGTCCCGGCAAGACCCGCGCCGGCGTCTACGGCGGCGTCCTGGGGGCGGTGCTGTGCGCACTGGTGTTCGCCTGGCTCCAGAGGCTCGCGCCGCTGCATGGGCTCCTGCTGTTGTTGATCAGCGCCGCGACCGCGCTGATCTCGGTGGCCGGGGATCTTTACGAAAGCCTGCTCAAGCGCCGCTGTGGCGCAAAGGACTCGGGCCAGCTCCTGCCCGGTCACGGTGGCATGCTCGATCGTATCGACAGCCTGACCGCGGCCGCGCCCCTGTTCCTGTTGGGCACCACCTTGATCGGAGTTCGATAAGTGATAGGCGTGACCGTACTTGGCTCGACGGGGTCGATCGGGGTCAGCACGCTCGACGTGCTCGCCCGCCATCCCGACCGTTTCCGGGCCGTGGCCCTGACCGCCAACACCGATGCCGAGCGCATGGCCGAGCAGTGCCGCGCGCACCGCCCGCTGTTCGCGGTGATGGTCGATGCCGCCGCCGCCGCGCGGTTGCGCGCGCTGCTCGCCGACATGCCCGACCGGCCCGAGGTGCTCGAGGGCGTCGAGGGGCTCGAGCAGGTTGCGGCGATGCCCGAGGCCGACTATGTGATGGCCGCGATCGTCGGTGCCGCCGGGTTGCGCCCGACCCTGGCCGCCGCGCGCGTCGGCAAGCGGGTGCTGCTCGCCAACAAGGAGTCGCTGGTGGTCGCCGGCGCGCTGCTGATGCAGGCCGTCGCCGACAGCGGCGCCGAGCTGCTGCCGATCGACAGCGAGCACAATGCCATCTTCCAGTGCCTGCCGGCGAACTTCGCCGACGGGCTCGAACGCGTCGGCGTCGAGCGCATCCTGCTCACCGCCTCCGGCGGACCCTTCCGCGACTGGCCGCTCGAGCGCCTCGCCGGCGTCACCCCGGAGCAGGCCTGCGCCCACCCGACCTGGGCGATGGGGCGCAAGATCTCGGTCGATTCGGCGACCATGATGAACAAGGGGCTGGAGGTGATCGAGGCCTGCTGGCTGTTCGGTACCGATACCAGTCGTATCCAGGTGGTGGTGCACCCGCAGAGCATGATCCACTCGCTGGTGCAGTACACCGACGGCTCGGTGCTCGCCGAACTCGGCAATCCCGACATGCGCACCCCGATCGCCCACGCCATGGCCTGGCCCGAGCGCTTCGCCTCCGGGGTCGAGCCGCTCGACCTGTTCGCCGTCGCCCGGCTCGATTTCCAGGCCCCGGACTTCGAGCGCTTCCCCTGTCTGGCGCTGGCCTTCCAGGCCGCCGAGCAGGGCGGTACCGCGCCGGCGGTGCTCAACGCCGCCAACGAGGTGGCGGTGGCCGCCTTCCTCGACGGGCGCATCGACTTCCCCGGCATCGCCGCCGTGGTCGGTGGTACCCTCGAGGCCATCCCCAACGTCTCGGTCGAGGGCGTGGACGTCGCCTTCCTGCTCGAGGTCGATCGTCAGGCGCGCGAGCGCGCGGAACTGTTCGTCAGACAGCGGGTCAGCTAGTCGCATATGGACCTCCTCTTCACCATCGCCGCTTTCATCGTCGCCCTCGGGATCCTCATCGCGGTCCACGAGTTCGGTCACTTCTGGGTCGCGCGACGGGTGGGGATCAAGGTCCTGCGCTTCTCCATCGGCTTCGGTCGGCCGCTGTTGCGCTGGCGGCGCGGCGCCGACCAGACCGAATACGTGATCGCCGCCATCCCGCTCGGCGGCTATGTGCGGATGCTCGACGAGCGCGAGGAGGCGGTCGACGAGACCGAGCTGCATCGCGCCTTCAACCGTCAGCGGCTGTGGAAGCGCAGCGCGGTGGTGGTCGCCGGGCCGCTGTTCAACCTGCTCTTTGCGGTACTCGCCTACTGGGGGCTGTTCGTCGCCGGTGACACCGGGCTGCGCCCGGTGATCGGCGAGGTCGCCGCCGAGTCGGTGGCCGAGCAGGCCGGTTTCGCGCCTGGGGACGAATTGCTGCGCATCGGTGACCGCCCGGTGCAGAGCTGGGAGACGGCGCTGTTCGCGCTTACCGCCGAGGCGCTCGAGGGTGGGGCGGTGGCGGTCCAGGTGCGCGAGAAGGACGGTGCCGAGGCGGCGCGCGTGTTGCCGGCCGCGGCCCTGGCCTCGATCGCCGAGTCGCCCGATCTGGTCGGCCAGCTCGGGCTCGAACCCGAGCGCCCGCGGGTGGCGCCGGTGATCGGTCGGGTGGTGGCCGGGGAGCCTGCCGAGCAGGCCGGGTTCATGCCGGGGGATCGCATCCTCAGCGCCGACGGCACCGCCATCGCCGGCTGGCGCGATTGGGTCGACTGGGTGCGTGAGCGTCCGCAGACACCGATCGCCGTCGAGATCGTGCGTGCTGGTGAGCCGCTGTCGCTGACGGTGATCCCGCGTGCGGTGGAGGATGCCGAGGGCGGGCGTACTGGGCGCATCGGCGCCGGCGTGGAGATGCCCGAGGACCTGATGGCCGACTATCGTGTCGAGGTCCACTACGGGCCGATCGAGGCACTGGTCAAGGCCGCCGACAAGACCCTGGACACCAGCGTGATGATGCTCAAGGTGGTCGGGCGGATGCTGGTCGGCCAGGCCTCGGTGGAGAACCTCAGCGGCCCGATCACCATCGCCGAGACCGCCGGACGGACCGCCAGCTACGGGCTCGATGCCTTCGTCAAGTTCCTCGCCGTGGTCAGCATCAGTCTCGGCGTGCTCAACCTGTTGCCGATCCCGATGCTCGACGGCGGCCATCTGGTCTACTTCCTGATCGAGTGGGTCAAGGGCAGTCCCGTCTCCGAGGGCGCCCAGGTGCAGGCGCAGAAGGTCGGTCTGGTGCTGCTGGCGGGGTTGATGTCGCTCGCCTTTTACGTCGATCTCTCCCGGCTCTTTGGCTAGACCCGCTCGATCCCTTATACTAGCGCCCCTCGACCGTCGACTGCGTCGCACACTCGGCTCGATCCAGAGGACTCTCTCTTGCGCGCGATATCTCCGAATCCACGCGGCCGCGTCCGGCGACCGATCCTGCTGCTCGTCCTGCTGCTGACGATGCCCGTCTCGGCGCTGGCCGAGGTGTTCCAGATTGCCGACATCCGTGTCGAGGGGCTGCAACGCATCGCCCCCGGCACGGTGTTCAACTACCTGCCCGTCCAGGTCGGCGACACCGTTGGTGACGGCGTCACCGGCGGCATCATCCGCTCGCTCTATCGCACCGGTTTCTTCGACGACGTCCGCGTCGAGCGCGACGGCAACGTGCTGGTGCTGTGGGTGCGCGAGCGTCCGGCGATCGCCGAGATCGAGATCGTCGGCAACAAGGACATCGAGACCGAGGCGCTCGACTCCGCGCTCGCCGACATCGGCCTCAAGGAAGGGCGGGTGTTCAACCGCTCGGTGCTCGATCGCATCGAGCAGGAACTCGAGCGCCAGTACTTCGCCCGCGGCAAGTACGGCGTGTTGGTGCAGTCGACCGTCTCGCCGCTCGAGCGCAACCGGGTGGCGGTGCGTATCGAGATCACCGAGGGGCTGACCGCGCGCATCAAGCAGATCAACATCATCGGTAACGATGCCTTCAGCGAGAAGGCGCTGCGTCAGCAGTTCGAGCTGGGGCCGACGCGCTGGAGCTCGTTCTACTCGAAGAACGACCAGTACTCCAAGCAGAAGCTCGCCGGTGACCTGGAGCGGCTGCGCGCCTTCTATCTCGATCGCGGCTACATCAAGTTCGAGATCAAGTCGACCCAGGTCTCGATCAGCGCCGACAAGAAGGAGATCTATGTCACCGTCGTCATCGACGAGGGTGAGCCCTACCGCATCAGCGACATCCAGCTCGCCGGCGAGCCCTCGGTGCCGACCGAGAAGCTCTTCCCGCTGATCGAGCTCACACGCGGCGATCTGTTCTCGCGCAAGCACGTCACCGAGAGCGCCGAGCGCATCTCCAACCTGCTCGGCGACGAGGGCTATGCCTTCGCCAACGTCAACACCGTGCCCGAGATCGACGAGGAGTCGCACGAGGTGGCGGTGACCTTCTTCGTCGACCCGGGCAAGCGCGTCTATGTCCGTCGCGTCAACATGAAGGGCAACACCCGCACCCGTGACGAGGTGTTGCGGCGCGAGATGCGCCAGCTCGAGACCGCCTGGTTCTCCGCCGATCTGGTGCGCAAGTCGCGCGAGCGGCTGCAGCGTCTCGGCTACTTCGACGATGTCAGCATCGAGACCCCGCCGGTCCCGGGCTCGCCCGATCAGGTCGACGTCGACGTCACCGTCGAGGAGAAGCCCGCGGGCAACCTCGCCGCCGGTATCGGCTTCTCGCAGTCGCAGGGCATCCTGCTCAACGCCAGCGTCACCCAGAACAACTTCCTCGGCACCGGCAAGCGCGTGGCGCTGGCCTTCAACACCAGTACCGCCAACCGTCGCTATCAGCTCGCCTACACCAATCCGTACTACACGGTCGATGGCATCAGTCGCGGCTTCAACCTCTCCTACCAGGAGACCGACTACGACGAGCTGATCGGCGCCGACTACTCCACCGACGTCGGTGTCGCCGGCTTCTCCTTCGGGTTGCCGATCTCCGACACCAGCCGCGCCGGTCTCGGTCTGCGCTACCAGTACACCGACTTCTCCCCGGGCGAGTCGGAGCTGGCCGATGAGTTCGTCGCGCGCAACGGGCACACCTTCAACGACTTCGTGCTCTCGGCCAACTACTCCAGCGACTCGCGTGACACCGCGCTGTTCCCGACCCGCGGCGCGCTGCGCACCCTGCGCGCCGAGGTCGCTCTCCCGGGCAGCGATCTGGAGTACTACAAGCTCACCTACAAGGAGCAGATCTACATCCCGCTGACCTCGCGCTTCGTCTTCTCGTTGAGCGGCGACCTCGCCTACGGCGACGGTTACGGCGAGATCGATTATCTGCCCTTCTTCGAGAACTTCTACGCCGGTGGTCCGCGCTCGGTGCGTGGCTGGCAGGCCAACACACTCGGCCCGCGCGAGCTCAGTACCAACGACCCGGTCGGCGGCAATCTCAAGCTGGTCGGCAGCATCGAGCTGTTCGCCCCGCCGCCGGTCGGCGGCGAGTTCGAGAAGACGCTGCGGCTCGGCGCCTTCTTCGACTTCGGCAACGTCTGGTTGACCGATGACTCCTCGCTGGTCGACAACACCGGCTTCGACCTCGGCGATCTGCGCTACTCGGCCGGTCTGTCGGTGAGCTGGCTCTCGCCGGTCGGGGCGCTGTCGGTGAGCGTGGCCTATCCGCTCAACGAGAAGGATGGCGACGAGACCCAGGTGTTCCAGTTCGGATTCGGTCAGACCTTCTGATCCAGGGGAGGGTACCCGTGAATTTCCGTCTCATCGTCTCGATCGTCCTGCTGCTGGTCGCCACCCAGGCCCTGGCCGAGGACGCCGTCGAGGGCTACCGTATCGCGGTGGTCGACCCCAATCGGGTGGTCGAGCAGTCGCCCCAGTATGATGCCGCGGGCGATGCCCTGCAGCGTGAGCTCGAGGAGCGCGAACGCACCCTGCGCGAGCAGCAGGAGCAGGTCGCCGCGCTGCAGCGCAAGCTCGAGCGCGACGGCGCGCTGATGAGCGAGAGCGAGATCCAGCGGCTGCAGAACGACATCCGTAGCCGCACCCGCAAGCTGAAGTACGCCCGCGACGAGTTCCAGGAGGACTTCGTGCTGCGTCAGAACGAGCTTCGCACCAAGCTGGCCCGCCAGGTCCAGGAGGTGGTGGTCGAGCTGGCCAAGGAGCAGGATATCGATCTGGTGATCACCGAGGGCGTGGTCTATTTCAGTGATCGTATCGATATCTCCGATCTGGTCATCGAGCGCCTCAAGGCGGAGTTCGAAAAACGGTGACCGACGCCTTGTGCGCGCCGGCCGCCCAGAGGTGAATCCCTTGGAAATCAGTCTGAAAGAACTCGCGGCACGCCTCGGCGTGCCTGTGCGTGGTGATGGTGCCGTCCGTCTCGCGCGTGTCGCGCGGCTGACCGATGCGACCGCGGACAGCCTGAGCTTTCTCGGCGATCGCAAGTACCGTCGTCACCTCGCCGAGACCCGCGCCGGTGCGGTGATCCTCACCGAGGCCGATGCCGAGCACGCCGCGGTGCCGGTGCTGATCAGCGATAACCCCTATCTCACCTATGCCCGTGCCGCGCGCATCCTCCATCCGCGCGAACCGGTCGTCGGCGGCGTGCATCCGAGCGCGGTCGTCGACCCCGCCGCGCGGATCGATCCCAGCGCCTGGGTCGGCCCGCTCTCCGTGGTCGAGGCCGAGGCCGAGATCGGTCCCGGGGTGTTTGTCGGGCCGAGCTGCGTGATCGGGCGCGGGGTGCGCATCGGCGCCGAGTCGCGTCTGGTCGCCCGGGTCACCCTGTGCGAGGGTGCGGTGGTCGGCGCGCGGGCGCTGCTCCATCCCGGCGCGGTGATCGGACGCGAGGGCTTCGGTTTCGCCAAGGACGGCGAGCGCTGGGAGCGCATCCCCCAGGTCGGGCGGGCGGTGCTCGGCGATGACGTCGAGATCGGCGCCAACACCTCGGTCGATCGCGGTGCGATCGGCGACACCCTGATCGGCGACGGGGTCAAGCTGGATAATCACATCCAGATCGGCCACAACGTCGAAATTGGCGACAATACCGCCATCGCCGCCAACACCGGGATCTCGGGCTCGACCCGGATCGGACGCAACTGCACCATCGCCGGTGCCGTCGGCATGGCCGGCCACCTCGAGATCGGCGACAACGTCCACTTCACCGGGATGGCCATGGTCACCCGCTCCTTCCCCGAGCCCGGGCTCTACAGCAGCGGTGTCCCGGCGATGCCGAGCGCGGATTGGCGGCGTAACGTGGCGCGCTTCAGACATCTCGACGAGCTGACGCGCCGAATCAAACAGCTAGAGACACACATCGAAACAATGAAACAGACAACAGGGCAGGGGGGTTGCTAATGGCGGGATCTCAGGTTGTGGCGGATTCCGCGCAGATGCAGGAAGCGGGCAAGATGATGGACATCCACAAGGTGATGAGTCTGCTGCCGCATCGCTATCCCTTCCTGCTGGTCGATCGGGTGCTCGACTACAAGGTCGACGAGTATCTGATCGCGATGAAGAACGTCTCCATCAACGAGCCCTTCTTCACCGGCCACTTCCCGGTGCGTCCGGTGATGCCGGGCGTGCTGATCGTCGAGGCCATGGCCCAGGCCACGGGGCTCTTGGCGATGGCCTCACGTCCCGAACAGGTCGGCGAGAAATCGCTCTACTACTTCGTCGGCATCGACAAGGCCCGCTTCAAGCGCCCGGTCGAGCCTGGTGATCAGCTGATCATGGAGGTGCGACTGGGTCCGGTGCGTCGTGGCATCTGGAAGTTCGACGGCGAGGCCCGGGTCGATGACCAGGTGGTCGCCACCGCCGAGATCATGTGTACCGCCCGGGACTTCACTGCTTGATCCATCCCAGCGCCCTCGTTGACCCGGGCGCCCGCCTCGACCCCGGGGTCGAGGTCGGCCCCTTCGCGGTGATCGGCCCCGAGGTCGAGATCGGCGCCGGGACCCGGATTGGTCCGCACGCGGTGGTGCGCGGGCCGACCCGGATCGGGCGCGACAACCGCATCTTCCAATTCACCTCGATCGGCGAGGATCCGCAGGACAAGAAATACGCCGGCGAGCCGACCCGGTTGGAGATCGGCGATCGCAACCAGGTCCGCGAGTTCGTCACCATCCATCGCGGCACCGTTCAGGACCAGGGCGTCACCCGCATCGGCGACGACAACCTGCTGATGGCCTACACCCACGTCGCCCACGACTGCCGTATCGGCAACGACGTGATCATGGCCAATGCCGCCTCGCTCGGCGGTCATGTCGAGGTGCAGGACTGGGCGATCCTCGGCGGTTTCACCATCGTCCACCAGTTTACCCGCATCGGCGCCCACAGCTTCTGTGCCATGGGCTCGGTGCTCGGGCGCGATGTGCCGCCCTATGTCACCGTCGGCGGTCATCCCGCAGCGCCCCACGGCATCAACAGCGAGGGGCTGCGTCGGCGCGGTTTCGAGCCGGCGGCCATCCAGGCGATCAAGCGAGCCTATCGCAGCCTGTATCTCGCCGGACTCAGACGCGAGGAGGCGCTCGAGCGCATCGCCGCGATGACCACCGAGACCCCCGAGCTGCGCCCACTGATCGACTTCATCGCCGCCAGCGCGCGCGGCATCGTGCGCTGACCTCGGGTCGCGCCCCCTCGCGGAGTCCTCTGTCATGCTGACCATCGGCATCGTCGCCAATGAACCCTCGGGCGACCTGCTCGGCGCCGCCGTGGTGCGCGAGCTGCAACGCCAGCTCGGTGACACCCGGGTGCGCTTCGTCGGTGTCGCCGGACCACGGATGCAGGCGCTCGGCTGCGAGAGCCTGTTCGAGATGGAGCGGCTCTCGGTGATGGGCCTGACCGAGGTGCTCGGCCAGCTGCGCGAGCTGCTCGGGCTGCGTCGCGAGCTGCTGCGCTTCATGCTGCGCGAGCGCCCGGCGGTGCTGATCGGGGTCGACGCCCCGGACTTCAACCTCGGGCTCGAGCGGCGCGCGCGGCACGCCGGCATCCGCACCGTGCACCTGGTCAGCCCCACCGTCTGGGCCTGGCGACCGGGGCGGGTCAAGGGGATCCGCCGCGCCGTCGACCTGATGCTCAGCATCTTCCCCTTCGAGGAGCGCTTCCTGCGCGAGCACGGCGTGCCGGCACGCTATGTCGGTCACCCGCTGGCCGACGAGATCCCGTTCGAGGTCGATCGCGCAGCCGCCCGCGCCGAGCTCGGGCTCGACCCCGAGGCGCCGCTGGTGGCGCTGCTCCCGGGCAGTCGTCTGGGCGAGGTCGAGCGCCTCGCCGCGCCCTTCATCGAGACCGCCCGCGCGGCCCATGCCGCGCGGCCCGAACTGCGTTTCGTGGTGCCGCTGATCAACGCCCGGGTCGGCGAGCGCTTCCGTGCCGAGCTGCAGCGCTGCGCCCCCGAACTCCCCCTGACCCTGCTCGAGGGCCAGGGGCGCGAGGCGATGAGCGCCGCCGATGTGGTGCTCACCGCCTCGGGGACCGCCACCCTCGAGGCGCTGCTGCTCGGGCGGCCGATGCTGGTCGGCTACCGTCTCCACCCGCTGACCTATCACCTGGTCAAGCAGCTCGGGCTGGTCAAGGTGCCGCACATCGCCATGGCCAACCTGCTCGCCGGGCGCGAACTCGCCCCCGAGTTCGTGCAGTCGCGCTGTCGCGCCGAGCTGCTCGCCCCGGCGCTGCTCGAGCTGCTCGACGATCACGCGCGCCGCGCCGAGATCGAGCGCGAGTACGCCCGTATCCACCGTGACCTGCGCTGCGACGCCGCCCGCGAGGCCGCGCGCGCAGTGCTCGACCTGATCGGAGAGACCCCGAGATGACCGCCCCCGTCCTCACCGCCGGCGTCGACGAGGCCGGCCGCGGCCCGCTCGCCGGCCCGGTCGCCGCCGCCGCGGTGATCCTCGACCCCAGTCGCCCGATCGCCGGACTCGACGACTCCAAGCGACTCAGCGCCAAGCGCCGAGAGGCGCTCTACGACGCCATCCGCGAGCGCGCCCTGGCCTGGTCGCTGGCCTGGGGCAGCGTCGAGGAGATCGAGACACTCAACATCCTCCACGCCTCGATGCTGGCGATGCGTCGCGCCGTCGAGGGGCTCGCCACCGCCCCCGGTCTGGTGCTGGTCGACGGCAATCGCTGCCCGGAGCTGCCCGCGGGGCTGGAGGCGCGCGCCGTGGTCGGCGGTGATGCGCTGGTGCCCGAGATCGCCGCCGCCTCGATCATCGCCAAGGTTGCGCGCGACCGGCTGATGCTCGACTACGAGCGCGACTACCCCGGCTACGGCTTCGCCGGCCACAAGGGCTATCCCACCCGCGCCCATATCGAGGCCCTCCAGCGCCTCGGCCCCTGTCCCACCCACCGCCGCGGCTTCGGCCCGGTCAAGCGACTGCTCGAGACGGAGTGATCGGGGCGGGGGGAAAGCCGTCAGCGGATTGAACCGCAAAGCCGCAAAGGACGCGAAGGGGAATAAGCCGCCAGCGATCAGCCGCCAGTGGGTACGGACCCGCGCCGCCAGTGGCCTCACGCCGACATCACACATCATTCACTTTGCGCGCTTCGCGGCTTTGCGGTTCGAACCAGCTTCCAGCGATCAGCTTCCAGCCTCCAGTCGGGGAGGCTGGTGTTGCATGGTCGGCGGTTGACGGACAAGACGGTATCTTTGCGGTTCAATCCTGCTGGCTGCTGGCTGCTGGCTGCTGGCTGCTGGCTGCTTCGTCTCGCCGTACTATCCCGGGTGCGGGGTCAGCCGAAAGCCGGGCTTGGTCTCGGGTTCCGGTTCGGGCGGTTCCGGTCGGGGGTGGGGTGGTCGCACCCAGGGTGGCGGGCGATGCGGCGGTGGGGTGAGGTAGATCGCTGGTGGGGCCGTCGGACGTGCCGCCTCGATCTCGGCGCGGCGCTCGGCCGCCGCCGCGCGGCGCTCCTCGGCCTCGACGCGTCGCTCCTCGAGTTTGCGCGCCCGGCGCTCCTCGGCCTCGGCGCGATCGCGCGCGCGTTCCTGCTCCAATTGCGCGCGGATGCGTGCGGCGCGTGCCTCGGAGGCCGCGGCCTCGGTGCGGTCGACCGGCTCGGTCTCGATCCGGCGCGCGTGCTCGCCACGCTCGCAAGGCGATTGCTGATAGCGCACCCCGGTTTCGTCCTCGCAACGATAGACCTCCGCCCGTACCGGCGCGCAACAGCATGCTGCGATCACCAGCAGTCGCAGGTGACGGGATCGGGACATGATGCCTCCAGCGCTCCGATGACGGTCTGTCGAGCATAAGGAATTTTTCAGCCTCCAGCCTCCAGCCTCCAGCCTCCAGCCTCCAGCCTCCAGCCTCCAGCCTCCAGCCTCCAGTGGATTGAACCGCAAAGCCGCGAAGAACGCGAAGCGGTTCAAGGTGCCGGCGATCAGCTACCAGCTACCAGCTACCAGCTACCAGCTACCAGCTACCAGCTACCAGCTACCAGGGGATTGAACCGCGAAGACACCAAGGACGCAAAGGGGAATAAGCCGCCAGCCTCCAGTCGCCAGCGGATTGAACCGCAAAGCCGCGAAGCACGCGAAGCGGTTCAGGTTGACGGCGACCAGCCGCCAGCGGCTGTCTGTCCTCAAACACTGGCGCCCAAGCCGTGCTGTTGTCGAGGGCGCTCGCCCGTGGCGACTGGAGGCTGACTGCTGGAGGCTTTTTTCTCCTGCGCGCCCTTTGCGGCTTTGCGGTTCAACCTTTCCGGCCGGTGGCCACGTTCAGTCAGGCTCCGAGACCTCGCGTAGCCGCATGACGTAGAGCGCGGCGAACAGCGCGCCGAGGGCGAGGGCGAGGATCACGCTGGCCGCGCCGTAGTAGTCGCCGAGCACGCCGATCAGGCCGCCGGCGAGCATCACCACGCCGATCACGGTGTTGCTGACCGCAACCATGGCCGCACGGGTCTCGCTGGTGGCCATGTCGACCAGATAGACCTTGCGGCCGAGCCGCACCCCGGCGTGGGCGATGCCGAGCACCAGGAAGAGTCCGGCGAAGGCCAGCGGGTCGGCGAGCAGCGGGCTGGCGCTGGTCGCCAGCGCCCAGGTCAGCAGCCCGGTCGCGCCGGCCAGGGCGGCGGCGAGGGCCATCGCCAGACGCGCCGAGCGGTCGCCGAGCCGTCCCCACAGCGGTGCGCTGAGGCTGCCGGCGATACCGTTGGCGATGATCAGCAGCCCGAGGCCGGAGAGGTCGCCGCCGCTCTGCGCCTGTGCCAGCAGGACGTAGAAGGGCGGGGCGAGGGCGACGCTCAGCAGTGCCGAGCGGGCGATCACGAAGCGGCGGAAGTCGGCGTCGCTGCGCAGCAGACCGATGCTCTCGAGCGCGGTCGCGATGGCGTTGCCGCCGCCCTCGGTGGCGCCGGGCTGTTCACGGATCGACCGGAACACCAGGGCGCCGAGCAGGAAGCAGAGCGCGCCGCCGAGCAGCAGGGCGACGAAGATCAGGATGTTGGCGTGGGCGTCGGCGACGAACTGCAGATAGAGACCGAGCGCCAGGGTGGCGAGCCCGGCGATCCCCGCAGAGAGCCCCATCAGGTTGCCGCGCCTGGACTTGGAGACGGTCTTGCCGAGGACGTCCTTGGCCGAGACCGAGCACAGCCCGCGCGCCAGGCTGAAGACCACCAGCAGCGCGATGATGGTCCAGCCGGCGAGCGCGCCCTCCAGGGTCAGCGCGGCGACGGCCATCAGCGCCAGGGCCAGCGCCGAGAGCACCGAGCCGAGGATCCACACCCCCTTGCGCAGCGGCAGGCGGCGGATGTAGGCGGCCACCGCCAGCTGTGGCAACAGCACGCCGGCCTCGCGGATCGGTACCAGCAGGCCGACCAGCAGCCCGGGGGCGCCGAGATAGCCGAACAGCCAGGGCAGGATCAGCTTGGCGCTGGAGAGCTCGTCGGCGACCTTGCTCATCAGGTTGGCGCCGAGATAGACGAAGAAGTTGCGCGGCTGATCGTTGCACGAGGCGCTGGGGATGTCCTTGCAGACACGGGCGTCCTCGTCGCCGGTGACCAGGTCGTAGAGCCCCTCGATCGGGTGGGTCTTGCTCATCACCGCATCCCGTCAGGCCGTCGGCTGGGCCTGGATGCGCTGCCCGGTGATGCCGCGCCCGGCGGGGCCGAGCAGGCGCAGATAGGGCTCGACCACGCTCTCCGGGGCGGGGTGCTGCATCGGGTCCTCGCCGGGATAGAGGGTCGCGCGCATGGCGCAGCGCACCACCCCGGGGTCGATGCTGTTGACGCGGATCTGGCCGGCCTCGCTGGTCTCCTCGGCGAGCACCTGCATCAGCCCCTCGAGGCCGAACTTGGCGGCGGCGAAGGCGCCCCAGTAGGCCTTGCCGGTCTGGCCGACGCGATCGCTGGTGAACACCACCGAGGGGTCGGCGGCGGCGCGCAGCAGCGGCAGACAGGCCTGGGTGAGCATGAAGGGGGCGGTGAGGTTGACCTTGAGCACCCGCTCCCAGTCCTCGGCGTCGTAGTCGTCGATGCGGCTGAGGTAGGGGGTGAAGGCGGCGCAGTGGGCGAGCCCGTCGAGCCGCCCGAAGGTGTCGCCGAGGATGTTGGCCACGGCGATGTAGTCATCCGCGGTGGCCGCCTCGGGGTCGATCGGCAGGATCGCCGGCTGCGGGTGCCCGGCCGCCTCGATGGCGTCGTAGACGGGATCGAGTTCGTGCTCGTCGATCGCCGAGAGCACCACGGTGGCGCCGGCCTCGGCGGCGGCCATGGCGACGGCGCGACCGATGCCCTCGAGCGCGCCGGTGACCAGGATGACGCGGTCCTGGAGTGGTTGGTTCTGTTGTTCCATGGGTCGTGTCTCTCGCTGACTGTTTGGGTCCGCCCCGAGCGCTTGCGGCGCCCGGGTCGATGGATGCGAATGATGCGACAAGACGCCGCCCGTGGCATTGCGTCTTGCCGGTATGGCTCAGCGTCGTTGCTCGCGCCAGGCGTGCCAGAGCTTGCGCAGCGGGGGCAGGGCGATGCGCTGGTCGACCACGGCATAGTCGCTGGCGGCGAGTTCTGCGGCGAGCACCCGGGCGAGACGGGCGCGGATGCGTACGCTGCGGGCGCGACAGGTGCCGCGCTGGGTCTCGGCGCGCAGCTGTTCGGCACGCGCGGCGGTGGTCGCGAGCAGCGTCGGCAGTCGTTCGGGCAGCCGCTCCGGGTCGTTCGGCAGCAGATCGGCGCTGATGAAGTCGAGCTGGCCGCGGCGCCACCACCAGCCGCCGTCGCGGATCCCGGCGATCAGCCGGCAATAGGCGCCGAGCGCTCGTGCCTCGCGCAGCGACTCGGGCGAGCGCTCGCCCTCGCAGCGGGCGAGCAGCTCGAACAGTGCGCCGAGGTCGGTCTCGGCGTGCGCGGCCAGGGCCGCGAAGTGCGGCGGGCAGGGCGCGGCGAGGCGCGCGTCCTGGTGCGCGATCACCTCGATGAAGGGCTCGAGCGGCAGCGCCTGCTCGGCGATCAGCGCCGCCAGCGGCGCGCCGAGCGGGTGGGTCGGCGCGCCGCTGGCGCAGCGCTCGATCTCCTCGCGCCACCAGTCGAGCTTGGCCGCCCCGATCCTCGCCTCGGAGACCGCGCCGGGGATGGCGCGCAGCTGCGCGTGCCACAGCACCAGCAGCGCCAGGGCATCGCGACGCGTCGCCGGGGCGAAGCGCAGGGCGTAGTAGCGGGCACTGCCGAGCGGGGTGGCGTCGTTGGGGAAGCGCCACGCGGTCTCTGCGATGGTCACGCTCATGTCGGGGTTTCGGGCAGCCAGTCGAGCAGCGCGAGCGGGTGATCGATGGCGCCGTGCGCGCCCCAGCCGTCGGGGTCGTCGTGTGCCCCGAGATAGCCGAACAGGGCGACCAGGGTGCCCATGCCGGCGGCGCGCCCGGCCTGGATGTCGCGCTCGGCGTCACCGAGGTACCAGCAGCGCTCGGGGTCGACCCCGAGCAGCTCGCAGGCGTGGAACAGGGGGCGCGGGTGCGGCTTGGGCGTGGGCGTGGTGTCGCCGCAGACCACGCAGGCGGCGCGCTCGGCATAGCCGATGCGTTCGAGCAGCGGCCGGGTGAGATAGCCCGGCTTGTTGGTGACGATCCCCCAGGGGATGGCGCGCGCCTCCAGGGCGCTGACCAGCTCGGCCATCCCCGGGAAGGGTGCGGTGTCGCGCACCAGCGCCTCGGCATAGCGATCGAGGAAGGCGCGGCGCATCGGCTCGTAGTCGCTGTCCCCGGGGCGCAGCCCGAAGCCGACCTCGAGCATGCCGCGCCCGCCGTGCGAGACGAAGGGACGGATCTCGGCGAGCGGCAGCGGCGCCCGGTCGTGGGTCGCGCGCAGCCGGTTGAGCGCGGCGGCCATGTCCGGGGCGGTGTCGGCGAAGGTGCCGTCGAGGTCGAACAGTACCGCCGCGTCGCGCACCGGCTCAGGCATCGGCGTCGTCGCGCACGCAGCTCACCAGATAGTTGACGCTGAGGTCGCTGGCGTCGAGCTGGTAGGTCTTGGTCAGCGGGTTGTAGGTCATGCCGCTGAGGTCGGTGGTGCGCAGCGCGGTGCGGCGCACCCAGGCGTCGAGTTCGGAGGGGCGGATGAAGCGCGAATAATCGTGGGTGCCGCGCGGCAGCATGCCCATCACGTACTCGGCGCCGACGATCGCCAGCAGATAGGCCTTGGGGGTGCGGTTGAGGGTGGAGAAGAACACCTTGCCGCCGGGGCGTACCAGCCGCGCGCAGGCATCGATCACCGAGGCCGGCTCGGGGACGTGTTCGAGCATCTCCATGCAGGTGACCACATCGAAGCTCGCCGGGCGCTCGGCGGCCAGGGTCTCGACCGGCACCTGGCGGTAGTCGACCTCGACCCCGGTCTCGAGGGTGTGGAGGTCGGCCACGCGCAGCGGCATTGCGCCCATGTCGATGCCGGTGACCTTGGCGCCGCGCAGCGCCATGCTCTCGGAGAGGATGCCGCCGCCGCAGCCGACGTCGAGCACCTCCTTGCCCGCCAGCCCGTCGGCGCCGCGCTCGATGTAGTCGAGACGCAGCGGGTTGATGTCGTGCAGGGGCTTGAACTCGCTGTCGGGATCCCACCAGCGCGAGGCGAGCTCCTCGAACTTGCTGATCTCGGCTTGGTCGACGTTATGAATGGTATCGGTCATGGTCTTTATCTGGTCCCGGGGTTGGGTGAGACGCACGCGCGTCTCCGGCGTTCGATCGATCTCCATTCTAAACGACACCACCGCGATCTGGCCGATCGCGGTGGTGACGCCCGGTGGCGTCGGGTGTCTTTTTGTTTCCAAAGGCGCGACGCGCGGCCCGATCATCCGTTAAACTAACCCGTTTTGCATTGCCCGGAATAATCATCATGTTCGATACCAAGTTGCAGATCAGTGATTACGACCCAGCGCTCTGGGCTGCTATCCAGGACGAGGAGCGTCGCCAGGAAGAGCACGTCGAGCTCATCGCCTCGGAAAACTACACCAGCCCGCTGGTGATGCAGGCGCAGGGTGGTGTGCTGACCAACAAGTATGCCGAAGGCTATCCGGGCAAGCGCTACTACGGCGGCTGCGAGCATGTCGACGTGGTCGAGCAACTGGCCATCGATCGCGCCAAGGCGCTGTTCGGCGCCGATTACGCCAACGTCCAGCCGCACTCGGGCTCGCAGGCCAATGCCGCGGTCTTCCAGGCGCTGTGCCAGCCCGGTGATACCGTGCTGGGGATGAGCCTCGCCCACGGCGGTCACCTCACCCACGGCGCCAAGCCGAACTTCTCGGGCAAGATCTACAACGCGGTGCAGTACGGTCTCGATCCGGCCACCGGCGAGATCGACTACGCCGAGGTCGAGCGTCTGGCCCAGGAGCACAAGCCGCGGATGATCATCGCCGGCTTCTCGGCCTATTCGCGCGTGGTCGACTGGCAGCGTTTCCGCGACATCGCCGATGCCGTCGGCGCCTATCTGATGGTCGACATGGCCCATGTGGCCGGTCTGATCGCCGCCGGCGTCTATCCGAGCCCGGTCGGCATCGCCGACGTCACCACCACCACCACCCACAAGACCCTGCGTGGTCCGCGTGGCGGTCTGATCCTCGCCAAGTCCAACCCCGAGATCGAGAAGAAGCTCAACTCGGTGGTCTTCCCGGGCACCCAGGGCGGTCCGCTGATGCACGTGATCGCGGGCAAGGCGGTGGCCTTCAAGGAGGCGCTCGAGCCGGCCTTCAAGACCTATCAGCAGCAGGTCGTCGACAACGCCCGCGCCATGGCCGAGGTGTTCATCGCGCGTGGCTTCGACGTCGTCTCCGGCGGCACCGACGACCACCTCTTCCTGGTCAGCTTCATCGCCCAGGGGCTCACCGGCAAGGACGTCGACGCCTGGCTCGGCGCGGCCAACATCACCGTCAACAAGAACGCCGTGCCCAACGACCCGCAGTCGCCCTTCGTCACCAGCGGGATCCGCGTCGGTACCCCGGCGATCACCACCCGTGGCTTCGGCGTCGCCGAGGCCCGTGATCTCGCCGGCTGGATGTGCGACCTGATCGACGCTCGTGGCGATCAGGCCGCAATCGAGGCGGCCAAGGGCAAGGTGGTGGAGCTGTGTCGCCGCTTCCCGGTCTACGGTTGCTGATGGCGGTGCGCGGGGCGTCGCAGGGCGTCCCGGCGCGCGCCGATCGAGACGCCGGCCCCGCGCCGGCGTCGGAGGGCTAGAGCGTGCGCTGTCCATTCTGTGGTGCCCATGACACCAAGGTCGTCGACTCACGACTGTTCGACGAGGGTGATCAGGTGCGCCGGCGGCGCAAGTGTGTGGTGTGCGAGGAGCGCTTCACCACCTACGAGCGCGCCGAACTCAACCTGCCCCGGATCGTCAAGCGCGACGGTACCCGGGTCCCGTTCGATCCCGATAAGCTGCGCTCGGGGATGATGCGGGCGCTGGAGAAGCGCCCGGTCGGTACCGCCGAGATCGAGGCCGCGCTCTCGCGCATCCGTCGCACCCTGATGTCCTGTGGCGAGAGCGAGGTCGACTCGATGCGTCTCGGTGATCTGGTGATGGACGAGCTGCGTGGGCTCGATCAGGTCGCCTACGTGCGTTTCGCCTCGGTCTATCGCAAGTTCGAGGACGTGGCCGCCTTCCGCGCCGAGATCGAACGGCTCGAGCGCGAGCCGGTCGGCGCGACGGTGGCAGCGGATGACGATGATGGCGACACCGACTGAGGTCACGCCTACGGATCAGGCCTGGATGGCGCACGCGCTGCGTCTGGC
Organism: Marichromatium sp. AB31; assembly: GCF_003718685.1. Classification (NCBI taxonomy): domain Bacteria; kingdom Pseudomonadati; phylum Pseudomonadota; class Gammaproteobacteria; order Chromatiales; family Chromatiaceae; genus Marichromatium; species Marichromatium sp. AB31. The sequence goes on along the minus strand of NZ_RHFI01000008.1, from coordinate 124,541 downwards.
CGAGCAGGGACGCTACAGCACCGCGCCCAACCCGCGCGTCGGCTGCGTCATCGTGCGCGACGGGGTGCTGGTCGGCGAGGGCTGGCACCGACGCGCCGGCGGTCCGCACGCCGAGCGCCACGCCCTGGCCGCAGCCGCCGAGCGTGCCCGCGGCGCCACCGTCTATGTCACCCTCGAGCCCTGCAGCCATCACGGTCGTACCCCGCCGTGCGCCGATGCGCTGGTCGAGGCGGGCGTCGGTCGGGTGGTCTGCGCCATGGTCGATCCCAACCCCCGGGTCGCGGGGCGCGGCATCGCCCGGCTCGAGGCCGCCGGCATCGCCACCCTGGTCGGGGTGCAGGCCGCCGCCGCCGAGGCGCTCAACCCGGGGTTCGTGCAGCGGATGCGCGCGGGTCGTCCACTGGTGCGCTGCAAGCTCGCCGCGAGCCTCGATGGCCGGACCGCGATGGCCGACGGCGAGAGCCGCTGGATCACCTCCGAGCAGGCGCGCGCCGACGTGCAGCGGCTGCGTGCGGGCAGCGGCGCGATCATCACCGGGGTCGAGACCCTGCTCGCCGACGATCCCAGCCTCAACGTCCGGCTCGCCCCCGAGGCGCTGCCCGGGCTGATGCCCGGCGATCCGGTGCTGCAGCCGCTGCGGGTGGTGCTCGACAGCCGCTGGCGCACGCCGCCGACGGCGCGGATGCTGGGGCTGCCCGGCACCACCCTAGTGGTCGGCGCGACGCCCGACCCCGAGCGCGAGCGCGCGCTCGTTGCCGCCGGCGCCGAGACGCTGGTCTGCGGCGGTGCCGACGGGCGCGTCGATCTCGCCGCGCTGCTCGCCGAGCTGGGACGACGCGAGGTCAACGAGGCGCTGATCGAGAGCGGTCCGACCCTGGCCGGGGCGGCGCTCGCCGCCGGGCTGGTCGATGAGCTGGTGGTCTATCTCGCCCCGCACCTGATGGGTGACTGCGCCCGCGGGCTGGCGCGCCTGCCCGGTGTCGAGCAGATGGCCGATCGGCTCGCGCTGGCCTTCGTCGATGTCCGTCGCATCGGCCCCGATCTGCGCCTGTTGCTGCGCCCGTCGGCGCGCTAGCGTCGGCGTCGGTGGCGCCTCGTCCCCCGAGTCAACCTCGACGCCGTCGCGCGTCATCGCTGAGGAGTCCGTCATGTTCACCGGAATCATCCAGGCCGTCGGGCGTATCGCGCGCCAGGAGCCGCGCGGCGGCGATGTCAGGCTGCATATCGATACCGCCGATCTCGATCTCTCCACGACCGCGCTCGGCGACAGCATCGCGGTCAACGGTGTCTGTCTGACCGCAGTCGAGCTGGGGGCCGCGCGTTTTGCCGCCGATGTCTCGCGCGAGACCCTGTCGCTGACCACCCTGGGTGCGCTGGGGCAGGGCGGCGCGGTCAATCTGGAGCGCGCGCTCACCCTCTCGACCCCGCTCGGCGGTCATCTGGTCAGCGGTCATGTCGACGGCCTGGGCGAGGTGCTGGAGGTCGGCGCCGACGGCCGCTCGACCCGGCTGCGCATCCGCGCCCCGGACGCGCTGGCGCGCTATATCGCGCCCAAGGGCTCGATCTGCATCGACGGCACCAGCCTCACCGTCAATCGTGTCGAGGGCGCGGTGTTCGAACTCAACATCGTCCCCCACACCCTGGAGGAGACCATCATCGGCGGCTATCGCGCCGGCAGCCGGGTCAACCTCGAGGTCGACCTGATCGCCCGCTATCTCGAACGCCTGGTGCTCGGCGAACAGGCCGCCGCACCCGAGGGCGAGGGCGAGCGCATCACCCGCGACTTCCTCAGTCGTCACGGGTTCGGCTGAGACCGCCTTCGCCAGCTTTCAGCCGCCAGCCGCCAGCCGCCAGCGGATTGAACCGCAAAGCCGCCAAGGGCGCGAAGGGGAGAAGAGCTGCCAGCGATCAGCCTCCAGCCGCCAGTGGCCGCCTGTCTTCGAGTGTTGGTCGAAAACGTACGCCAACCGGTCGCTGACAGTGAATGGTGAGTGGCGCTATCGTCGAGGCCGTCCCTCCACTGGCGGCTGGCCGCTGATGGCTGGCCGCTTGAATCCCTTCGCGCCCTTGGCGGCTTTGCGGTTTCAATCTCCTGGTCGCTGGTCGCTGGTCGCTGGTCGCTGGTCGCTGAACCCCTGATGGGCGCGCTGCGCTTTGTTCATCCTAGGGTGTGGCGGGGCGTCGTTCCATTGGCGACGGCGGGAGAGAACGCCTGCTGGCGGCTGGATGCCGATGGCTGGAGGCTGACTTGCGGCCGCTTCCGTCCACGCAGGTGCTTGGCCGTCTGTTAAACTTAACGGCTTCGCTCGAAAAGACCCAATTTGCTATGAGCCATACCGGCCTGAACACGACCGAGGAGATCATCGCCGAGCTGCGCGCCGGGCGCATGGTGGTGATCATGGACGACGAGGATCGCGAGAACGAGGGCGATCTGCTGCTTCCGGCCGACTGTGTCACCCCTGAGGCGATCAACTTCATGGCCAAGTACGGTCGCGGGCTGATCTGTCTGACCCTCACCCGTGAGCGCTGCGAGCAGCTGCGTCTGGCGCCGATGGTCAACGACAACCAGGCCCCGCACGCGACCGCCTTCACCGTCTCGATCGAGGCCGCCCGGGGCGTCACCACAGGCATCTCCGCAGCCGATCGTGCGACCACGGTGCGCGCCGCGGTCGCGCCTGACGCGACCGAGCGCGATCTGGTGCAGCCCGGACACATCTTTCCGCTGATCGCCCAACCCGGCGGGGTGCTGGTGCGCGCCGGTCATACCGAGGCCGGCTGCGATCTCGCCCGGCTCGCCGGTTTCACCCCGGCGGCGGTGATCGTCGAGGTCCTCAACGAGGACGGCACCATGGCGCGCCGCCCCGATCTCGAGCGCTTCGCCGAGACCCACGGGCTGAAGATCGGCACCATCGCCGATCTCATCCACTATCGGGTGCGCAACGAGCGCGCGGTGGTGCGCGAGAGCGGCTGCGAGCTGCCCACGCCCTACGGGACCTTCAAGCTGCACGCTTATCGCGACAGCATCGATCACGAGCTGCACCTGGCGCTGACCCTCGGCGAGATCGATCCGGAGCACCCCACCCTGGTACGGGTGCACCTGCAAAACAGCCTCTGCGATCTGTTCGAGGCCGATCACGGCGCCTGCGGCTGGCCGCTGCGCGACGTGATGCGTCAGGTCGGCGAGGCCGGCGAGGGGGTGATCGTGGTGCTGCGCAACCGCGATCGAGCCGAGGATCTGCTGGCGCGGATCAAGGATTTCGATTTCCATGACCGTGACGACGAGGTGCCGCCGCGCCGGCAGCAGGACGGTCATACGCTGCGCACCTTCGGTATCGGCGCGCAGATCCTCGCCGATCTCGGCGTGCGCAAGATGCGCGTGATGAGCGCGCCGAAGTCGATGCATGCCATCTCCGGGTTCGACCTGGAGGTGGTTGAGTACACCGGTGGTCGCCAATCCTGAGAGGACAAACCGAGATGACCATTCATACCATCGAAGGCACCATGCGTGCCGATGGCGCCCGCTTCTGTCTGCTGGTGGCGCGCTGGAACAACTTCGTCGTCGATAGCCTGGAGCGGGGCGCGATCGACGCGCTGCGTCGTCACGGTGTCGAGGAGTCGGACATCACCATCGTGCGCGTGCCCGGTGCCTTCGAGATGCCGGTGGCCGCCGAACAGATCGCCGCGCGCGGCGGTTTCGACGCCATCGTCGCCCTCGGCGCGGTGATCCGTGGCGGCACCCCCCACTTCGAGTACGTCGCCAACGAGTGCGTCAAGGGGCTCGCCCAGGTCGGTCTCAGCCACCGGCTGCCGATCGCCTTCGGCGTGCTCACCGTCGACAGCATCGAGCAGGCGATCGAGCGCGCCGGCACCAAGGCCGGCAACAAGGGCGCCGAGGCCGCGCTCTCGGCGCTGGAGATGGTCTCGCTGGCACGGCAGTTCGACTGAAATGGTGAGTCCACGCACCCAGGCGCGTCGCTATGCGGCGCTGGCCCTCTACCAGTGGCGTCTCACCGGTGAGGACCCGATGGCGATCAAGCGCCACATGCTCGATGACCCGGATTGGCTCGATGCCGTCTCGGCATCGCTGCAGGGCATCGATGAGGACGAGACGCTGGCCTCGGCGCACCGTTTTCGCTTCAACCTCGAGCTGTTCGAGCAGCTGCTCGCCGGGGTCCCCGAGCGCATCGAGCCGATCGACGCCCAGCTCACCCGCTTTCTCGATCGCCCGATCGAGCAGGTCGATCCGGTGGAGCTGGCGATCCTGCGTATCGGCGCCTTCGAGATCCTGTTCTCGGCGGCGATCCCCGACGGGGTGGCGATCAACGAGGCCGTCGAGCTCACCAAGTTGCTCGGCGCCCACGAGGGCCACAAGTACGTCAACGGCGTACTCGACAAGATCGCCCGTCATCAGGCGGTGGCGCGGCGCGCCGCCGAACGTCCCGACGGTGACGGCTGAACCCGGCGCCGAGTTCGCGCTGATCGGGGCGCACTTCGCCGGGCTCGGCGCGGCACGCGAGGATGTGCTGCTCGGGGTCGGCGACGACTGCGCCCTGCTGCGGGTGCCACCGGGGCAGTCGTTGGCCGTCAGCCTCGACACCCTGGTCGCCGGCGTCCACTTCTTCCCCGACTGCGATCCCCACGCGCTCGGTCACAAGACCCTGGCGGTGAGCCTCAGCGATCTCGCCGCGATGGGCGCGGAACCCGCCTGGGCGACCCTGGCGCTGACCCTCCCTGCCTCCGATCCGGCGTGGCTCGCGGCCTTCGCCGCCGGTCTCGGCGAGCTGGCTTGCGCCCACGGGGTGCGGCTGGTCGGTGGCGACACCACCCGGGGGCCGTTGACCATCACCCTGCAGCTCCAGGGGCTGGTACCGTCCGAGGCGGCGCTGCGTCGTGATGGCGCATGTGCGGGCGATCGCATCTGGGTCAGCGGCACCCTGGGCGACGCGGCGCTGGCGCTCGCCGAGCTGCAGGCTGGTCGCGATCCCGATCCGGCGCTGCGCGCGCGGCTCGAACGTCCGACCCCGAGGGTCGCGCTCGGGCGCGGGTTGCGTGGCATCGCCAGCGCCGCGATCGATCTCTCCGATGGGCTCGTCGCCGACCTCGGGCATGTGCTCGCCGCCTCCGGCGTCGGCGCCGAGCTGCAGCTCGGCGCGCTGCCGCTCGGTGAGGCGGTGGCCGCGCGCGCGGACTGGTCGCTCGCGCTCGCCGGCGGCGACGACTACGAGCTCTGTTTCTGCGCGCCGCCCGGTCGCGACGGTGAGATCCTGGCGCTGGGGCAGCGTCTCGGCTGTCGTCTGACCCCGGTCGGTATCATCCGCGGCGATGACGACGCGCTGCGTTGCCTGCTGCCAGACGGCACCGTGCTGAACCCCACGAGGAAGGGCTATGACCACTTCGCCGGCGCCTGAGCGCCCGGCGCGCGCGGGCTTCGATCCGCGTCGCGCACACCATTGGATCGCCTTCGGGTTCGGCTCGGGGCTGGCGCCGCGCGCACCCGGCACCTTCGGTACCCTGGCGGCGATCCCGCTCTATCTGCTGTTCGCCGGGCTGTCCTGGCCCTTCTATCTCGGCTTGCTGGTGCTCGCCACCGGCATCGGTATCTGGGCCTGTGGGCGCACCGCGCGCGAGTTGGGGCTGCATGATCCCTCGGCGATCGTGTGGGACGAGTTCGTCGGTTTCTGGCTGACGATGGCGGTCGCCCCCGCCGGCTGGGGCTGGATCCTCGCCGGGTTCCTGTTGTTCCGGCTGTTCGATATCTGGAAGCCCTGGCCGGTGCGCCTCGCCGATCGTCACGTCGAGGGCGGGCTCGGCATCATGCTCGATGACCTGATCGCCGGTGCCATGGCCGCGCTGGTGCTCCTCGGCGCGGTCTGGTTGCTCTGATCGGCAGGGGGGGTGATGAGACTGGGCGCGCCGTCCTGCTGGCGCGTGCGGCGGACTCAGTGGGCGTGGGTCTCGGCGGTGGTGTGACGGTCGATGCGCGGCGGATAGGCCGGCGGCGCACAGAAGGCGATGCCGATCATCCAGCGCTGGGCATCGTGTCCGGCCTCGACCCAGACCACCGAGCCGGTCACCTGCAGCGGCTCGATCGTATCCTCGAGCGCCATCTCCAGCAGCAGTCGCGAGCGGATGGCGAAGCGCTCGCCGGCGCTGATGCACATCCCCCCCTCGCCGATGTCGTGGCCGTTGACGTGATAGATGTGCTGACGTCGCTCGATCCGTTCTCCGGAAAGCGGGATCAGCCGCGCCTCACCGGTCCATTCGCGGCGCTCGTAGCGGCGGCGTTCGGCATCATCGCGATTTGCGTACATGGTGTTTTCATCCTCCCGGGGCTGCCTGTTTAATCCGCTGTTTTTCTTGTTTTTATCCAGTATAGACGCTGCTGCGTCCGGTGCTGCCGGGTGAGTGGGCCGTAGATGGCGAAAACGGGAGGGATGCGGGGCGGGAGATGAGGGGCGTCCGGGCGTTGCGCCCGGACGATCGGAGCAGTGGTGGCGCGTCCCTGCGCCTCGACGCCCACCGCCCGCGTGCGCGGGCGGTGAGTGGGACCTCAGTGGCTCGCGGCCCCCTCGGCGCCGATCCCGGTCTCGCAGCGGATGCGCTGGGCACGATAGGCGCTGCGCTCGCGCTGGGCCTGCTCGGAGTTGTCGAGCAGCGAGACCAGCCAGATGAAGAAGAAGGCCATCGGGATGGAGACGATCGCCGGGTTGTCGAGCCCGATCAGGCCGACCGGCACCGGGGTGCCGTCGGGGCCGGGCGCGGTGTGACCGAGCACATCGCCCCACACCGCCTTCGACAGCACCGTCAGCACCACCGCGCTGAGCAGACCGGCGAGACCGCCGGCCAGTGCTCCGCGGGTGGTCATCCGCCCCCAGAAGATCGAGGCGGCCAGCACCGGGAAGTTGGCGCTGGCAGCGATCGCGAAGGCCAGGCCGACCATGAAGGCGACGTTCTGGCTCTCGAAGGCGATGCCGAGTGCGATGGCGACCAGTCCCAGCCCGAAGGTGGCGAAACGCGAGATGCGGATCTCGGTGGCTTCGTTGCCGCGACCGCGCGCGATCACGCTGGCATAGAGGTCGTGGGAGATGGCCGAGGCGCCGGCCAGGGTCAGCCCGGCGACCACGGCGAGGATGGTGGCGAAGGCCACCGCCGAGATGAAGCCGAGGAAGAGGTTGCCGCCGACGGCCTCGGCCAGCCGGATCGCGACCATGTTGGAGCCGCCCTCGACCCCGCTGACCAGGCGCTCGCTGAGTACCGCACCCTCGGCGCTCAGTGCCTCGGGCTTGAAGAACTCGGGGTGCTGGGCGAGCAGCACGATCGAGGCGAAGCCGATGATGAAGGTGAGGATGTAGAAGTAGCCGATGAAGCCGGTGGCGTAGAACACCGACTTGCGCGCCTCCTTGGCATCCGGGACGGTGAAGAAGCGCATCAGGATGTGCGGCAGGCCGGCGGTGCCGAACATCAGCGCCAGCCCCAGCGAGATGGCGTTGATCGGATCCTGCACCAGCGAGCCCGGTCCCATGATGTCGAGACCGTTGGGGTGGATCTCGGTGGCCTGGCGGAACATCTCCTCGGGGGAGAAGCCGAAGGCCGAGAGCGCGGCGAAGGCCATGAAGGTGGCGCCGGAGAGCAGCAGCACCGCCTTGATGATCTGCACCCAGGTGGTGGCGGTCATGCCGCCGAAGATGACGTAGACCATCATCAGCACGCCGACGGCGACCACCGCCATCCAGTACTCGAGACCGAACAGCAACTGGATCAGCTTGCCGGCGCCGACCATCTGCGCGATCAGATAGAAGGCGACCACGACCAGCGAGGAGAGCGCGGCCATGGTGCGGATCTGGGTCTGGCCGAAGCGGTAGGAGGCAACGTCGGCGAAGGTGAACTTGCCGAGGTTACGGATCTGCTCGGCGAGCAGGAACATGATCACCGGCCAGCCGACGAGGAAGCCGATCGAGTAGATCAGGCCGTCGTAGCCGGAGGCGAAGACCAGCCCGGAGATGCCGAGGAAGGAGGCCGCCGACATGTAGTCGCCGGCGATCGCCAGACCGTTCTGGAAGCCGGTGATGCCGCCGCCGGCGGTATAGAAATCCTTGGCGCTGCGGGTGCGGCGCGCCGCCCAGTAGGTGATGCCGAGGGTGCCGACGACGAAGGCGACGAACATGCTGATGGCGGTGACGTTGACCGCCTGTTTCTCCACCGCGCCGCTCATTGCCGGGGCGGCGGCGAGACCGAAGGGGATGAGCAGGGCGGCGAGTACGCCCCAGGGTGCGAAGCGTCTCATCGTGCCTCCTCCTGGATCTCTTTGGTCAGGCGGTCGAAGTGACCGTTGGCGCGCACCACGTAGATGCCGGTGAGCAGGAAGGCGCTGAGGATGATGACCACACCGAGCGGCATGCCGATGGTCATGATCGCGCCCTCGGCGACCGGGATCGCCAGGAGTTCAGGGGCGAAGGCGATGGTGAGGATGAAGCCGTAATAGATGCCCAGCATCAGCAGGGTCAGCACCCAGGCGAAGCGCTTGCGTGATCTGACCAGCTGTTGATAGCGCGGATTCGCCTCGATAGCGTCGATCGATTCTCGTTGCATGGGTTTATCCGAAACACGATGAGTGGGGTCTGTGCCTCGACTCGGCGCCGCGCGCCGCTGCCTGCGGCCCCAGACCAGTGCCGCTCGGCGCTCGATGTCTGTGTTTCGGGTCCAGCTCAGCGGGGACGCGGTGCGCTTGTCGCTTTCCGCACAAAACAAAAGGAAAGACCGATTCTCTTGGTCATTCCTCGCCGATGTCAACAAAAAGTTGATGCGTTATCTCAATCGGGTGGATTGTGAAACTGCACCGGCGCACACAGCATCAAAGGTGGACGAGACGTGTCTTCCGTGCGCGAGCATGGTGGTTACCGATGGCGATGGCGCATGTGTCTTGGGGAACGTTCGGCGCATGGTGCAGTCTCTAGGCAACACCGCATGGACCCGGGGCCGGTCTCGGGGCGAGAATGGTCGGGTCGGGTTCGATGTCAGGGCGGGTTGCGCCCGACACGCCCGGTTGTCTGTCCGCAATCACTCGAGGTGGGCGCGGGCCTCTCGCTCGTCGGGTAGCGCATCGCGTGGCCCGGGCCGCGGTACGACGAATTTCGGGACGCTGTCCCCCGTACCGCCATGGGGGCTGCGTCCTTGTCAGACTTTCAGTCAGTAAGGAGTCAAGTGATGGACCTGAATCTATCCGGCCTCAGGGCCGCGATCCGTCGACGAGCCAAGAATTTAATGGAACTCTACAACCCGCGCATCTGGCGCGAACGGGGCCTCTGGTGGACCAGCGGAGTATTTCTGGTCACCTATCTGTTGGTGGTACTGGTGCTCGGCATCGTCTGGTCGCGCTCGCCCGGCGAGTTCGATGTGCGCGAGAGCGCACTGGAGATGGTCGGGGGCGACGAGGCCCGACTGGTCCCGGGCACCCTGACCACGGCCACCGCCATCCGCATCGTCGAGACTCTGCTCGACAAGCCCGGTGGCTATCTCTCCAATGATGTGATGCCGCCCGGGGTCTATCTCGACAATATCCCCAGTTGGGAGTTCGGTGCCCTGACCGAGGTGCGCGACCTCGTCGACTCGCTGCGCAATCACCTCAGCCGTGCCCAGTCGCAGTCGATCGAGGACGTCGACCTGCAGATCGCCCAGCCGCAGTTCAACTACAACGCCAACTCCTGGATCCTGCCCTCGAGCGAGTCCGAGTACCGCAAGGGTGCCGATGCGCTCTATCGTTATCTTGAGCGACTCTCCGACGAGCGCGCTCAGGATGGTCAGTTCTTTGCCCGCGCCGACAACCTGACGATGTATCTGGGGCTGGTGGAGAAGCGTCTGGGGAGTCTGGCGCAGCGTCTGTCCTATGCCGTGGGGCAGCGTCAGCTCAACACCGACCTGGCTGGCGACCCAAGCGCGCGTCAGTCGACGGCGGTCCCCGAGGAGCGGGTGCAGAAGACGCCGTGGAACCAGATCGACGACGTCTTCTTCGAGGCGCGTGGTTACACCTGGGCGTTGCTCCACACCCTCCAGGCAATCGAGGGTGATTTCAAGTCGGTGCTCGAGAACAAGAACGCGCTGGTCTCGCTGCGCCAGATCATCCGCAAGCTCGAGGAGACGCAGAGCCCGATCTGGAGCCCGCTGATCCTCAACGGTACCGGCTTCGGCCCGATGGCCAATCACTCGCTGGTGATGGCCTCCTACATCTCACGGGCCAACGCGGCGATCATCGAGCTGCGCACGCTGCTCGAGATGGGCTGAACGGGGCGGGCGGCACGACCGCCGCCCGTTCGTCATCCTACCTGGCCGGGGGCGTTCAGCCCTCGGCCTGCTCTTCCTTCTCAGCGGACGCTGCCGCCTCGACGTCGCTCGGTGCGGTGGTGGCGCGGTGGCTCGCCGCGCAGGCGGCCACGCACTCTTCGCGCTGGATACGACAGATGCGCAGGTCCGCGCCAAGACAGACGTCGGGCTTCAGGCAGCCGGCGCCGCGATTGGCGACACAGGTCTCGTAGTCTTCCCCGATCATGCGAATATGGGTCTGGCACTCGGTCTCGCGGATCTGCTGGCGCTGCTCGCAATGCGTGCTGGCGATCTCGCAGCGTGCCAGGCAGGTCTGTGACTGCGGGTCCTGGGCCTTGAAGTCACTGCTGGTCTCGGGGGTGGCGCAACCGCCCAGGCTCAGTGCGAGCAGGGCGGCGGCGAGGACGGGGGCGAATGCAAGCGGCATCGGCGGGACTCTCCTTCGAAAATGGGCGAAGACTAGCATAGAAGCCCCGGGCTGAACGCCGCTCGGCGATACCCGGGGCTGAGGGTGGCGATTCAGCCGCGCAGGTCGCGCAACTGCGCGAGGATACGCTGCTCGAGCCAATAGATCGGGCGCCAGGGATGGCTGCCGGAGACGAAGCCGACATGGCCGCCGTGGCGGCTGAGCTCCAGGGTGACGCCGGGGCCGAGTTCGTGTGCCATCGGGACCGTGGACGGATACATGAAGGGGTCGTCGGCGGCGTGGATGATCAGCGTCGGGGTGGTGATCCCGCGCAGATAGCCGCGACAGCTCGAGCGGCTGTAGTAGTCGAAGACACCGGCAAAGCCGTTGAGCGGTGCGGTGATCTGGTCGTCGAAGTCGTTGAAGTCGCCGATCCGCTCGAGGTCGACCGCCAGCGGCAGGGGGCGGTCGGCGAACTTGCGTCGCAGGTTGGCCTTGAGCCGGTCGAGCAGATAGCGACGATAGACCCTCGAGAGCCCGCGATTGAAACGCAGCATGCCGTCGCGCAGCACGAAGGGGACGGAGACGGCGATCGCTGCGCCGACCCGCGCGGTGTCGCGCTCGCCGAGATACTTGAGCAACAGGTTGGCGCCGAGCGAGAAGCCGACCGCCGCAAGCGGCTCGCCCTCGGGGTCGGCGGCGAGCTGCTCGAGCACCTCGGCGAGGTCCTCCGAGGCCCCCGAGTGATAGGATCGATCGAGCCGATTGGGCGCCTCCGAGCAGCCGCGCAGGTGCATGAACACCGGCTGGAAGCCGGCGCCCTCGAGGGCGTGGATCAGTGAGCCGGCGTAGTGCGACTCGAGGTTGCCCTCGAGCCCGTGGATCAACACCACCCGCGGACCGACGGGGCGACCGATGGCGAGATCGATGAAGTCGCCATCGCTGAGCTCGATGCGTCTCGGGGTCAGGTCGAGCGGCGGGCGTCGGCGCATCAGCGCCGGCCAGACGGTCTGCAGATGGGCGCCGGGCAACCACCAGGCGGGACGGAAGTCGCTAGCGACGAGACGTGCCATCGTTGGGGGAATCCTTGTGAGCGGGGAACGGCGGGCGGTCTGCGCGGTGCGGGGACGTCCGGTCGGGGCAGGGCGCCGACGCATTGAGGGCGGGCCCGCTTCTCCCCTATACTGCAATCCAAGCATGATGACGGAATCCCGTCTCGATTGGAACCATCGCCTCCGGATCCAAGCACGATCTCCAGCCGTCGTGCGCGGGTCTGCACCCAGGAAACCAAATCCGATGCGGAAAACCCTTCCGACCCTGATCACGGCTCTTCTGTGCGGGATCGCGCCGCTGAGCCAGGCCGAGGATCTGCTGCAGATCTATGACATGGCCGCGCAGAGCGCGCCCACCCTGCGCGAGGCCGAACAGCGTCTGTTCGCCTCCCGCGAAGCCCGCCCCCAGGCCCAGGCACTGCTGCTGCCGAACCTGAGCGTGCAGGGCGACATCGACTATCAGAGCGTCGACAGCAGCGGTACCAGCACCTTCGGCAGCTTCGACCGCTATGACAAGTACGGCACCCAGGGGCTGCAGGCGGTGGTCAACCAGACCGTCTACGACCGCGCCAGCTGGATGACCCTGAAGCAATCCGATCATGTCATCGCCCAGGCCGAGGCCGAGTTCCGCGACTCCCAGCTCGAACTCATGGTCCAGACCACCGAGGCCTATTTCAACGTGCTGCGCGCCGCCGACGCGGTGACCGTGCAGGAGGCGCTGCTGCGCGCCAACGAGCGCCAGCTCGAGCAGTCGCGCCAGCGCTTCGAGGTCGGTCTGGTGGCGATCACCGACGTCAACGAGAGTCAGGCCGCCTACGACCGCTCGCGCGCCGACCTGATCACCGCGCGCAACGATCTCGACAACGCCTGGGAGGCGCTGCGCACCATCGTCGGCCCGATCCAGGTACCGCTGGCGCGCCTCGGCGACCGCCTGCCGCTCTCGCCGCCCGAACCCAACGAGATCGACGTCTGGGCCAAGACCGCACTGCGCAGCAACTACGGCATCATCGCCGCGAGCGAGGCGGCCAACGCCGCGCGCAAGGGCATCGAGATCGAGCGCTCCGGCCACTACCCCTCGGTCAACCTCCAGGCCGGCTACGACATCTCGCGCTCCGATGCGACCTTCGACACCGACTCCGACACCGGCTTCGTCGGTCTGAGCGTCAACATCCCGGTGTTCCAGGGTGGGGCGGTGAGTTCGCGTACCCGTGAGGCCGGCTACAACTTCCGCGCCGCTCAGGATCGACTCGACCAGACCCGTCGTCAGGTCAGCCAGCAGGTCAAGGACGCCTATCGCGGCATCCTCTCGAGCATCGAGGACGTCAAGGCCCGTCAGGCCTCGATCGTCTCGGCGCGCTCGGCGCTGGAATCGACCCAGGCCGGGCTCGAGGTCGGCACCCGCACCCAGGTCGACGTGCTCAACGCCCAGCGCAACCTGTTCCAGGCCGAGTTCGAGTACCTGAGCGCGCGCTACAACTACATCGTCAATGGGGTCAAGCTCCACCAGGCCACCAGTACCCTGAGTCGCGAGGTGCTGGCCAAGGGCAATGCCTGGCTCGATCCCGACGACATGGTGGCGCCGCCGACCTATTGATCCGTCGGGCCGCGCCGGTGTGCTCGGCGTGGCTCGATCCGTTGTCCTGAATCCTTCTCGTTGCCTGGATCCCGATCATGTCTGGAAGCAGTCTCGGTAAACTGTTCGTCGTCTCCGGTTTCGGCGAGAGCCACGGGCCGGCCATCGGCGGCATGGTCGACGGCTGCCCGCCCGGGCTGGCGCTGTGCGCGGCCGATCTGCAGCGCGACCTCGATCGGCGCAAGCCGGGGCAGTCGCGCCACACCACCCAGCGGCGCGAGTCCGACACCGTCGAGATCCTCTCCGGGGTGTTCGAGGGGCGTACCACGGGGGCACCGATCGGGCTGCTGATCCGTAACGAGGACCAGCGCTCCAAGGACTACTCCGAGATCGCCACCCGCTATCGTCCCGGACACGCCGACTACTGCTACGACCAGAAGTACGGTCATCGCGACTATCGCGGCGGCGGTCGTTCCTCGGCGCGCGAGACGGCGGTGCGGGTCGCCGCCGGGGCGATCGCCAAGAAGTATCTGGCCGAGCAGGTCGGGGTGCGGATCCGCGGTCATCTCTCCCAGCTCGGCCCGATCCGTCCGCGCGGCTTCGACTGGGCGGCGGTCGAGTCCAACCCCTTCTTCTGGCCGTGTCGCGAGAGCGTGCCCGAGCTCGAGCGCTTCATGGACGAGCTGCGCAAGTCCGGCGATTCGATCGGGGCGGCGCTCACCGTGGTCGCCGAGGGGATGCCCACCGGGCTCGGCGAGCCGATCTACGACCGGCTCGACGCCGACATCGCCCACGCGATGATGGGGATCAACGCGGTCAAGGGGGTCGAGATCGGTGACGGCTTCGCCTGTGTCGAGCAGCGCGGCAGTGAGCATCGCGACGAGATGACCCCGGAGGGCTTCCTCTCCAACCATGCCGGCGGGGTACTCGGCGGCATCTCCTCGGGCCAGGACCTGGTGGTCCGTATCGCGCTCAAGCCGACCTCGAGCATCCGCATCCCCGGGCGCTCGATCGATCGTGACGGCAACCCCGTCGAGGTGGTCACCAAGGGGCGTCACGACCCCTGCGTGGGGATCCGCGCCACGCCGATCGCCGAGGCGGTGTTGGCAATCGTGTTGATGGATCATCTGCTGCGCCACCGCGCCCAGAACGCCGCCACCCAGGCGCCGATCCCACCGATCGCCGCGCGCGCGCCCGGCGCCTGAGTCCGCGTGCGCGCCCCCGTGGCGCCGCGCGCCCCCGTCATGCCCTACTGGCGTCTCTCCGGCTACTACTTCTTCTATTTCGCCTCGCTCGGGGCGTTGGTGCCCTATTGGGGGCTCTATCTGCAGGATCGCGGCTTCGATGCCCTGGCCATCGGCCAGTTGATGGCGATCCTCTACGCCACCAAGGTCGTCGCCCCGCTGGTCTGGGGTCAGCTGGCCGACCGCAGCGGCCGGCGGATGCCCTTGGTGCGGCTCGCCGCGCTGCTCTCGGTCGTGCTCTTCGGGCTGATCTTCTTCGGCGAGGGGTTCTGGGCCACGGCGCTGGCGATGGCGCTGTTCAGCTTTTTCTGGAACGCCTCGTTGCCGCAGCTCGAGGCGGTGACCTTCAATCATCTCCGCCGTCGGCCGACGCGCTATGCGCTGGTGCGGGTGTGGGGTTCGGTCGGCTTCGTGCTGGTGGTGGTGGCGCTGGGGATGGCGCTGCACGTGCAGTCGTTCGCGATCCTGCCCTGGTGGGTGCTGGCGCTGCTCCTTGGGATCTGGTTGACCAGTCTGGTGATCCCCGACAGTGCGCCAGTGCATGCCAAGGGCACCGAGCCCCGGATCGGGGCCTTGTTGCGCCGGCCCGCGGTGCTCGCCTTCTTCGCCGCCTGTCTGCTGATGCAGCTCGCCCATGGCATCTATTACGCCTTCTACTCGATCCATCTCGAGGCCAACGGCTACGGTACCGACGCCGTCGGCGGGCTGTGGGCGTTGGGGGTGGTGGCCGAGGTGGCGATCTTTCTGGTGATGCACCGCCTGCTCGAGCGCTTCGGCGCGCGTCGGGTGCTGCTCTGGAGTCTGGCCCTGGCGGTGGTGCGCTGGCTGGTGATCGGCGCCTGGGTCGAGCTGCTGTGGCTGCAGGTGCTCGCCCAGTTGCTCCATGCCGCGACCTTTGCCACCTTCCATGCCGCGGCGATCCATTGGGTCCACCATGCCTTTCCGGGGCGCACCCAGGGGCGCGGGCAGGCGCTCTACAGCGCGCTGAGCTTCGGCGCCGGCGGCGCCGCCGGCAGCCTGATCGGGGGGTTGTTGTGGGAGGACGCCGGTGCGCTGGTGACCTTCGGCGGCGCGGCGCTGGCCTCGGCGGTGGCCTGGGTGCTGGCCTGGGGCTGGGTCGATCGTCCTGCGCCGGCGGCGGTGCGGCACGCCTGAGGCGGTCGGGGCGAGCGCCCGTGCTATGCTCGCGGTGCCTGTGACGCCGCGGCTGCGTCACCTCTTCAGCTGTCCCTTCCGGCAGCATTCGCAACCGGGGCTGCGTATTCCGTCATGGTCGTTCTCAATGCTCCGTATCACACCCTGCCCGGGCACCGTCACCCGCCGGGGGCGACCGTGGAGGACGCCGGGGTCAACTTCTCGGTGTTCAGTCGTCATGCCACCGGTGCCGAGCTGCTGCTCTATGCCGGTGCCGACAGCGCCGAGCCCTTCCAGGTCATCCGTCTCGACCCCGAGGTCAACCACACCTTCTTCTCCTGGCACGTGCTGGTGGTCGATCTGCCGCCGGGGACCCACTACACCTGGCGCATGGACGGTCCCTTCGATCCGCAGGGCAACGGCTGGCGCTTCGACACGGAGGTCGAGCTGGTCGACCCCTGGGCGCGCGCGGTCAACGTCTGTGACTGGGACCGCTGGCGCCGTCAGGACGAGGGCGTGCGCCCCCACGACTCGCCGCGCGGTGTGGTGCTGGCCGAGGAGTACGACTGGGAGGGCGACACCCCGCTGCGCCGAGCCTGGGAGGAGACCATCATCTACGAGCTGCACGTCGGCGGCTTCACCCGACATCCCAGTGCCGGGGTCGCGCACCCGGGGACCTTCCTCGGGCTGATCGAGAAGATCCCCTATCTGCGCGCGCTCGGCATCAGCCATGTCGAGTTGATGCCGGTGATGGCCTTCGACGAGCAGGACGTGCCGCCGGCGGTGTGGCGAGCGGGGCTGCGCAATTACTGGGGCTACAGCAGCTACGGCTTCTTCTCGCCACACCCGGGCTATTGCGTCGACCCCGAGGCCGGCTGCCACCGGCGCGAGTTCCGTGACTTGGTCAAGGCGCTGCACCGCGCCGGGATCGGGGTGATCCTCGATGTGGTCTTCAACCACACCAGCGAGGGCGGGGCGGGGGGACCGACCCTGACCTTCAAGGGCTTCGGCAACGAGACCTTCTACTGTCTCGACGTGCTCGATCGGCGCATCTATCTCGATTTCACCGGTTGTGGCAATACCGTCAACGCCAATCACCCGCTGGTGGCGCGCTATATCATCGACGCGCTCGAGTACTGGGTGCGCGAGATGCACGTCGACGGCTTTCGCTTCGACCTGGCCAGCGCCATGGCGCGCGACGCCGACGGTCAGCCGCTGGCCAACCCGCCGGTGTTGTGGGGGATCGAACTCTCCGACACCCTGGCCACCAGCCGGATCATCGCCGAGGCCTGGGACGCCGCCGGGCTCTATCAGGTCGGCAGCTTCCCCGGCTATCGCTGGATGGAGTGGAACGGTCGCTATCGTGACGTGATCCGTCGTTTCGTGCGCGGCGATCCCGGGCTGGTGGCCGAGGTCGCCACCCGGCTCGCCGGCAGCAGTGATCTCTACCAGGCCAACCTCCGCCATCCGCTCAACAGCGTCAACTTCGTCACCTGTCACGACGGTTTCACCCTCTGGGATCTGGTTTCCTATAACCGCAAGCGCAATCTCGCCAACGCCGAGGACAACCGCGACGGCACCGACGACGATCTGAGCTGGAACTGCGGCATCGAGGGCGAGACCGACGACCCCGAGGTGCTGGCGCTGCGTCGGCGTCAGGCCAAGAACCTGCTTGCGCTGCTGCTGCTCAGCCAGGGGGTGCCGATGCTGCTCGCCGGCGACGAGGTGCTGCGCAGCCAGGGCGGCAACAACAACGCCTGGTGTCAGGACAACGCCGAGAACTGGTTCGATTGGTCGCTGGTCGAACGCAACGCCAGCATGCTGGGTTTCGTGCGCGGCCTGATCGCGCTGCGCCAGCGTCATCCGAGCCTGCGCCGGCGGCGCTTTCTCAGCGGTCGGGCGCGCGCTGGCGGGGGGCTGCCCGACATCCGCTGGCACGGGCTCGAACCCGATCAGCCCCCCTGGGAGGACCCCGAGGCGCGGGTGCTCGCCTTTACCCTGGCGCCGTTGCACAAGACCGAGGCGGTGCTCCATGTCGCCATCAACATGGAGCCCTGTGCCCGCCGCTTCACCCTGCCGCAGCTCCCGGGCGTTGCCTGGTTCCGTGCGCTCGATACCGCCAGGGCCTCACCGACCGACCTGATCGAGCCCGACCTCCAGCCGCCGCACCCGGCCTCGGTGCTGCTGGTGCGCGGCCGTAGCCTGGTGGTGCTCGAGGGGCGGGCCGAGTAGGGCGCGTCGATCGTCAGCCTCCAGCGGCCAGCTTTCAGCCTCCAGGGGCGAGGGCTGGCTGGCGGCGGCTGACGGCTGGTGGCTCTTGCCTGTCTCGCGCTCTTTGCGCCATTGCGGTTCAATCCTCTTGGCCGCTGGCCGCTGGCCGCTGGCCGCTGGCCGCTGGCCGCTGGCCGCTGGCCGCTGGCCGCTGGCCGCTATCCCGCGCTTTACCCGTCCCGCCCCATTGTTTAATGTGGGATTGCTCTAGCCCGTGGATGTCACGGGACTCGTCGACCCGCTGTTCAGATCCGGATGACCGTCACCAATATCGCCCACGCGCTCGGGCTCCACATGCACCAGCCCCCGGGCAATCTGCGCCTGCTGATCGAGGTCAGCCCCTGGGAGGCCGAGCAGATCATCCGTTGTTACGAACGGGTCGTGCGCTATGCCGAGCACTTTCGCGATGTCGCGGTGTTGCATGTCGGTTTCTCCGGGGTGCTGCTCGAGCAGCTGCTCGATCCCGAGGTGGTTGCGCGTTATCGCGCCATCGTCGATATCCCGGCGATGCTCGAGCGATATCGCCGGGCGCCCAACATCGAGCTGGTGGGGACGGGGTATTCGCATCCGATCTTCCCGCTGATCGCGCGCGCCGACTGGTCCGAGCAATTGACGCGTGGGCGGGCACTGGTTGAGCGTGCCTTCGGTCGTGCGCCGCGTGGGTTCTGGCCGCCGGAGCTGGCCTTCACCATGGAGATGACCCCGGCGCTGGTGAAGGCCGGTTACGACTATGTGGTGGTCGACGGTGGCCATGTGCGCCCGGCAGATGGCATGAGCGACGTGCTGCGCCCCTATCTGGCCTGTCATGATGGCGCCTGCATCCGTGTGGTGCCGCGCGATCGCGCCCTCTCCGGCGCGCAGCAATCGGGACTGGAGCCCGATGGTTTCGAGCGCGAGGTCTGTGTCCGCGCTGCCCGCTCGCCGCGTCCCCGCGAGCCGCGTTTGCTCACCACCTGGTGCGACGGTGAGAATGGTGCCTGGCTGCGTCAGACCCAGGAACAGGCTGGCTTCTTCGGTCATTTCTTCGCGCCGCAGATGACGCGCTGGCGCGCCGGCGAGAGCATGATCCGTCCGGTCTCGCTCGGACGCTATCTCGATGCCTTTCATCCACGCGTCCACGCGCGGGTCCAGACCGGTTGCTGGAACACCGACGCCGATGTCGGCGCCGCGCTCTCGCGCTGGACCGGTAGTCGGGCGCAGCGTGCGGCGGTGACCGAGCTGGTGCGACTGAGCGAGCGGTATTGGAGTCTGTTGCGCGAATATCGCGAGGATGACGATGATGGCCACCTGACGCGCGCCCGGCAGTTGATCCTCGAGGCCGAGACCAGCTGCTATCTGTACTGGGGCGAGTCCTGGCTGCCGTATCTGCATCAACGCCTGGAGGCTGCTGCATCGGCCTTGGCCGAGTTCGCGGGAGAGAGCGGCTCGGCGCCGCCTCCGATATGCTGCGCGGTCGACTTGACGTCGGCCGACGCCGAGGCCTGATGGGGCTGATTTGAAGAGGAGCGCAGAGCGATCGATATCCACCAAGACTTCAGCGCGGACGAGGTCAGTGCGCGTCCCGGCGATGCCGCCGATGCGGTGATGGTCGATCCATCGCTGATGTCGTATCCGGTGTCGCTGGATTTCCCTGCGCCCCGGCGTGGCAGTGAGGTGACCCTGTTCGAGCGCGCCGCCGGTGGTATCGGGGCGAGCTGGTGTCTCGCCTCGACCGATGTGGCCCGCGCCGCCGCGCTCTTTGGTCCTGGAGGGGCGAGTCCGGTGGTGCGGTTGCTGCGTGCGGATCCGGGCGCCGGCGATCGGCTGGTGGCGGAGCGGGTGGTGCGGGCACGGGTGAGCGGTGGCGCGCATGGGCTGATGGGACTCGTGGAGAGACCGCCGAGCGGTGATTATTGCGCCGAGCTCGGGCTCTCCGACGGCGCCGAGGGCTGGGTGATGATCGCCCGCTCCGAGCCCTTCGCGCATGGACTCGGGCTCGAGGTCGATGTCGAGCGGGTGCGCCGCGGTGTCGTGGCGCGAGGCGATGTCGCCGCCTCGGTGTCGATCGCCGCGCCTGCTCCTGCCGATGCGCCGCGGCCGGAGGAGGCGCGACTGGTCGGTCAGGCCCCGCCGAGATTGGAGTACGCACAGCCCTCGCCGCGCGCCGAGGATGTCGTGGTCGAGGCGCGGTTGTGCGTCTCGGGCTGGGCGCCGCCGGGGCGCGAGATCGATCTCTTCGGTCAGCCTTATCGGGTGGGGCCCGGTGGGCGCTTCCAGTTCGAGTGTCGGGTCGAGGACCCAGAGCTGCTGCGCGCGATCCTGGCGCAGCATCCGCCAGCGCTGGCGTCGCGCACCGAGGAGGACTGAGCGATGCGCGTGGTCATGGTCGGCGCCGAGTGTGCGCCCTTTGCCAAGGTCGGTGGGCTCGGTGACTTCATCCAGGGGCTGGCGCGCGCCCTGGCCGCGACCGGTGTCGAGGTCCAGGTGCTGCTGCCCTATTATCGCGGGCTGCTGCCGGAGCCTTTCGTCTCGCGGCTCGAGCCGCGAGACGTCGCAGTATCGATCCCGCTCGACGGCGCCGCGCTCGAGTGCACCTGCTGGCGTCTGCGCGCCGAGGGACTCGACTGTGTCCTGATTGATCCGGCGGGTGACTGGTTCCGCCGCCCGCACGTCTACGGTGAGCCCGACGACGGGCTGCGCTTCGCGCTGTTCGCGCGCGCGGCCGATGCGCTGCTGCGCCGCCCCGGATGGCGGCCCGACATCATCCATTGTCACGACTGGCAGAGTGCGCTGCTACCGGCGCTGCAATGGGCCGTGACGGATGCCGGCGAGCCCCCGGTCCGGGTCTGTCTCACCCTGCACAACCTCGCCCATCAGGGGCTGATCGAGCCGGCGGTGTTGGCCCGTCTCGGGGTCGATGTCGGGACGCTGCTCGGTCCGGGGCCGCTCGACGATCCCGCCGCGCCGGGGCGGGCCAATCTGTTGCGTGGCGCCATCCACTGTGCCGACTTCGTCAATACCGTCTCGCCGCGCTATGCCTGGGAGGTCCTGCACACCGGGCAGGGCATGGGGCTGCAGGGGGTGCTACAGGCCCATGTCGACAAGTTCGGCGGTATCCTCAACGGCATCGACGACGCGCTCTGGGATCCGCGGACCGATCCGCTGATCCCCGTCCACTATGGCCCCGATAGCCTGTCGCTCAAGGCCCGCAACGGCGAGGCGTTACGCCGGCGTCTGGGGTTGCGCGCGCGCGCCGCGCCGATCCTCGCCGTGGTCAGTCGGCTCGACGCGCAGAAGGGTGTCGAGCTGATCCTCGGCGGGATCGACAGCGCGCTCGCGCTCGGCTGTCAGGTGGTGCTGCTCGGCGCCGCGCCGGATGCGGCGGTGGCCGCGCGCTTCGCCGCCAAGCGTGAGGCGCTGGCCGACTGTCCCGATGCCCATCTCGAACTCGCCTTCGACGAGGGGCTGGCCCATCTCATCTATGCCGGTGCCGACATGATCCTGGTGCCGAGCCGCTATGAGCCCTGCGGGCTGACCCAGCTGATCGCGATGCGCTACGGCACCGTCCCCCTGGTGCGTCGGGTCGGCGGTCTGGCCGATACCGTGGTCGACGCCAACCACAGCGATCGCCCGGTGGGTGAGCGCAACGGTTATCTGTTCGAGGCGCAGACGACCGAGGCGGTGCATGCCGTCCTGGGTCGCGCCGCTTGGCTGTGGCGCCATCACCCGGATCACTTCGATCGTCTCCGGGACAACGGGATGCGTGCCGATCACGGTTGGCGGCGCCCGGCGGCGCGTTATCTCGACCTCTATCGCGGGCTGCTCGGCGCGTGATCCCGATGTCTGGCGCGGCGTGCGTGCCGCGCCAGGTTCGGGACGTGAGAGATGGTTCCGGGACCTTCCTGACGTCTGTGGCTTCAGCCTCCCCGGGGAGTGGGGTGCGTCGATTTCCGGGTGTCATGGTCGTCTCGGGAAACTAGCAATTATCGAACCATGAAATGTCTTGCGAATTGAAATGAAAGCCGATTCAGCGGCTTGTCTGTCCATTAAAAACATCTGTCCAATTTTATTGACATCACAAGGCGTCAAGCTAATATGACACCTGGGATCCCCAAGGGGTTCTGAGGAATTTCAAGGTCTGGCTGATTGCCAGGCCATTCGGTTCTCGATCACCGAACTCTCAATTCGCAATCCGCCGAGGAGGAGAATCATGCAGGTATTCGACTACAAGCCGATGGAACAGGATTACCGGATCTGGTTGGTCGTCAATCCCTCAACCTGGCTGATTCCGATCCTTGCCGCGGTGCTGGTCGTCGCGCTCGCGGTCCATGTCTATGCCTTCTCGCTCCCGGATCAGGGTTGGGCGGCGCCCGAGGCGGCTGCCGCGCCCGAAGAGGTCGTGGTCGTCGAGGAGGTGGTCATCGTCGAGGAGCCGGCCGCAGTCGAAGAGGCTGCGCCTGCCGCCGATGCGGCGCCCGCCGAAGAGGCCGCGCCGGTCGAGGACGCTGCCCCTGCCGAGGAGGCCGCACCGGCTGAAGAGGCCGCTCCGGCCATGCCCGAGACCGCTTGATCCGTCTCCGTCGTGACGGCGAGCCGTTCGTCGTCGCGGCACACCCGCCGCGGCCCCGGTCGCGGTAACCCATGACCCATCTTGGAGGATGACCCCAATGAGTCTTTCCGGACTGACCGATCAGCAGGCGAAGGAATTCCACGAGCAGTTCAAGGTGACCTACACCGCGTTCGTCGGGCTTGCTGCGCTCGCCCATCTGTTCGTCATCGCGGCCAATCCCTGGTTCTGATCTCACGCCCACCGGCGTCCCTGACCATCACTCAAAGAGAGAGTTGTCATGAGCGATATCGCAAAGCCGAAAAACCCCGATGACGATTGGAAGATCTGGCTCGTCGTCAATCCTGCCACCTGGCTGATGCCGATCCTGTTCTCCGTGCTGGTCATCGCGCTTGCGGTGCACGCGGTGGTGTTCTCGATCGGTCTGGGCTGGTAACGGCCACCGATCCGGTGTCGCCGAGCGGTCTCTGACGGCCGTCGGTGAACCAGATCAACGGGGATGCGTTCGCGCATCCCCGTTTTTCATTGGCTCATGCCTCGCTCCCGGTCTCGGTCGGCGTCTGTTCGAGCAGGCGCTCGATGTGGACCCGCACTGCCGGGATCACCCGCGCGACCTCGGGCGAGAGCCGGTAGCTGGCGTAGTCGAGCGAGGCGGCGCCGACCGAGAGCAGCCAGGCCCTCGGGCGGTGGTCATAGAGGGCCTCGCACCAGGCGAGCAGTTCGCGCGGATCGAGGAAGTGGGCCATGCTCGATCCGCCGGTGCGGCTCGGGTCGAGACGTTGACAACGGATCTCGCCGGGCGCGGTATCGAGCGCGGCGTCGAGGAAGATCACCCGGTCGCAGTCGAGCAGCTCCGGGATCAGGTCGGCGGTGAGGATATGACGGGCATGGATCCGCAGGCGCGGGTCGCTCGTCTCCGCCCCGAGTTGTTCGGCGAGCAGCGGGCCGAAGGCGTCGTCGCCGCGGATCGGGCTGCCGTAGCCGAGGATCAGGACTGGCATGTGCGCTCCAGGCGGTCGAGCAGCCGCTCGCGCTGATCGCGCAGCTCGATGACCAGTGGCATCTGACCGACGGCGTGCGAGGCGCAGGACAGACAGGGATCGTAGCAGCGGATCACCGCCTCGACCCGGTTGAGCATGCCCTCGTTCAAGCTGTTGCCGTCGACATAGGCTGCGGCGACCTGACGGATGCTCTGGTTCATCGCCAGGTTGTTGTGACCGGTGGCGATCACCAGATCGACCCAGGTGATCAGCCCCGTCTCGTCGATACGGTAGTGGTGCATCAGGGTGCCGCGCGGGGCCTCGGCGACACCGATCCCTTCGTCGCGATTGCTGCGCGCGCGGGCACGCACCCGGGTGTCGAGGATCTCGGGGTGTCTGAGCAGTCGCTCCATCATCTCCAGGGCATAGATGATCTCGACCAGCCGCGCGTAGTGATAGTGGAAGCTGCTGCTCACCGGTCCCGACTCCTGCAGCATGCGGAACTCGGCGAGGGCGACGTCGGCATAGGGGGTGCCGCAGGCGTCGGCGTTGTTGAGCCGCGCCAGCGGGCCGACGCGATAGATCCCCTGCGGATAGCCGTGCGGCTTGTAGTAGGGGAACTTCATGTAGCTGAAGTCCTCGACCGCCTCGCCGATCAGCCGGGGGTATTCGTGCGGCGGCACCTGATCCTCGAGGATTCGACCCTCGGCGTCCTTCACCCGCAACAGCCCGTCGTAGTGCTCGAGCCGTCCCTCGGGGCTGACCAGGCTGAGAAACAGGGTGGGGAAGTTGCCAAAGCGCGTCGCCTCGTCGCGAAAACGCGGCAGCAGCCCCTTGTAGAGGTCGTAGGTGCGCTTGGCAATCTCCAGCCCCTCGGGGAGCAGGCCGAGGATGGCGTCGCGTTGCTCGGCGCCGAGCGGCTCGCTCACCCCGCCGGGCACCACCCAGGTCGGGTGGATCTTCTTGCCGCCCAGGGTCTCGATGATCTGCTGACCGATCTGGCGCAGCCGGATGCCGTCGCGCGCGAGTTCGGGGTGCTGGCGCATCACCCCGAAGATGTTGCGGCTGGCCGGGTCGGAGTCCCAGCCGAGCAGCAGGTCGGGCGAGGAGAGATGGAAGAAGGAGAGCGCGTGCGATTGCGCCAGCTGGGCAAGGTTCATCACCCGGCGCAGCCGCTCGGCCGCCGGCGGGATGCTCACCGAGAGCAGATGATCGCAGGCCTTGTTGGAGGCGAGCAGGTGACTGACCGGGCAGATCCCGCAGGTGCGCGCGGTGAGCGCCGGCATCTCGCGATAGGGCCGACCCTCGCAGAACTTCTCGAAGCCGCGGAACTGGGTGAGATGGAAGCGGGCGTCGGCGACCTCGCCCTGGTCGTCGAGCTGGAGGCTGATCCGGGCGTGTCCCTCGATGCGGGTGACCGGCTCGATGGTGATGGTGCGGCTCATGGTGTCCTCTTGCTCGTGGCGTGCCGGCTCAGGTGCCCGTCTCGCGCCCCTGCTCGTTGGCGAGCGCCCGGGTGGTGATCTCGTGGTAGAGATGGATCATCGAGGCGATGATGCCGCCGAGCTCGGGGTGATCGCGCCAGCGTGGCTGCAGCGACCGGGCGTCGGCGAAGACCTCCTCGAGAAAGCTCAGGTCGAAGGTGTCGAGCGCCTCGCCACGCTCGACCTTGGCCTTGATGTCGAGCGCGCGCGGCAGGCGCTGGGTGCGCAGTCGCTCGAGCAGGGCGACGATCACGCCTTGTTCGGTCTCGGGGTCGGACATGGCCGGTGGTCTCCTGGGGTTGGTCAGGCGCCGAAGCGGGTGAAGGCGCTGGGGTCGGGGTCGCGCCCCTCGAGCAGGGCGACGAGCACCTGCCAGATCGCCTCGGCGCTCGGGGGGCAGCCGGGGACGAAGACGTCGACGGCGACCTCGCCGTGGATCGGCACCACGCGCTGGCGCAGCGCCGGCACCCCGCGCTCGGGCAGCTGTGGCTGCAGGGTGACGTTCTCGCGATAGGCGCGGGCGAGCACCTGCTCGAGCGGGAAGTGGTTGCGCATCGCCGGCACGTTGCCGTTGACCGCGCAGTCGCCGAGGCTCACCAGCACCCGGCAGTGCGCACGGAAGCGGCGGGCGAGCGCGAGGTCGTCGGCGTTGCTGATCGAGCCCTCGAGGATGCCGACGTCGACCCGTTCGGGCAGCACCTTGGCATCGACCAGCGGGCTGTAGACGATATCGATGCGCTCGCTGAGCTCGATCAGCCGCTGGTCCATGTCGAGCAGCGACATGTGACAGCCCGAGCAGCCGTCGAGCCAGGCGGTGGCGACCTTGAGTCTGGGGGTGGCGCTCATCGTGGATGCCTCCGGCGCGCGAGGATCGGCAGGAAGTGCTGGTCCTTGACCATCTCGCCGACCGAGGTGCCCTGCTTGACCAGCGCTCCGGTGGGACAGACCTGGACGCACTTGCCGCAGCTGGTACAGGTCTCGCTCTCGGCCCAGGGCTGAGCCATGTCGGTGATCACCCGACAGTCGCTGCCCCGACCCATCACGTCCCAGGTGTGGGCGCCCTCGATCTCGTCGCACACCCGCACGCAGCGGGTGCAGAGGATGCAGCGGTCGTGATCGACCCGGAACATCTCGTGCGAGCTGTCGACCGGGTAGGAGACGGCGCGTCTGGGCATGCGCATGTGGTCGACCCCGCAGCGTTGCGCCAGAGTCTGCAGCTCGCAGTGACCGTTGGAGACGCACACCGAGCAGACATGGGCGCGCTCGGCGAACAGCAGCTCGACCAGGGTGCGGCGGTAGCGGCGCAGCCGCTCGGTGTCGGTGTGCACCTCCATGCCCTCGACCACCCGCGTCGAGCAGGCGGCGGCCAGGCGTGGTTGGCCGACGATCTCGACCATGCACAAGCGGCACCCGCCCCAGGCCGAGAGCCCCTCGAGGTAGCAGAGGCTGGGGATCGGGATGCGGTGCTCGCGACAGACCTCGATCAGGGTCTCGTCCTCGCGGGCGGAGAGGTCCTGGTCGTCGACCCTGAAGGTGACGACACGGACCTTGGGCTGGCTGGCTGGACCTGGCATGCTCCCTCCCGTGCCTTCAGTCGACGAGTCGCGACTCGTACTCGTCGCGGAAATAGCGTAGCGTGCTCAGCACCGGATTGGGCGCGGTCTGACCGAGCCCGCACAGGCTGGTGGCCTGCACCACCTCGCACAGCTCCTCGAGCAGCGCCAGCTCGGCGCGCCCGGCCTCGGCGGCGGCGATGCGTTCGAGCAGGGCGTGCATCTGCTGGGTGCCGGTGCGACAGGGCACGCACTTGCCGCACGACTCGGTCATGCAGAACTCCATGAAGTAGCGCGCGACATCGACCATGCTCGAGCGCTCGTCCATCACGATCATCCCCCCCGACCCCATGATGGTGCCCAGGCCCTTGAGGCTGTCGTAGTCGACCGGGGTGTCGAGATGGGCGCGGGGGATGCAGCCGCCCGAGGGGCCGCCGGTCTGTACCGCCTTGACCCGACCGCCGCCGGGGATGCCGCCGCCGATGATCTCGATGATGTGCGCCAGGCGGGTGCCCATGGGCACCTCGATCAGCCCGGTGTTGACGATGGTGCCGGCGAGCGCGAAGACCTTGGTGCCCTTGGAGCCCTCGGTGCCGAGGGCGGCGAACCAGTCGCCGCCCTCGCGCACGATGGGGGCGATGTTGGCGAAGGTCTCGACGTTGTTGATCAGCGTCGGACAGCCCCACAGCCCGGCCTCGGCGGGGTAGGGCGGGCGTGGCCGTGGCTGGCCGCGCAGCCCCTGGATCGAGGCCATCAGCGCGGTCTCCTCGCCGCAGACGAAGGCGCCGGCGCCGAGACGGAGCTCGATCTCGAAGCCGAACTGGGTGTCGGCGATCTGGCTGCCGAGGAAGCCGGCGCGCTTGGCCTTGCGGATGGCGTTGGTGAGCCGCTCGACGGCCAGCGGGTACTCGGCGCGGACATAGACATAGCCCTTGCTCGCGCCGACGGCATAGCCGGCGATGGCCATGCCCTCGATCACCCGATGGGGGTCTGACTCGAGCACCGCGCGATCCATGAAGGCGCCGGGGTCGCCCTCGTCGGCGTTGCACACGACATATTTCTGCCCGCCCGGCATCTTCGCCACCGTCGACCACTTCAGTCCGGTCGGGTAGCCGCCGCCGCCGCGACCGCGCAGGCCGCTGCTGGTGACCTCGCGGAGCACCTCGGCCGGGGTCAGCTCGGTGAGCGCGCGCACCAGGGCGCTGTAGCCGCCGACGGCG
This sequence comes from Marichromatium sp. AB31, assembly GCF_003718685.1. Classification (NCBI taxonomy): domain Bacteria; kingdom Pseudomonadati; phylum Pseudomonadota; class Gammaproteobacteria; order Chromatiales; family Chromatiaceae; genus Marichromatium; species Marichromatium sp. AB31. The sequence goes on along the minus strand of NZ_RHFI01000008.1, from coordinate 96,761 downwards.
ATGGCGTCGTCGAGGCTGTCGGGGTCGATCCGGCCCGAGTGTTCGAGCACGATGCGATGCTGGGCGGTGAAGAAGGGCTGGTCGGTGGGGCAGTGCAGCCGCTCGATGGGCTCAGGGTTGCCGAGGTTGTCGAGGATCGCCGGGGCGTCGGTGGGGGCGACGTCGCGATAGAGGCGCGAGGCGTTCAGCGTGTCGCCGGGTGCGGCCACCGCGACCAGCGGACCGGCCGAGCACAGCCCCATGCACCCGACCCCCTTGACCCGACAGCTCTGGGTCTGCGGCTCGACCCCGGCACGCAGCGCATCGAGCACCTGGCCGGAGCCCGAGGACTGACAGCTCGCGGCCATGCACACCCGGATCTCGTGTTCGGTCTCCGCGCCGCGGGCGCGGATGGTGGCGGCCTGTTCGGCGAGGTCGTCCAGATGCATCGCTCTGTCGCGGGGAGCCCGGCTGTGGCCGGGTGGGATAGCACGGCTCGTTGGCAAGCCCCGGTCCCGCTCTCCTCTTGAGGTTGGCTATCTCGGTGGCTGACTGGTCGGTGGCGCCTGACGGTGCCCGCCGCCCCCTGTGCTGAGGCCGCCGCCTCAGGCCGGCGCGCGGGCGCGTGGTGGCGGCGCTGGTGCGGTCTTCGCGTGTTCGAGCTGATCGAGCCGTTCGAGCAGTGCTTCCGGGGCGAGCTTGCCGACGACCTCGCCGTCGACCACCGCCGCCGGGGCCAGTCCGCAGGCGCCGACACAGCGCGCGGTGAGCACCGAGAGCGCGCCGTCGGCGGTGGTCTCGCCGGGCTCGACCTGGTGGTGCGCGCGCAGCGCATCGACCAGCACGCCCGCCCCCTTGATATAGCAGGCGGTGCCGGTGCACACCACACAGGTGTGACGTCCCTTGGGCTTGAGTCGGAACAGATGATAGAAGGTGGCGACACCGAAGACCTTGCTCAACGGGACGTCGAGCGAGGCGGCGACGAACCTGAGCGCGGTCTCGTCGAGAAAGCCGAAGGCGTCCTGGACGCTGTGCAGGGTCTCGATCAGGGCGTGATCGGCATAGCCGTTGCGGCGCATGGTGGCGTTGACCAGCTTCCAGCGGGTGTCGTCACTGGGCAGCGGCGGTTTGGGTCGATGCAGGCTCATGTCCCCTCCGTCCGTCTGGCGACGGTGCGTGGATTCGAGCGCGTTCGGTGTCTGTCCCCGGATGATCGCACCCGGATGCGCGTGCCGCTCCTCGCTTTCGGACGGGGTCGGCTCCCGGCTATACTCGCGCCAGTGCAAGTCCTGCTGCGCATCCAGACAAAGGAGACTATGGACGAAACGCTCGCATCCCGCAAACGGGCCCGCGGCATCTATCTGCTGCCCAACCTGTTCACCACTGCCGCGCTGTTCGCGGGCTTCTATGCCGTGCTCTCGGCCACCCATGGGCGTTTCGAAGCCGCTGCGCTGGCGGTGCTCGCGGCCATGGTGCTCGATGGTTTCGACGGGCGCATCGCGCGACTGACCCATACCCAGACCGATTTCGGCGCCGAGTACGACAGCCTCTCGGACATGGTCGCCTTCGGCGTCGCCCCGGCGCTGGTCGCCTATCACTGGGCGCTCTCCGGGCTGGGCAAGGTCGGCTGGCTCGCCGCCTTCGTCTATACCGCCGCCGCCGCGCTGCGGCTGGCGCGTTTCAATACCCAGGTCGGGATCGCCGACAAGCGCTACTTCCAGGGGCTGGCGAGTCCGGCGGCGGCCTCGATCATCGCCACTGGTGTGTGGCTGGGCACCGACCTGGGGGTCGATGGGGCGAGTCTGTCATGGCTCGCCGCGCTGCTCACCGCCGGGGCCGGCCTGTTGATGGTGAGCAATTTCCGCTATCAGAGCTTCAAGCAGGTCAATCTGCAGGGGCGCGTGCCCTTCCTGCTCGCCGTGGTCATCATGCTCAGCTTCGCGGTGGTCTACATCAACCCGCCGCTGGTGCTGTTTGTGATGTCGGTCAGCTATGCGCTCTCGGGTCCGGCATGGACCCAGATCCGTCTGCGTCAGCGTCGCGCGCGGCGGCGCCAGTGAGCGCCCGGGGGTAACCGCGGTGTCGGGACAACTCGTCTCCCTGGTGCTCGGCAGCGGTGGCGCGCGCGGGCTGGTCCACATCGGCGTGATCGAGTGGCTGAATGCCCATGGTTATCGGATCGCCTCGATCAGCGGCGCCTCGATGGGTGCGCTGGTCGGAGGCATCCACGCCGCCGGCGAGCTCGACGCCTACAAGCATTGGGTGTGTGCGCTGCGCCGTCCCGACGTGCTGCGCTTCCTCGACTTCGCCTTCAGCGGCGACGGGCTGATCAAGGGCAACCGCATCATGGACACCCTGCGGGCGATGGTCGGTGACTTCGCCATCGAGGATCTGCCGATCGTCTTCACCGCGGTGGCCACCGACCTCGACCGCCAGCGCGAGGTGTGGATCTCGCGCGGCGCGCTGTTCGACGCCATCCGCGCCTCGATCTCGATCCCCGGTGTGTTCCGCCCGCACTGCTATCTGGGCAAGACCCTGGTCGATGGCGGATTGCTCAATCCGGTGCCGATCGCCCCGACCTTTCGCGACCTCACCGACCTGACCATCGCGGTCAACCTCAATGCCCAGCCCATCCCCGAGGCGCCACGCCCCCGGGTCGAGCGCCGGAATGATGCCGCGGCCTCGGCCACGCCCCCTGCCGAGATCGGTTACGAGCAACGGATTCGCCAGTTTCTCGACGCCATCGGACTCGATCTCGCCCGCGAGGACGAGGACAAGCTGGGGATGTTCGAGCTGATGAACCGCTCCTTCGAGACCATGCAGAACAGTATCGCCGCGGTGCAGCTGGCCGCCTATCGCCCCGACGTGGTGATCGATGTGCCGCGCGATACCTGTGCCGCGCACGAGTTCCACCGCGCCAGCGAGTTGATCGAGCTCGGCCACGCCCTCACCGAGCAGGCCGTCCGCGAGGCGCGTCGCTGAGTTCGGGGCGCTGCTCTCAGCACAGCGCCAGCATGGCCTCCTCGCGGGTGTAGAAGAGCCCGTCGCGAACGAACCCCGAGACGATCCCGGGACGGGTCTGTACCACGTTGCCGGCGGCATCGCGGCGCGCCACCCAGGTCGGCGGCAGGCCGTCGAGCACATGCACCGGCGCCGGGGAGCCGTCACGGAACCGCGACAGCACCCACTCGCCGCTGGTGCTGTCGAGATAGCCGGGGACGAAGTTGGCGGTGCGGTTGTGTTCGCTCACCCCGCGGGTTGTGGCGAAACGGACATTCTCGTCATGCAATGACAGGGCTGTCAGGCCGGCGCTGCGTCGCGAAAGCGGCTCGAGCGGCCAGGAATGGGTGCCTCTGCTCGATGTTTCGTTACACATGATATCTGCTCGTTGCGTGGATGCTGACTGGGTGGTCAGCCCGCTCGGCGCGGCTGAGCCCGGATCCGGCGCGGGGCCGTCGCTGTGATCGCGACGGCGCGCGCGCTGCCTTGTCGTTGATGCAGCACGGACCATGCCTTGTTATCGGCCTTGGCGTCCATTCGAACAGCGGAAAATGTAGGGATTTTGCGCGCGCTCAATCCACCGGCAGTTGGGTACGTTCGAACACCCGCCGCAGCACGAAGCTCGAGTGCACCCCGGAGACCCCCTCGATACGGGTGATACGCTCGATCAACAGTGCCTGATAAGCCTCCATGTCGGGGACGATCACCTTGAGCTGGTAATCGGCGTCGCGCCCGGTGATCAGCAGACACTCCAGGACCTCGGGCATCGCCGCCACCGCCCGCTCGAAGCGCTCGAAGCGCTCCGGGGTGTGGCGATCCATCGAGATGCTGATGATCACCAGCAGGTTGAGCCCGAGCGCCTGGGGCGAGACCAGGGTGCGATGGCCGGTGATGATGCCCGCGGCCTCGAGCGCGCGTACCCGACGCAGACAGGGCGAGGGTGAGAGCCCGACCCGCTCGGCGAGGTCCTGGTTGCTGATGCGTCCGTTGTCCTGTAGTTCGGCGAGGATCCGGCGGTCATAGCGATCGAGTTTCATCAAGGCTCCGCGGTTGCGTCTTCAGTTGTCTGGATGTTTTCAGAGTTGGCATTTTATTGCGCGAAACGCGCTTTTGCGGCGCGAATTCGCAATCCTCTGCCTGAGCCTCCGGCGTAGACTTACAACCGTCGGCCAACCAGCCGCCAACCACCGGCAGACGCCTACCAGGCGCGCGCCGAAACAGGCTCGATGTCCCAACCAGGACGAGAGCGGCCGAGGGTCCTTACCGGGACCAGGCACAGGAGACGACGCTCGCCATGTCTCTGCGCGACGACAGCGCGAGGTCGTCACTTCACAGGCCCTCAGGGTTGACTGCCGGGAAAGACCGGCCCCGATTCATTCGCGGGTCGTCGTCGCACGGCCCGCGTCCCGCCCCGCCGCGTGTCAGCGGCGGGGCATCCCCGCCAAGGAGTAGAGCGCATGACCCGCTTTGATCATCGCCGCTACCGGCCGTCCCCGGCGATGGCCATGCCCGACCGCCAGTGGCCGAACCGCACCGTCGAACAGGCCCCGCGCTGGGCCAGCGTCGATCTGCGCGACGGCAACCAGGCACTGCTCGAGCCGATGGATGTCGCGCACAAGCAGCGGTTGTGGCGATTGCTGGTCAAGCTCGGCTTCAAGGAGATCGAGGTCGGTTTCCCGGCCGCCAGCCAGCCCGATTACGACTTCGTGCGCTGGTTGATCGAACACGACGAGATCCCCGAGGACGTCACCGTCCAGGTGTTGGTGCAGGCGCGCGAGGCGCTGGTCGAGCGCACCTTCGCGGCGCTCGCCGGCGCACCGCGGGCGATCGTCCATGTCTACAACTCGACCTCGCCGGTACAGCGCGAGCGCGTCTTCGGTCGCGACCGCGCCGGGGTGATCGAGATCGCCCGCAACGGCGCGCGGCTGTTGCGCGAGGCCGCGTCGCGTCACCCCGAGACGCGCTGGACCTTCGAGTACTCGCCGGAGAGCTTCACCGCCACCGAGCCCGACTACGCCCTGGAGGTGTGCGAGGCGGTGCTCGCCGAGTGGGCGCCGACGGTCGATCGCCCCTGCATCATCAACCTGCCGGCCACCGTCGAGGTCGCCAGCCCCAACGTCTTCGCCGATCAGGTCGAGTACATCTCCACCCGGCTCTCGCGACGCGAGGCGGTGGTGCTCTCGGTGCACCCGCACAACGACCGCGGTGGTGGCGTGGCCGCCGCCGAGTTGGCGCTGCTCGCCGGCGCCGATCGCGTCGAGGGCACCTTGTTCGGCAACGGCGAGCGCACCGGCAACGCCGATCTGCTGACCCTGGCGATGAACCTCTACAGCCAGGGCATCGATCCCGAACTCGACCTCTCCGACCCGGCCGAGATCGTCGCCGTCTGCACCGAGTGCACCGGGTTGCCGGTCCATCCGCGTCACCCCTGGTTCGGCGAGCTGGTCTATACCGCCTTCTCCGGCAGCCATCAGGACGCGATCCGCAAGTGTCTCGCCCGGCAGCGCCCCGACGCGCCCTGGGACGTCGCCTATCTGCCGATCGACCCGCAGGATCTGGGCCGTGACTACCGCGCGGTGATCCGCGTCAACAGCCAGTCGGGCAAGGGCGGGGTGGCCTTCGTGCTCGAACAGGACTACGGCTTGCGCCTGCCGCGCTGGTTGCAGGTCGAGTTCGCCCAAGTGGTGCAGCGCGAGAGCGAGCGCCACGGCGGGGCGCTCGCCGCCGCCACCCTCTACGCGCTGTTTCGCGAGCACTATCTGCGCGAACAGGGCCCGGCGCGGTTGATCGGCTATCAGCTCGACCATCCCGGCCACGACCGCGTCGAGGCACGGATCGACGCCGGCGAGGGCGAGCAGCGCTGGTGCGGCGAGGGCGAGGGCACCATCGCTGCCTTCGTCGATGCCTGCGCGCGACGCTTCGACCGCAGCCTGCGGGTGCGGGATTATCAGGAGCACGCGCTCGACGGCGGCACCGAGGCCGAGGCGGTGGCCTATGTCCAGCTCGAGGTCGACGGCGTGCCGATCAGCGGCGTGGCGACCGATCGCGATACCGTGACCGCCTCGCTGCGCGCCGTGCTCCAGGCGCTCAACCGCGCCGCGCTGGCCCGGGCCGAGGTCGCCTGATCGGCGCGCCATGCCCGTCAAGGATATGACGGGCATGGCGCGCACGGGTTATGATCCGCTCCCGGTGGCGGGATCGGAGACGCTCCGCCGAGGCGGTGCATGGGGCACCCCCTGTATGGATCTCGCCGCGCAACCGACGTAGAGTAGCCGGTTGGACTACGGAGCGGCAGTCTGAGCCCATGGATCTCCGACATCACCCAAGCGAATCCCCGGCCGATCACACCCCGGACGCCGCTGCGCGCTGGGACGTCCCGGACCTGATCGACCTCGAATACTATCTCGACGCCGACGAGCGCGCGCTGCGCGACGAGCCCGCCGCCCGTCAGCGTCTCACCGAGCGCGATCGCGCGCTCTATCTCGAACACATCCAGGCGCCTCTCGACGGCGCCGCGCCCCACACCCAGGAACACCGTCGCGCCAGCCTGCGTCGCTGGCTCGCCGAGCGTCGCGCGCGCGAGCCAGCCGGCATGGGCGCGCTGCTGCCCGGCGCGGCCTTCGCCTCGGCGCAGCGACTGGGCAACCTGTTGCTCGGCGGCGCCGGCTTCCTGCTCGGCGTGGCGGTGGCCTCGGCGCTGCTCAACTACGACGGGCTGCAGCCGGTCAGCGTCACCTGGTACCTGTTCCTGCTGGTGTTCGTACAGTTCGCCCTGGTCGTCGCCCTGGTCTCGACCTGGGTGACGCGCCGGGTGCGCACCGGCGCGGCGATCGGCCAGGACCTCTCGCTGCTGACCCGTCTCATCCAGCCCCTGCTCAGCAAGGGCGCGGGCTGGTTGCAGCACCAGCGCCTGGCGCACAGCACCGAGGAGGTGCGCGAGCGCGCCCAGTCCACGCAGGGGCTGCTGCGCGCGCAGTATGCGCTCTACGGTCCGATCGCCTACCTGCCGCTGCTGATCCCGGCCCAGCTCTTCGGGGTGGCCTTCAACCTCGGGGTGATCCTCACCACGGTGATGCTCGAGTGGTTCACCGACATCGCCTTCGGCTGGGGCTCGGCGCTCGCCGTACACCCGCAGACCATCCACGACCTCGCACGGCTGATCGCCACCCCCTGGGGCTGGCTGTTCGGCGAGGGCGTCGGCTATCCGACCCTGGAGCAGATCGAGGGCTCGCGGATCTATCTCGAACAATGGGCGATGTCCTCGGTGGCCCGGCCCGACCCCGAGCACCTGCGCTCCTGGCGCTGGTTCCTGGTGCTGGCGGTAATCTCCTACGGGCTGCTGCCGCGGCTGCTGCTCTACTGGGCCTCGCGCCTGGTCCTGCGGCTGTCGCTGGAGCGGCTGCCCTTCACCCATGGCCGTACCCAGGCGCTCTATGCGCGGATGCTCAACCCCCGGCTCGACTTCACCGGGGTCGGCGGCGAGGGCGGAGCCGAGATGCACATCCCGGCGCCGGTTGCCCCCGGCGAGCGCAAGCCCAAGGAGGCGGGTGAGCCGCGCGCCAAGGTGCCGCTGCACGTCGCCCGGCCCTGGCGCGATCAGGTGCAGCGGCGCGCTCCGGTGCCGCCGCAATCGACCCCGGTGGACGAGACCTCGACCCCGCCAGCCGCCATTCGGTCGGCGCCAGAGACCGCCGCTCGACCGGCGGTCCCTGCGGTCCCGACCATGCCGGTGACGCCGCCCGTCCCGAGCGCGGCACCGTCCGTGGGCGAGGTCGCGGCGGCGGATTCGACCGCCGAGACTGCGGCGGGGACGCCTGGGCCCCGAGCGACCCCGCCGGTGTTCGAGCAGGTCGCCGAGCCCCCGGTCGAGGACCGGACCTCGGCGTCCGAGCCCGTCACCGAGCCCGAGGCCGAGCCGAAGGCGGCGCCGGCGGCCGCCGAACCCGAGGGAGTGCCCGAGCCCCCGCGGCCGGCGGTCGAGCCGGTCGTGGAGCCTGCGTCAGAACCGGAACCCGAGCCCGAGCCCGAGCCCGAGCCGCACGCGGCATCTGAGTCGGGAGAGGGGCAGGAGAGGGTTGGCGATACCGGGGCCGAGCGTCTCATCGAGCCCGATCCGGAGGCCGCGTCGAGGACCGAGCCCGCCGAGCCGTCGGTCGCGGCGGCGTCGCAATCGTCGATCGTGTCCGACGCCGTCTCGTCGGTGGATCAGGCGCGCTCGACCGCGGCGCCCGAGTCCGTCGCCGAGCCGGAATCCGAGCAAGGGGTGGAGGTGACCGAGGGCGAGACCGAGCCGGAGGCGGAGAAGACGACCGCCGAGCCCGAAGGAGCGCCCGAGCCCCTGCAGACGCAGGCCGCGACGCTCGTCGAGTCGGCCGCAGAGCCCACGTCAGAAGCGGAACGCGTGTCGGAACCCGAGCCCGAGTCGACACCCCAACCTGAGCCTGAGCCTGAGCCTGAGCCTGAGCCTGAGCCTGAGCCTGAGCCTGAGCCTGAGCCCGAGCCCGAGCCCGAGCCCGAGCCCGAACCTGTGGTACCGGTGGCCTCAGGCGCTGGGCCGCGTTTCGCCCCCGACGGCTGTCTGCTGCTGATCCATGTCGACATCGACGACGTGCTCGAGCCCGAGGATCAGCCGCGACTGGCCGCGCTGCTCGCGCAGCACACCGGGTGGCGGATCGGCGCCCGGGCGCCCTTCGGCGCCGGCAGCCAGATGACCGAGGAGGCGCTCGCCCTGGTGACCGACGGGGCCTGGGAGGCGCCGCCGGCGCGCATCGCCATCATCCAGGACGGCTCGCAGCCGCCGATCACCGAGAACCTGGTGTTCCTGCGCGAGCTGCGCGCCGCCGCCGGCACCCAGGCACAGATGCTGCTCGCGCTGGTCGGCGACCCCGAGGACGAGGACCGCCTGCCGCCGCTCAGCACCTTCGATTACACCGACTGGCAGCGCAAGATCGAGCAGATGGCCGACCCCTATCTGCGTCTCGAGATGCTGGCGCCGCAGCCGCAGGATGGAGAAGATTGATGGCGGTGAAGATCCCACGCCTGGCGATCATGGGACACCCCAACGCGGGCAAGTCCTCGGTGGTCGCCACCCTCACCGAGAACGACCGGATCGCGATCGACAAGCGCGCCGGCACCACCACCGAGTCGACCAGCTACCCGGTGATCATCGATGGCCGCACGGTGGTCGAGTTCATCGACACCCCGGGCTTCCAGAACCCCAACGCCATCCTCGAGTGGTTCCAGGCCAACGAGTCGGTGGGCGATCTGGCGCGCGCCTTCGTCGACACCCATCAGCGCGACCCGCTGTTCGCCCACGACTGCGCCCTGCTGCAGCCGGTGGCCGAGGGCGCGGGCATCATCCTGGTGGTCGACGGCTCCAAGCGCATCAAGGAGAAGGACCGGGTCGAGATCGAGCTGCTGCGTCTCACCGGCCGTCCGCGCATGGCGATCCTCAACAACCTCACCAACCAGGATCGCCACATGGCGCAGTGGCAGGACGCGCTGAGCAAGGCGTTCAACTCGGTGCGCGAGTTCAATGCCCACCGCGCCACCTACAGCGAGCGCATCAAGCTGCTCGAGGCGCTCAAGAGCATCGATCAGCGCTGGGAGGAACGCGTCGAGGAGGCGATCGACGCCTTCGCCTGCGACTGGGAGCGGCGCACCGACCAGGCGGTCAACACCATCCTGCAGTTGCTCAAGGATGCGCTCACCTATCGCGTGACCCGTACCGTGAAGAACGGCAAGCTGGTGTTCAAGACCGGGCGCGAGCGTATCCGCGACGAGGTCGCCGCCGAGTTCGAGCAGGGGCTGCGCCAGCTCGAACTCGACGCCCAGGAGCATGTCCGCGCCAACTTCCGCCATCATGTCTGGAACCTGCCGCCGGACTCCATCCTCAACCAGGATCTGTTCTCCGACGAGGTCGGTCAGGCACTGGGGCTGTCGCGGCGTCAACTGGCGATGGTCGGGGTCGCCGCCGGCGCCGCCTCCGGGGCCACCGTCGATCTCGCCGCCGCCGGTCACTCGCTCGGCGCCGGGGCGCTGATCGGCGCCTTCACCGGCGGCGTGCTCGGACTGGTCGGCGGCAAGGCGCTGGCCAAGCTCGATATCGAGCGCGCCCCCGGCACCCAGCGCTTCACCATGGGGCCGGTCTCCGACCCGCGCTTCCCCTTCGTGCTGCTCGATCGCATCGTGCTCTACAGCGCGCGGGCGATGAACTGGGCGCATGGTCGTCAGGCCGCCGACGAGGAGGCGGCGAACAAGGTCCCCGAGCGCGTCGCGGTGCGCCGTGGCTTCTCCGAGGAGCTCACCCAGTCGCAGCAGCGTGAGCTCGCGCGCTTCTTCCAGGCCGCGCGCCGCGGTCGCGACTGCGACCGCGAGGCGGCCTGTCGCGAGATCATCAAGGAGATCCTCTCCGGCGTCGCCACCAGTCGGATCGACAGTCGCGCCGACATGTAGCCGACATGTCATGGCTTCATCCCGTCTGCGAGCAGGGCCGCGCGCGGGCGGTGTGTCCTTCATCCCATCCAAGGCGGCCCGTGCGATCGACCAACCATGCAAGCCAACGACATCCTCGCCATCGATCAGGCCCATGCCTGGCACCCCTATACCTCCACCCGCGATCGCGACCCGGTCTATCCGGTGCGCGCCGCGCGCGGCTGCCGCATCGAGCTGAGCGACGGGCGCGAGCTGATCGACGGCATGTCCTCCTGGTGGTGCGCGATCCACGGCTACAACCACCCGGTGCTCAACCAAGCCGCGCGCGATCAGCTCGAGCGCATGGCGCACGTGATGTTCGGCGGACTCACCCACGAGCCGGCGGCGCAGCTCGTCGAGCGGCTGGTGGCGATCACCCCGGAGCCGCTGCAACACGTCTTCCTCTGCGATTCGGGCTCGGTCTCGGTGGAGGTGGCGATCAAGATGGCGCTGCAGTTCTGGCAGGCCGCCGGTCGCCCCGAGCGCCATCGCCTGATGACCATCCGTCGCGGTTATCACGGCGATACCTTCAACGCCATGTCGGTGTGCGATCCGGTCACCGGGATGCACCACCTGTTCAGCGCCACCCTGCCGCAGCAGGTCTTCGCCCCGGCGCCCGAGTGTCGCTACGGCGAGCCCTGCACGCCGGCGGCGATCGCCGAGTTCGCCACGCTGATCGAGCGCCACCAGCACGAGCTGGCCGCGGTGATCCTCGAACCCATCGTCCAGGGCGCCGGCGGCATGCGCTTCTACAGCGCCGACTACCTGGCGCAGGTGCGAGCGCTGTGCGATCGCTTCGAGGTGCTGCTGATCGCCGACGAGATCGCCACCGGCTTCGGGCGCACCGGGCGGCTGTTTGCCTGCGAGCACGCCGGCATCGCCCCGGACATCATGACCGTCGGCAAGGCACTGACCGGCGGCTACATGACGCTCGCCGCCACCCTCGCCAGCACGCGCGTGGCCGATACCATCTCCGGGGCCGAGCCCGGCGCCTTCATGCACGGACCGACCTTCATGGGCAATCCGCTTGCCTGCGCGGTGGCCAACGCCAGCCTCGGGCTGCTGCTCGAGGACGACTGGCTGGGCCGGGTGGCGGCCATCGCTGCCGGGCTCGAGCGTGGTCTGGCGCCGGCGCGCGCGCTGCCCGGGGTGGCCGAGGTGCGGGTGCTGGGCGCGATCGGTGTGGTCGAGATGACCGAGCCGGTGGCGATGCGCGAGATCCAGCGTCGCTTCGTCGAGCGTGGCGTCTGGGTCCGTCCGTTCGGTCGGCTGATCTATCTGATGCCCCCCTTCGTGATCACGACCGAGGAGCTCGAGGCGCTTTGCGCCGCGGTGGTTGCCGTGGTCGCCGACTCGGCCGCGGACTGATCTCGCTGCCGTCCTGGCGTTGTTTCCGCCCACCGCTGCCCTGATCTGGTGGCGGTGGCGGTAATCGTGGAAACAAATGGCATCCACCACATTTGCCGTAGCAGGGTGGCCTGCGCCTCGGCACAATGCCCCTCCCGGGGGTGAGACCGCCCGCCGGCCTGGTCATCGTCGCCCCGGGCGCCGATGACGGCGCATCCAACCCCAGCTCAATCGACCAAGGGACACCGTGAATCGTCTGCTCAAGTTGTTGCTGCCCGTCCTGATCCTCGCCGTCGGTTTCGGTGTCTTCCAGTATCTCAAGCAAACCCGCCCCGATCGCCCGGTCACCGAGACCCGCGAGCGGGTCTGGCGGGTGGCGCTGGAGCCGCTCGAACCGCGTGCGCTGGCGCCGATGCTCGAACTCTACGGCCAGGTCGAGAACCCCGACCTGCTGCGCGCGGCGGCCTCGGCCTCGGCGCGGGTGGCGCGGGTGCTGGTGCGCGAGGGTGAGCGGGTGGTGCCCGGCCAGCTGCTGCTCGAACTCGATCCGCGCGATCTGGTGCCGGCGCTCGCCCGCACCGGCGCCCAGGTCGCCGAGCTCGAGGCCCAGCTCGAGAGCGAGCGCAACGGTCAGGAGAGCGATCAGGCGGCGCTCGAACAGGAGCGCCGCCTGCTCGAACTCTCCGAGGACGCGGTGGCACGCGCCAAGAGCCTCACCCGCCGTCAGGTCGGCTCGCAGAACGACCTCGACATCGCCGAACAGGACCTGGCCCGTCAGCGTCTGGCGGTGAGCGAACGCAGCATGCGCATCGCCGACTACCCGGCGCGCCGGCGCGCCCTCGAGGCGCGGTTGCAACAGGCCCGTGCCGAGTACGAGGAGGCGCGACTGGCGTTCGCCCGCTCGCGCGTGGTCGCGCCTTACGCCGGGGTGGTCAGCGCGGTGGAGGTCGCTGTGGGCGATCAGGTCAAGACCGACGAGGTGCTGCTCTCGCTCTATCCGCTCGCCGGGCTCGAGGTGCGCGCCCGCATCCCCGCGCCCTATCAGGCCGAGCTTGCCGCCGCGCTGCGCAACGCCGGCTCCTTGCCGGCCTCGGCGCTGGTCGATGGCGGTCGTGTCGGGCTGGTGCTCGAGCGGCTCGCCGGCGAGGCCGATCCGAGCGGCATCGACGGGCTCTTCACCCTCACCGAAGGGGCCGAGTGGTTACGTATTGGTCAGATGCTCACGCTGCGCCTGGAGCGTCCGTTGCGCGAGTCGGTGGTGGCGGTGCCCTTCGCCGCGGTCTACGGCGGCAACCGGGTCTATACCTTCGTCGACGGGCGGATGCGCGCGGTCGCGGTGCGCACCCTGGGGAGCTGGTTCGCGCCCGATGGCGAGGAACGGCTGCTGGTCGCGGCGCCCGAACTCGTCTCCGGTGACCAGCTGGTGGTCACCCACATGCCCAACGCCGTCGACGGGCTGCGGGTGGAGGCGCATCAGTGAGCCGGGCGCGTCGGGCAACGGGACATCGCAGCGACCTGATCGGGCTGTTTGCACACCACAAGGTCGCGGCCAACCTGCTGATGGTGATGATGATCCTCAGCGGCATCTTCGCCCTCGATCGGCTCAACATCCAGTTCTTCCCCAACTTTGATCTCGACATCGTCAGCGTCCGGGTGGTGTGGACCGGGGCCAGTGCCGAGGACGTCGAGGATGGCATCACCAACCCGCTCGAGCAGCGTCTGCGTAGCGTCGACGGACTCAGTGACCTGACCTCGACCTCCTCGCAGGGGATCTCGGCGATCACCCTGGAGTTCGACGAGGACACCGACCCGCTGCTCGCGCTCGATCAGGTCAGGCGGCTGGTCGACAACTTCCGCAACCTGCCGCAGGACGCCGAGAAGCCCGAGGTGGCGCTCGCCACCCGCTACGAGACCGTGGCGCGGCTGCTGGTGAGTGGCCCGGATCGCCCCGAGGAGCTGCGTCATCTGGTGCGCCGCTTCGAGTCCGAGCTGCTCGATCGCGGGATCGACAAGGTCGACATCCGCGGGTTGCCGGAGGAGGAGATCAGCATCGCGGTCGACCACCAGCGTCTCGAGCAGCTCGGCCTGAGCCTGGGGCAGATCGGCGATCGGGTGGCCGCCTTCAGCCGCGATCTGCCGGCCGGTCAGGTCGGTCGCGCCGAGGCCGCGCGCGAGCTGCGCAGCCTCGACAAGCGGCGCGATCCGCTGGAGTTCGCCGACCTGCCGGTGGTGACCGAGGAGGTGCTGCAGATCGATCTCGGCGATGTCTCCGAGATCGAGCGGGTGCCGCGCGACGGTCAGCTGCTGCTCACCGTCGATGGCCGTCCGGCGGTGGAGATGGTGCTGCAGCGCGCCGAGCTCGGCAATTCGCTGGAGGCGGCGCGGGTGCTCGACCAGTGGCTCGCCGACACCCGCCCGACGCTCTCGCCCGGGGTCGAGCTGGTGGTCTACGACGCCGCCTGGCAGTTGATCCGCGACCGCATCATGCTGTTGGTGAGCAACGGCGCCGGGGGCTTGATCCTGGTGGTGGCCATCCTCTTCCTGTTTCTCAGCGGACGGGTGGCCTTCTGGGTCGCCTGGGGCATCCCGGTCTCCTTCATGGCGACCCTGTTCATCCTCTATCTCGCCGGCGGCAGCATCAACATGATGAGCCTGTTCGCGCTGATCATGGCGCTCGGCATCATCGTCGACGATGCCATCGTCGTCGGCGAGGACGCCCAGGCCCATCACCAGATGGGCGAGGATCCGCTGCTCGCCGCCGAGGGCGGGGTGCGGCGGATGCTCGCCCCGGTGCTCGCCTCGTCGTTGACCACCATCGCCGCCTTCCTGCCGCTGATGCTCGTTGGCGGGATCATCGGCAACATCCTCGGCGCCATCCCGCTGGTGGTGGTGGCGGTGATCCTCTCCTCGCTGCTCGAGAGCATGCTGGTGCTGCCCGGGCACCTGCGCGGGGCCTTCGTCCACGCCCATCGCACCCAGCCGGGGTCGTTGCGCGCGCGTCTCGACCGCGGCTTCGAGCGGCTGCGCGACGAGTTCTTCCGCCCGCTGGTGACGCACGCCGTGGAGCACCGCTTCGCCACCATCAGCGCGGCGGTGGCGCTGTTGATGATCGCCGTCGGCCTGCTCGCCGGGGGGCGCATGACCTTCGTCTTCTTCCCCACGCCCGAGAGTCAGATCATCAATGCCAATGTGACCTTCGTCGCCGGCACGCCGCGCGCGCGCGTCGATGACTTCCTCGAACATCTCGACCACACCCTGCGCGAGACCGAGGCGAGCTTCGATCAGGGGCGGCTGGTCAACCTGGCCATCGCGCTGCACGGCAGCAAGCCCGAGAGCGCCGGCTCGACCGCCGATCAGCTCGGCGGGCTGCGCGTCGAGCTCACCCCGACCGATGCGCGCACGGTGCGCAACGCCGAGTTCATCCGCGCCTGGCGCGCGCGCATCGAGCAGCCGCCGGGGCTGGAGTCCTTCACCATCACCTCGCGCCGGGCCGGACCGCCGGGGCGTGATCTCACGGTGCGTCTCAACGGTGCCGAGGCCGAGACCCTCAAGGAGGCCGCGCTGGCGCTCTCCGAGGCGCTCAAGGGCATGCCCGGGGTCGGTGAGGTGGAGGACGACATGGCCTATGGGCGCGAGCAGATCATCTATCGGCTCTCGCCGGCGGGCGAGGCGCTGGGGCTGACCGTCGAGGACCTGGGGCGCCAGCTGCGCAACGCCTTCGACGGCCAGCTGGTACAGATCTTCCAGGACGGCGCCGACGAGGTCGAGGTGCGGGTGCGGTTGCCGCGCGCCGAGCGCGACCAGCTCGGCGCGCTCTATCGCTTCAACGTGCGTCTGCCCGACGGTTCGGCGGTGCCGCTGAGCGCGGTGGCCGAGTGGGATTCGCGCCGTGGCTTCGAGATCCTGCGTCATGCCGGCGGCAAGCTCGCCGTCGAGGTCTCGGCCGATGTCGACTCCGAGGTCAGCGAGGTCGGCGCGGTGCTCGAGTCGCTCGCTGCCGGGCCCTTGCCCGAGCTGCAGCGTCTCCACGGTATCAGCTACTCGTTCGAGGGACGCTCGGCCGATCAGCGCGAGACCCTGGGGGACATGCGCAAGGGCCTGCTGCTCGGGCTGATCCTGATCTATATCATCCTCGCTTGGGTGTTCGCCTCCTACGGCTGGCCGCTGGTGGTGATGGCCGCCATCCCCTTCGGTCTGACCGGGGCGCTGTTCGGGCACTGGTTGATCGACATCGACGTCACCATCCTGTCGCTGTTCGGCATGTTCGGCCTCTCCGGGATCGTGATCAACGATTCGATCATCCTGGTGAAGTTCTATCAGCAGTTGATCGACCAGGGGCTGGGGCGCCAGGACGCCCTGGTCGAGGCTGCCTGTCAGCGTCTGCGCGCGGTGTTGCTGACCAGTCTGACCACGGTCGCCGGGCTGATGCCACTGCTCTTCGAGACCTCGGTTCAGGCCCAGTTCCTGATCCCGATGGCGACCTCGATCGCCTTCGGTCTGGCCTTCGCGACCCTGTTGGTGTTGCTGGTGATCCCGGCGCTGCTGTCGGTGCACGAGAGCATCCATGCCCGGTTGCAGGCGCTGCGCGTGCGGCCCGCCTGAGCACGCTGCGTTTGCCAAGGACGAGGCCAGGGCAGTAGGCTTCGGCCATCATCCCCGTGACGCCGGTTGCGGCGTGACTGGGGATTCGGGGTGAAGCGGTCTGGTGATGCGAAGGGATCGAACCATGCAGCAGTGTTGCGGTTGGATGCCGGCCGAGCAACGGCCGGTGGCGGAGATTCAGGGAAGTCTTGCGACCATGCTCGAGGGCAGTGCCGCCGAGGTGGCGCAGCGCTGTGTTGCCGAGGGTGGGTTTGCGGGTCGCTCCGGGGCCGATCTGGCCGAGTCGGACGGCCTGCTTGTGCTGATCGTCGGTCGTCCACGCAGTGCGCATGATTCCGCTCCGGTCACCGCGCGCGCGCTGCTCGCGCGCTGGCAGGAGCGGGGCAGGGCGCTGCTCGGTGAGCTGCACGGACCCTTCGCGCTGGCCGTGCTCGATCGCCGCCGCCGCACCCTGACCCTGGCGATCGATCGGCTCGGTATCCATTCCCTGGCCTTCGCCGTCGGGCCTCAGGGCGCCGTCTTCGCCACCCGCGCCGACCGGGTCGCCGCCCACCCCGAGGTGGCCGCCGCGCTCTCGCCCCAGGGGCTGTTTCACTATCTCTACTTCTACCAGGTGCCGGCGCCGGGGACGGTGTTCCACGGCGTCGAGAAGCTGCTGCCGGCCGAGTGGGTCGAGATCGACGCCTGCGGCGGGGTGGCGCGCGGTTTCTACTGGCGTCTGGCCTATCGCGACGCGCCCCGCCACGACTTCGCCGCGCAGCGCGCGCGTTTCCACGGGCTGCTGCGCGAGTCGATGACGCGCGCCCGGGGCGAGGACGCGGTCGCCGCCTTCCTCTCCGGCGGCACCGACAGCTCCACCGTCGCCGGGGTGCTCACCGAGCTGCAGGGCACGCCGGCGCGCACCTATTCGATCGGTTTCGCCGCCGAGGGTTTCGACGAGATGGAGTACGCGCGGCTCGCCGCCCGCCACTTCGGGCTCGACGCGCGCGAGTACTACCTGACCCCGGACGACGTCCTCGCCACCATCCCGCTGATCGCCACCACCTACGACGAACCCTTCGCCAACGAGTCGGCGGTCTCGGCCTATCACTGCGCGCGCCTGGCCGCGGCGGACGGCTACCGGGTGATGCTCGGCGGCGATGGCGGCGACGAGATCTTCGGCGGCAACGAGCGCTACGCCAAGCAGGGCGTCTTCGAGCTCTACGCCGCGCTGCCGGCGCCGCTGCGCCGCGGGTTGGTAGACCCGCTCGCCGCGCTGCCGGGGATGGGAGCCTGGTGGGGCGGGCGCAAGCTGCAGAGCTATGTGCGCCAGGCGCGCATCCCGCTGCCCGAGCGCATGGAGTCCTACAACTTCGTCCACCGCCAGCCGCTCGCCGAGATGTTCACCGCCGATTTCCTCGCCGCGATCGACCCCGAGGCGCCGGCTGCGCTGCTGCGCGATCCCTACAATCGCGCGGCCAGTGACAGCTACATCAATCGCATGCTCCATCTCGACCTCAAGTTCACCCTCGCCGACAACGATCTGCGCAAGGTCTCGGCGATGGCCGCCGCCGCCGGGGTCGAGGTGCGCTATCCGCTGATCGACGACGCCATGGTCGAGTTCTCCGGCGAGGTGCCGCCGGACTGGAAGGTGCGCCGGGGTTATCTGCGCTGGTTCTTCAAGCGCGCGCTCAAGGGCTATCTGCCCGATGCCATCATCGACAAGAGCAAGCACGGCTTCGGCCTGCCGTTCGGGGTCTGGGTGCGCGAGCACGGACCGCTGCGCGAGCGCGTCTCCGATCGTCTCGCCGACAGCCAGCGTCGCGGCTGGCTGCAGCCGGGCTATGTCGAGCGGCTGCGCCGCGCCCACGAGGCCGAGCACGCGACCTATTTCGGCAAGATGCTGTGGGTGCTGGTGACGCTCGAGGAGTGGCTCGATGCCCAGCCCGACCGGGTCGTGCGGCTCCATGACTGAGCCGTCCGGGGCCGACTGTCCCGCGCGCATCGTCCTGATCGGGCCGCTGCCGCCGCCGGCCGGCGGCATGGCCAACCAGACCCGCCAGCTCGCCGAGCTGCTGCGCGCCGAGGGGCTGGCGGTCGAGCTGGTGCAGGTCAACGCCCCCTACCGCCCGGCCTGGGCCGGACGGTTGCCGGTGGTGCGCGCACTGTTCCGCCTGTTGCCCTATCTGTGGCGACTGTGGCGCGCCATGGGCGGTGGCGGGGTGGTGCACCTGATGGCCAACTCCGGCTGGTCCTGGCACCTCTTCGCCGCCCCGGCGCTGCTGATCGCCCGTGTCCGCGGGCTACCGGCGGTGATCAACTATCGCGGCGGCGAGGCACAGATCTTCCTGCGCGCCCAGGCGCGCTGGGTGGTGCCGCTGATGCGTCGCGCCGCGGCCATCGCCGTGCCCTCGGGCTATCTGCGCGCGGTGTTCGCGCCCTACGGCCTGGAGGCCGAGGTGGTGCCCAACATCGTCGATCTCGAACGCTTCGCCGCGCGCGCCGCCGCCGCGCGCCACCCCGAGGTCCCACACCTGGTTGTCACCCGCAACCTCGAGGCGATCTACGACAACACCACCGCGCTGCGCGCCTTCGCGCGCATCCGCGCGCGCTGGCCGGCGGCACGTCTGACCATCGCCGGGACCGGGCCCGAGGCCGCGGCGCTGGCCGCCGAGGCGCGCGCGCTGGGGATCGCCGAGTCGGTGACCTTCAGCGGTCGGCTCGAGCGCGCGGCGATGGCCGCGCTCTATGCCGAGGCCGACCTGATGCTCAACCCCAGCCGGGTCGACAACACCCCCAACTCGGTGCTCGAGGCCTGGGCGAGCGGGGTGGCGGTGGTCAGCACCCGCGTCGGCGGGCTGCCCTATCTGGTCGAGGACGGGGTCGATGCCGTGCTGGTCGCCCCGGGTGATCCCGAGGCGCTGGCCGAGGCGGCCTGCGCCCTGCTCGACGATCCGCCGCGCCGCGCCGCGCTGGTCGCCGCCGGGCGGCGCGCGGCCGAGCGCTTCTCCTGGCCGGCGGTGCGACCGCTGTGGCTCGCGCTCTATCGGCGGATCGCCGGCGGGGAGGGGTGCGGCGAGTGAGAGACATCGCCATCACCCTGATCATCTTCGGCCTGTTGCCGGTGATCCTCTCGCGCCCCTATGTCGGCATCCTGGTGTGGTCCTGGCTCGGCTACATGAACCCGCACCGGCTCGCCTGGGGGTTCTCGACCACCATGCCCTTCGCGATGATGGTGGCGCTGGCGACCTTCGCCGCGATGATCGCCTCCAAGGAGCGCCACCCGCTGCCCTGGTCGCGCGAGACCGTGGTGCTGCTGATCCTGGTGCTGTGGATGTTCATGACCACGGCGCTCTCGCTCTATCCCTGGCTGGCCTGGCCGCAGTGGGACAAGGTCTGGCGGATCATGCTGATGACCTATGTCACCCTGATGTTGATCAACGATCCGCAGCGGGTGCGGTTGCTGATCTACGTGATCGCACTCTCGATCGGTTTCTACGGCTTCAAGGGCGGGGTCTTCGTGCTCACCGGCGGTAGCGCCAACTCGGTGCTCGGTCCCCAGGGCAGCTTCATCGAGGATCGCAACTCGCTCGGTCTGGCGATGATCATGACGGTGCCGCTGCTCTACTACATGCGTGCGCAGATGACGCATGTGTGGGCGCGGATCGGGCTGCTGGTCGGTATCGTGCTCACCCTGATCGCCATCGTCGGCACCCATTCGCGCGGCGCGCTGCTCGGGTTGGCGGCGATGATGCTGTTCTTCCTGCTCAAGTCGCGACAGAAGTTCGCCGCCATCCTGGCGATGATCCCGCTGGCGCTGGTGCTGCTCTACGTGATGCCCGAGGAGTGGTTCCAGCGCATGGAGACCATCGAGCACTGGGAGGAGGACGAGTCGGCCTCGGAGCGGGTGCGCGCCTGGCACAACGCCATCGATCTCGCCCAGCACCGCTTCATCGGTGGCGGCATGCGCGCGCTGGTGGTCTGGGGCGGGCGCGACTCGCACAGCATCTATTTCGGCATGCTCGGCGAGCACGGCTGGGTGGGGCTCGGGCTGTTCCTGCTGCTGCTGTTGCTCACCTGGCGCTCGGCGAGCTGGATCATCCGCAACGCCAAGCGCCAGCCCGAACTCCGGTGGGCGCGTGATCTCGCGGCGATGATCCAGGTCAGCCTGGTCGGCTACATGGTCGCCGGCGCCTTCCTCGGGCTGCAGTACTTCGACATGTACTACCACCTGGTGGTGATCGTGGTGATGACCAAGATCCTGGTGCGCCGTGCGCTCGAGCCCGATGGGCCGGCGCGCGCGCCACCGCACGTCCGGCGCGCGCCGGCACCGGCACGGGGGCTGGACCGATGAGCCTGGTGTCGACGCTGGTCGTGCTGCTGCTCTGCGCCTGGTGCGCCATCCTCCTCGTCTATCGTCGGCGTCTGCTGCGGCTGTGGCGCGAGCCGGTGCTCGCCGCCCCGGTGCTGATCATCGAGAGCGACGACTGGGGGCCGGGGCCGGCGTCCCATGTCGCCGCGCTCGAGCGCCTGATCGCGCTGCTCGCGCGTCATCGCGACGCCAGCGGGCAGGCGGCGGTGATGACCATCGGCGCAGTGCTCGCGATCGCCGACACCGCCGCGATCCGCGCCGGCGAGATCAGCTGCTACCGACGTCAGCGGCTGTGCGACAGCGACGGCGCGGCGATGCGCGAAGCGCTGCTCGCCGGGCGCGCGCGCGGGGTGCTCGCGCTCCAGCTCCATGGCATGGAGCACTACTGGCCGCCGAGCCTGCTGACGGTCGCGCGCCGCGATGCCGAGGTCCGCGACTGGCTGGAGACTGCCGCCGGCAGCGATACCGAGCGTCTGCCCTCGGCGCTGCAGAGTCGCTGGACGGATGTCACCACGCTGCCCTCACGCCCGCTGCCCGAGTCCGAGATCCGCGCGGCGGTGGCCGAGGAGGTCGCCTGTTTCGAGACCAGCTTCGGCGCGCGTCCGTTGGTCGCGGTGCCGCCGACCTTCGTCTGGACCGAGCAGGTCGAGCGCGCCTGGGCCGAGGCCGGGGTGCGGGTGATCATCACCCCGGGGCGGCGTCTCACCGGGCGCGACCGCGCCGGGCGTCCGGGCGGCTGCGATCGCGACATCCTCAATGGTGAGCGCGGCGCCGGCGGGGTGCGCTATCTGGTGCGCGATCTCTATTTCGAGCCCGCTCTCGGTCACCGCCCCGAGCGGCTGTGCGACGAACTCGCGCGCCACTTCGCGCTGGGGCGCCCGGCGCTGATCGAGACCCACAGGTTCAACTTCACCGGCGAGCACGCCGAGAGCGCCTATGCCGCGCTCGAGACGCTGCTCGAACAGGCGCGCGCGCGCTGGCCGGGACTGCGCTTCATGTCCGCCGAGGCGCTCGCCACGGGCCAGGTGAGGGGCGCGGAGTGGCTGGTGCGCGATCGCGCGCGCCG
The DNA here is from genome assembly GCF_003718685.1 of Marichromatium sp. AB31. NCBI lineage: Bacteria > Pseudomonadati > Pseudomonadota > Gammaproteobacteria > Chromatiales > Chromatiaceae > Marichromatium > Marichromatium sp. AB31. The sequence continues at coordinate 74,943 of NZ_RHFI01000008.1, read as the reverse complement.
GCTCGAGGTCTGGCTGCGTCGCGCCGCGCGCGTCGACCGGCTGCGCAAGCTCGCCTGGTCGAGCGGACTGGCGCTGCCGGCCTGGGCGCTACTGGCGGTCTTGGGCGCGTGGCGCCGAGGAGAGGAACACGGATGACGGATGCACGCTATCTGGTACTGAGCGAGCTGTTCATGCCCACCAAGGGGGGCACGGCGGTGTGGTTCGCCGAGGTCTATCGCCGACTCGGTGGCGCCGGGACCCATATCGTCACCGCGCGGGTGCCGGGCGACGCGGACTACGACCGCACCCAGCCCAACAGCGTCCATCGGGTGACGATGCGCGAGTCGCGCTGGCTGCGCCCGGCCTCGCTGCCGCGCTATCTGGGGCTGTTGCGCGGCGGTCTGGCGGCGATCGCGCGCGCGCGTTTCAGCGCCGTGCACGCCGGTCGGGTGCTGCCCGAGGGGCTGGTCGCCTGGCTGCTGGCGCGACTGATCCGCCGCCCGCTGGTGGTCTACGCCCACGGCGAGGAGATCACCACCTGGTCGCGCTATCCGCGTCGGCTGTGGGCGATGCGCTGGGTCTATCGTCGCGCCGAGCGGGTGGTGGCCAACAGCGACTTCACCCGCGAGCGCCTGCTCGAGCTGGGGGTGCGCCCGGCGCGCATCCGGCTGATCCACCCCGGTGTCGACCTGGCGCGCTTCCACACCGCGATCGACGCCAGCCCGGAGCGCGCCGAGCTGGGGCTCGGCGAGGGCGCGCGGCTGATCCTCTCGGTCGGGCGGCTGAGTCGGCGCAAGGGCTTCGATCGGGTGATCGAGGCGCTGCCCGCGCTGCGCGCGCAGGGGCTCGACGTCCATTACGCGGTGATCGGCATCGGCGAGGACCAGCACTATCTGGAGACGCTCGCCGCGCGTCACGGCTGCGCCGAGCGCGTCCATCTGCTCGGTCACGTCGCCCCCGAGGCGCTGCCGTGCTGGTACGCCGCGGCCGATCTGTTCGCCATGCCCAACCGCGAGATCGACGGCGACACCGAGGGCTTCGGCATGGTCTTTCTCGAGGCCGCCGCCTGCGGTACGCCAGCGCTTGCCGGGCGCGCCGGTGGCACCGGTGCGGCGGTGCTCGACGGCGAGACCGGCCTCAGGGTCGAGGGCGCCGACGCCGAGGCGGTGAGCGCCGCGTTGGCGCGGTTGCTCGGCGATCCGCTGTTGCTCGCGCGCATGGGCGAGGCGGCCGCCGCCCGCGCCCATGCCGCGTTCTCCTGGGAGCGGGTCGCCGAGCTGACCCGGACACTGTGATGATCAAGACACCCGCAGCACTCTCGCGCCGACTGGTCTATCCGCTCCAGGAACGGCTGCTGGGACGCCCGACCTTCGCCATGCTCGACGAGCTGGAGCAGAGCCAGTGGTTGTCGCGCGAGGCCATCGAGACCTTGCAGCGGCGCCGGCTCGCGCGGCTGCTCGGCATCGCCAATGGCCACTGTCCGTGGCATGCCGAGCGGCTGGCGGCGGTCGGTCTCGGCGCGGTCGATGCCGCCACCGAGCTCACCCCCGAGGACCTCGCGCGCATCCCGACGATGGACAAGCGTGACGCCCAGCTCGCCGGCGAGCGGATGCGCTGGAGCGGGGTGCCGGGCGGGGCGCAGCCCTACAACACCGGCGGGTCGAGCGGTACGCCGCTGCGTTTCGTGTTCGGTCGTGCGCGTCAGGCCGCCGACGCGGCGGGGCGGATGCGGGCGCGACGCTGGTGGGGGGTGGAGGTCGGCGACCCCGAGGTCTATCTCTGGGGCGCGCCGGTCGAACTCTCGCGGACCGATCACGTCAAGCAGCTGCGCGATCGTCTGCTCAACCAGCTGGTGCTCGACGCCTTCGCCATGTCGACGGCCAACATGGACCGTTATCTCGTCGCGCTCGAGCGTTTCGACCCGGCCTGTATCTACGGCTATGCCAGCAGCCTGGAGCTGCTCGCCGAGCATGCACGGGCGCGGCGTCGCATCCCCCGGTTGCGCGCCCTGCGGGTGGTCTGCGCCACCGGTGAGCCGCTCTATCCGCATCAGCGTGATATCATACGCGACGTGTTCGGCGTGCCCATGGCCAACGAGTTCGGCAGTCGCGATATCGGCTTCACCGCGCACCAGACGCCCGCCGGTCAGCTGTTGCTGCTGAGCGAGGGGCTGATCCTCGAGGTGCTCGACGATGCCGGGCGCGCGGTGGCCCCGGGCGAGGCGGGCGAGGCGGTGATCACCGGGCTCTGCTCCGAGGCCCAGCCCTTCATCCGCTACCGCACCGGCGATCGGGTGCGGTTGAGCGCCGAACCCTGTCGCGCCGGGCGCGGACTGCACGTGATCGACGCGGTGCTGGGGCGCTCGACCGACTTCGTGGTCAAGCCCGACGGCACGGTGATGCACGCCCTGGCGGTGATCTACATCCTGCGCGCGGTCGAGGGGGTGGCCGAGTTCAAGGTCATCCAGCACGCGCTCGATGTCATCGAGGTCCAGCTGGTGACCAACGCGCGCTGGCGCGAGGCCTCGCGCCAGACCATCCTCGCCGCCTTCGCCGAGCGGCTCGGTGCGACGGTGCGGGTCGATATCGAGCAGGTCGCAGCGATCGCCCCGGAGGCCTCGGGCAAGCATCGCTATGTCGTCAGTCGGGTCTCGCCGCCGTTCGGTGGGGCCGTGGAGAATGAGGAGTCCAGTCGATGACATCCCCGCTCACCCTGCTGGGGCTGCCCAGGCGTTACCGGTTGTGGCGTCCGACCCATCTGCGCCTGATCGCCGCCGATCTGCTGCGCCCCGCCGCCCAGTCCCCGCGCGACCGGCGCGCGCACCTGAGCGCGGCGATCGACTGGCTGTGCCGCGCCCAGGACCGACGCGACGGGTGCGCCGACGCCGGCGGGGTCTCGGCCGGGTGGAGCTTCGAGGACGGCTGGCTGCCGAGCTATCCCGAGACCAGCGGCTATATCGTCGAGACCCTGCTCGCCGCCGCGCGGGTGCTCGATCGCCCCGAGCTGACCGCGCGCGCCGGGCGCATCCTCGACTGGGAGCTGGGGCTGCAGTTGCCCGACGGCGCCTTCCCCGGACACTTCGGCGAGCCCGGCAGCACCCCGGTGATCTTCAACACCGGCCAGATCATGCACGGCCTGCTCGCCGGTCATCAGCAGCTCGGTCGCGACGACTGTCTCGCCGCGGCGGTGCGCGCGGCGCACTGGATGGTCGCGCGTCAGGACCCCGATGGCTGCTGGCGGCGCAGCGTGCACAACGCCATCCCCCACGTCTACAACACCCGCGCCGCCTGGGCGTTGCTGCGCACCGGGCTGGCCAGCGGCGAGCCGGGGCTGGTCGAGGCGGCGCTGGCCAACCTGCGCTGGGCGCGCTCGCAGGCGAGCCCCAGCGGCTGGTGGCGCGAGAACGCCTTCCGTCGCGGCGAGGCGCCCTTCACCCACAACATCGCCTATGCCATGCGCGGCCTGCTCGAGGGCGGGGTGCTCGCGGGCGACCCCGAGCTGGTCGAGTCGGCGGCCTGCGCGGCACGGGCGCTGGTGCGCGCGCAGCGTGCCGACGGCTGGATCGCCGGCGCCTTCGCCGAGGACTGGCGACCGGCGGCGCGCTACAGCTGTCTGACCGGGGTCGCGCAGATCGTGCTCAACTGGCAGCGGCTCGAGCAGCTCGGGGTCGTCGGCGCGTGGCGCGAACCGATCGAGCGCTCGCTGGGGTTCCTCGCGCGCAACCAGCGTCTGCGCGGCGACGGCGCACCGGATGACGGCGCGCTGGCCGGCTCGCTGCCGATCTGGGGTCGCTATTCGCGCTTCGAGTACCCCAACTGGGCGACCAAGTTCCTCGCCGATGCGCTGATCATGGCCTGCTCCGACGAGGTCGTGCCGCCGCTGCCCGAGCGCGCGTCGGTGGAGGCCGGGGCATGAGCGGGCCGCGCGTCATGGTGCTCTGCGGGCGCTCGCCGCGCCATCTCTATCTGGCCAACCGGCTGTGCGCCTGCGCCGAGGTCTGCGCCGTGGTCCACGAGGCGCCGACCCAGTGGACGCGCGAGAAGCTGCTGCGCAACCTGCGCCCGGCGGTGGCTGGGCGCAAGGCGTGGCGCTGGCTGCGCGATCGTCGTCGTTACAGCGGCAACCCCGAGGCGCGTTTCTTCTTCGGCGCGGCCACCCCGGCGCTCGCGCGGCCCGAGCTGGCGCACGAGGTGCCGAGCGTCAGCGACCCGGCGCTGCTCGCGCTCGCCGAGCGGCTGTCACCCGAGCTGATCTGTGTCTTCGGCACCAGCCTGATCCGTGGTCCGCTGCTCGAACGCTACCCGCTGATCAATCTCCACGGCGGGCTCTCGCCCGAGTATCGCGGCGCCGACTGTACCTTCTGGGCGCTGCACAACGGCGAGCCCGAGCAGGTCGGCTGCACCCTGCACTTCATCGACCAGGGGATCGACACCGGACGGTTGATCGCCCATGTCAGCCCCGAGGTCCGTCCCGACGACGACGAGCTGACGCTGTTCTGGCGCGGGGTGCGCGACAGCGCCGAGGTCTATTGCGAGGCGCTCTCGCGCTGGCGCGCCGGTACCCTGCCGGGGGCGGTGCAGCCGGGGCGGGGGCGGCTCTATCAGGTGCGCGATCGCAGCTGGAGGGCCGAGCGCGCGCTGGCGCGACGCCTGGCGCGCGCGCCGCTGCCGGCGTTGCCGGCGCGGGTGCGCTGGTTCGAGGCCGCCGCGCCCAGTGAACAATGAGGATGTCATGAAGAGGATCGATCAGGTGAGCGAGACGAGTCGGGATCGGGCCGCGGCGCTGCTCGGCGCGGGGCTGCTGTTGCTCGGCGCCGTGCTGCTGGCGCCGTCCCCGGTGCGCGCTGCCGAGCCGACGGCGCTGGAGATCGTGATGTTGCCGCCCTATTGCCAGGCGCGACTGAGCGGTGATCGGGCGGCGATGGAGCAGTGGAGTGCGGCGCTCGGCAAGGAGGTCCATCTGCACATCCACCACTATTGTTACGGCTTGGTCTACGTCAATCGCGCCAACCAGACCTTTGAGCAGCGCAAGCGGCGCTATCTGCTCAATCAGGCGATCAGTGAGTTCGACTATGTGCTCAAGCGCTGGCCGCCGACCTCGACGCTCTATGCCGAGGCCCAGGGGCAGAAGGCGCTGGCGCAGATGCTGGAGCAGCCATGAGCGAAACGGCGGGGCAGCCTGGAGCGCAGGCACGGGTGTCGGTATGGCGCGAGCTCTACGCCTATCGCGAGCTGATGCTGACCCTCGCCTGGAAGAACGTCATCGTGCGCTACAAGCAGGCCTATCTCGGTCTGGTGTGGGCGGTGCTCAAGCCGTTGCTGCTGATGCTGATCTTCAGCGTGGTCAAGGGGTTCGTCGGCATCGAGACCGGCGGCATCCCCTATCCGGTGCTCGCCTTCGCCGCACTGATGCCCTGGATCCTGTTCCAGGAGTCGGCCTCCGAGGGGGTCAACAGCGTGGTCGGCAACGCCGCGCTGATCCGCAAGATCTACTTCCCGCGCGAGATCTTCCCGATCACCGCGACCCTGACCAAGCTCATCGAGCTGTTGATCAGCTTCGCCATCCTCGCCGCGCTGATGGCCTACTACCAGATGGCCCCGACCTGGCAGGTGCTGTGGGTGCCGCTGATCATCGCCTATACCCTGCTCGCGGCACTGATCATCAGCCTGGTCGGCTCGGCGATCAACGTCTACTACCGTGACATCGGGGTGGCGCTGCCGGTGTTGCTGCAGATCGCGATGTATCTCTCGCCGGTGATCTATCCGCTGTCGCTGGTCAAGCAGCGTCTGCTCGAGGACCAGGCCGCCGGCGCCTGGTCGGACTGGCTCTACCTGATCTATACCCTCAATCCGCTGGCCGGGATCATCGACGCCTTCCAGCGCACCATGCTCCACGGCCAGGCCCCCGACCTCGCCAGCCTGTGGCCGGGCATGCTGCTGACGGCGCTGCTGCTGCCGCTCTCCTACCGGCTGTTCAAGCGCGCCGAGTCGCGTTTCGCCGACGTGATCTGAGCCATGCAGGCCCCTCAGGTCATCACCCGGCACCCATCCCGCGCGCGCCCCGAGCGGCGCGGCGCGGGGCACTCCCTTGCCACCCAGGCGCCGCGGCACGGCCGCGGCGCGGACGACCCCGTGGACCCACATGGCCATCTACTATCTCTGTCCTGAGCACCGCCACCCGGTCGGTGGCGTGCGGGTGATCTATCGCCATGTCGACATCCTCAACGCCCACGGCATCCCGGCCTACGTGGTGCATCGCACCCCGGGTTTCCGCACCGACTGGTTCGACAACGACACCGCCATCGTCTACTGGCGCGAGACCCGCGTCGAGCGCCTGCTGGCGCGGCTGCGCCGTCGGTTGCTCCCGGAGGCGGTGATCGAGCTGCCGATCCGTGGCGGGCGCGCCGCGAGGATCGGCGCCGGGGACATCCTGGTGGTGCCGGAGATCTACGGCCCGGACCTGGCCGCCGCCCAGGGGCGCGGTATCCCCAAGGTGGTGCTCAACCAGAACTGCTATCTCACCTTCAACGGTTATTCGCTCGATCCGGAGCGGCGCATCACCCCCTACCAGCACCCCGACGTGCTGGCGACCCTGGTCAACTCGGAGGACGGTGAGGACTATCTCCGCCATGCCTTCCCCGCGCTCGCGCTGCACCGCTTCCGCCTCTCGATCGACCCCGAGCGCTTCGCCTATCGCGGCGAGAAGCGACGCCAGCTCTGCTTCTCCTGCATCAAGAACCGCGCCGACGCGATGCAGGTGATCAACATCCTCAAGTTCCGCGACGCGCTGCGCGGTTTCGAGGTGGTGCCCTTCATCAACCGGCCGCAGCACGAGGTGGCGCGGATCTACCAGGACTCGGCGCTGTTCCTGAGCTTCGGCTATCCCGAGGGCTTCGGCCTGCCGGCGGCCGAGGCGATGGCCTGCGGCTGCGTGGTGGTCGGGTTCCACGGCGGCGGCGGGCGCGAGTTCTTCCGCCCCGAGTTCTCCTATCCGATCGAGCAGGGCGACGTCCTCGGCTTCGCCCGCACCGTCGAGCGGGTGATCGAGGGGCTCGACCGCGACCCCGAGACCTTCGCCGCCAAGGGGCGCGCGGCCTCCGAGTTCATCCATGCGCACTATGCCCCGGAGCGTGAGGGCGCCGAGGTGCTCGGCGCCTGGCGCGCGATCCTCGAGCGCGCCGGACAGGTGGGCGGGGCATGAGTCGTCGCGTCGGCGTGCGCCGCGCGACCCGCAATCCGCGTCCGTGGTGACGGGCGCCAAGGAGTCGATGACGATGAGGCCAGCAAGCAGCACCGAGCGATGCCGGGGGCGGGCGCGATGAAGGCGCGGATGATCGCCTTCCACCTGCCGCAGTTCCACCCGACCCCGGAGAACGACGCCTGGTGGGGCAAGGGGTTCACCGAGTGGACCAATGTCGCCCGCGCCGAGCGGCTCTACCCCGGCCACTACCAGCCGCACGTACCCGCCGACCTCGGCTTCTACGACCTGCGCCTGCCCGAGGCGCGCCAGGCCCAGGCCGATCTCGCCCGTGCCCACGGTATCGAGGGCTTTTGCTACTACCACTACTGGTTCGGCGGACGGCGTATCCTCGAGCGCCCGGTCGAGGCCATCCTTGCCTCCGGCGAGCCCGACTTCCCCTTCTGTCTGTGCTGGGCGAACCACAGCTGGAACACCGCCTGGCAGGGCACCGACTCGACCCTGATCGAGCAGGTCTATCCCGGCTGGGACGACCATGCCGCGCACTTCGACTGGCTGTTGCGCGCCTTCACCGATCCGCGCTATCTCAAGGTCGACGGCAAGCCGATCTTCGTCATCTACAAGCCCGATCTGATCCCCGACGTCGCCGCGGTGATCGCCTTCTGGCGCCAGCGCGCCGAGCGCGCCGGGCTGCCCGGGCTGCATCTGATCGGGGTGTCGCACCGCAGCGAGCGCTGGGACCCGCGCGAGCGCGGGCTCGACGCCTCGACCATGCAGGTGCTGCCGCAGCGCGACGGGCGCATCCCGCGGCGCTATCTCGGGCTCAAGCTGCGCTTGGCGCTGCGCGGCAACCGTCACCAGCTGACCATCTGGGACTACGAGGAGATGCGCCCGAGCCTGCTGCGCAGCCGTCCCGCGCCCTGGCGCGACTATCCGCTGGTGTTGCCCAACTGGGACAACACGCCGCGCTCCGGGATGCGCGGTCTGGTGCTCCACGGGGCGACCCCGGAGCGCTTCCGCCCGCACCTGCGCGAGGCCATCGCGCGGGTCGCCGAGCATCCGCCAGAGGAGCGCATCGTCTTCCTCAAGGCCTGGAACGAATGGGCCGAGGGCAACCATGTGGAACCCGACCAGCGCTTCGGTACCGGCTGGCTGGAGGTGATCCGCGAGGAGCTCGCGGCGCCGTCCGCGACCTGAACCCCGACCCTGGAGCCCCGAACGATGCAGCCGAACGCGCCTGACGGCATCTCCGTCATCATGCCCTGCTACAACTGCGCGCGCTTCGTCGCCGAGGCGGTCGACAGCGTGCTCGCCCAGACCCATCCGGTGGTGGAGCTGATCGTGGTCGACGACGGCTCGAGCGATGACTCGCTGCGCATCCTCGAGGGCTATGGGGCGCGCATCCGGTTGTTGCGCCAGCCCAATCGCGGCCCCTATGTGGCGCGCAACCTCGCCCTGCGTCATGCCGAGGGGCGTTATCTGGCCTTCCTCGACGCCGATGACTGGTGGCTGCCGGAGACCCTGGAGCGGCTCCATCGCGCGCTGCGCGAGGCCGAGGCGGATATCGCCTACTGCGGCTGGCAGAACGTCGGCGAGGGGATACGCGCCGCGCCCCACGTGCCGCCCGAGCGTGATCGCCGCGCGCTGCTCGAGCACGCGGTGCGCAGCTGTCCCTGGCCGATCCATGGCGTGCTGGTGCGGAGCGCACTGGTGCAGGGGGTCGGCGGTTTCTCCGAGCGTCGTCGTACCGCGATGGACTACGATCTGTGGCTGCGCCTGCTGGGGCTCACCGACCGGGTGGTGCGGGTACCCGAGGTGCTCGCCTTCTATCGCTGGCACGACAGCGGCCAGATCTCCGCGGTGAAGTGGCGTCAGGTGCTCGATGCCTGGGAGGTGCAGCGACGCTTCGTCGCCGAGCACCCGGGGCTGCTCGACTGGATCCCGGCGCGCCGGTTGCGTGCGCTGATCGACGATCAGTTGCGCGACCAGGCCTATCGCGCACTGTGGCGGCGCGATCTGGTCTCGGCGCAGCGGCTGTTCCGCCATGCCTTGCGGGTCGGTGCGCTGGGGCGCGGCGATATTGTCCATGCCCTCGGCGCGCTGCTGCCCGGTTCGCTTTATCGTGCCCTGATCGGGGCGCGTGACCGGGGGCAGCCGGCGCCCGGGGGTGAGTCGTGAGCGCAGGGGCCGAGCGTTGTCCGGTATTGATGTATCACCGGGTCGATCTGCCCGGGTCGCGATTCTGCGTCCCCCCGGCGCGTTTCGCCGCGCAGCTGCGCGCGCTGGCCCGCGCCGGTTTCCGTGCCGTCACCCTGGAGCACTTCACCGCCTGGCTGGCGGGTGAGACGCGGCTCGAGCCGGGGGACTTCCTGCTGACCTTCGATGACGGCTATCGCGACCTCCATCACCATGTCCTGCCGGTGTTGCGCGAACTCGACTGGCCCGGCGTGGTGTTCCTGGTCAGCGACCGGATCGGCGGCGAGAGCCGCTGGGCGACGGATGATGAGGCGCGACCGGTCTATCCGCTGCTCGATGCCGCGATGATCGCCACGCTGCGTGCCCACGGGGTGAGCTTCCAGTCGCACTCGCGCACCCATCCGCGGCTCACCGCGCTCGACGCGACGGCGCTCGCCGATGAGTTGGCGGGTTCGCGCGTGCGGCTCGAGGCCCTGCTCGACGAGCCGGTCGAGGCGCTCGCCTATCCCTTCGGCGCGGTCGACGAGCGGGTGGCCGAGGCCGCGCGCGACGCCGGCTATCGTCTCGCCTTCTCCACCCGCAGCGGCTTCAACCGTCGCGGCGAGGATCGCTGGAGGCTGCGGCGCATCGATGTCCACGGCGACGACAGCCCGCGGATGCTGCTGCGCAAGATCCGCCTCGGCACCAACGACGGCGGGCTGATGCCCCTGGTTCGCTACTATCTGCGCCGTTTACTCGGCAAGGTCTGATCATGGACGCCTCGATCATCGTCTGTACCTACAACCGCGCCGACTCCCTGGCCGAGACCCTCGACGCCCTGGCGGCACTGCGTACGCCGCCGGGGTGCGACTGGGAGGTGGTGGTGGTCGACAACAACTCCAGCGATCACACCGCCGCGTTGCTGCGCGAGCGCGCGGCGGGCTGGTCGCGGCTGCGCGCGGTCAGCGAGCCGCGTCAGGGGCTCTCCCATGCGCGCAACCAGGGCATCGCCAGCGCCCGGGGCGAGGTGCTGCTGTTCACCGACGATGATGTGCTGCCCGAGCCCGACTGGCTCGAGCAGGTGCTCGACGGGCTCGAGCGCGAGCGGGCGGACGCCTGCGGCGGCTATATCGCGCCGATCTGGGAGCGACCGCCGCCGTCCTGGCTGAGCGCGCGTTTCCACGGCTTCCTCGCAGTCCGCATGGACGAGCGAGGCCCCTTCGTCTTCAACCCCGGCGACTCGCCCCCCTATGGCGCCAACATGGCCTTCCGCCGCGCGGTGTTCGAGCGCGTCGGCGGGTTCGACGTGAACCGCGGGCGCAAGGGCGCGGTGCTCGCCAGCGGTGAGGACGGCGAGCTGTTCGAGCGGGTGCTGGCCGCCGGGATGCGGGTGGTGTGGCTGCCGCGGGCGCGGGTCCATCACAAGGTCGAGGCCTTCCGTCTCGAACGGCGCTATTTCCGCCGCTGGCGCTACCAGAACAGTCGCAACCTCGCCCAGGCGCGGGGACTGCCCGGGGGGCGCCGGCTGCTCGGCGTGCCGCTCTATGTGCTGCCGCAACTCGCGCGCGCGGTCGGTCGCTGGCTGTTGGCGCTCGCCACCGCGCCGGCCGACGAGACCTTCAGGCGCGAGATCCTGATCCATCACTTCCTCGGTACCATCCACGGGCTCTACGACACCCGCGCGCGCGGCCACGAGTGAGCGCGACGCTCAGTGCAGCCAGGGCTGGAGCCTCGCCCTGAGCCGCGCGACCACCTCGGGGTGCGCGGCGGCCCGGTCGTGGCGACAGTCGGGGTCGCGCTCGAGGTCGAACAGCTGCCAGATCGCGCCCGCGACGAGTGGCTGATAGGTCAGCTTCCAGCGCCCCTCGCGCACCATCCGGTCCTTGGCGCGAACCACCAGATCGGCGTACTCGGGGCGGATGGCGAGGGTGCCGCTGCGGTGATCGGGCACGTCGAGCAGACCCAGCAGGTCGGGGTAGCGCAGATGGCCCTCGGGCATCCCCGGCAGGTCGGTCAGCCAGATCCCGCTCTCGGTGTAGGCGGTGAGTGCGGGGGCGGGTGCGCCGCCGAGACAGGCGACGAGCGAGACCCCGTCCATCGCCGGCGGCGGGCGCAGCCCGCAGCGCTCGAGCAGGGTGGGGGCGAGGTCGACGCTGCGCACGATCCCCTCGATGCGGTGTCCGCCGCGCTCGACCGGGTCGCGTACGATCAACGGGATGCGCGCGCTGTGATCGCTCAGCACGCTGTTGCCCTGGCCCCAGGTGTCGTGCTCGAAGAACTCCATGCCGTGGTCGCTGTAGATCACCACCAGGGTGCGCTCGGCCAGTCCGCAGCGCCCGAGATGATCGAGGATGGCGCCGACCTCGTCGTCGAAGCGCTTCACGCAGCCGTCGTAGAGCCTGAGGATCTGGTCGAGGTCGAACTCGCGTCTCGGCTCGCCCTGGCGGCGGATGATCTCGAAGGGGTCGGTGAGGCGCGCCATCGCGAACTTCGACGGCCCGCTGTAGCCGGGCTCGGCATAGCGGGCGTAGTAGGGATGCTCGCAGGCGAAGGGTGGGTGGGTGGTGGAGAAGAAGGCATTGAGCAGGAAGGGGCGCTCGTCATCGGCCAGCCGGCTGAGCCGGGCGCGCACCTCGGCGCCGAGCGCGCTGGTCGAGGGTACCCCGCCGAGATAATAGACCTCGGGCAACAGCCGCTTGCCGAGCCGGTTGTGGAGAAACAGCGAGAGGAAGAGTCGCAGGTCCTTGGGGCCCTGGCGCAGCAGATAGCGCAGGTTCCAGGAGTCGTCGGGCAGGTCGAGCCGGTCGAAGCCGAAGTCGAACTTGCCGAGATCGGCGCCGCACCAGTCGCTGATCGCCTCGCTGCGATAGCCCGCCGCGCCGAGCAGCCGGGGCAGGCTCGGCACCCGCAGCCGGGTGGCGGCGTCGGCGACGAAGTTGTCGCGGATCCCGTGGGTCTGCGGCCAGGTGCCGGTGAGCAGCGAGATCAGGCTCGGTGCGGTCCGTCCGCAGGGCACGTAGCAGTGCGCGAACTGGGTGCCGGCGGCGGCGAGCGCGTCGATGTTGGGGGTCAGACCCCGCGGGTGCCCGGCGCAGCCGAGCCAGTCGGCGCGCAGGGTGTCGCAGCCGATCAACAGCAGGTTGGGGCGCTCGCGGCTGCCGGCGCGCCCCTGGCGCGCCGGGGCGCGTGGCCGCTGGCTGGCGAGCGCGGCGAGACCGAGCAGCAGCGCCAGGGTGGCGAGCAGCAGCAGGCTCCCGGCCCGGTCGCCGGTGCGCGCCGGGGCCAGCGCCCCGAGCAGCATCGGCACCAGCCCGGCGACGAGCAGTCCCTGCTCGATGCGCCGCAGTCGCGCCGGGCTGAGCCGCGCCCACAACGGATAGAAGCGGCTGATGCGATAGTGCGAGGAGGCGACGATCAGCCCGGGGTTGTGCAGCAGGGCGTGGACGAAGCGCCACAGGGTGGCGCCGGCGATCGCCAGGGCGGCGGCGAGTGCCACCCCGGCCATGGTCGTCTGGTGACCGAGCAGGGTGGCGACCCCCTGCCACCACAGCGCCCCGGCCAGCGCCCAGTAGCCGGCGACCAGCAGCGCCCAGACGGCCAGCCGCGCCAGTGCCCAGACGGCGTAGCCGCGGAAGCGGCGCACCACCTCGTCGGGCAGCATGGGACCGGCGGTGGTGTAGTCGCGGACCGACTTGAGGGTGAGCGCCAGGGTGAAGGCCAGCGCCGCGAGCAGGGCGCCGCCGTGGACGGTCGCGGCAAGCTGCGCGAGCGTCGGGGTCAAAGCGTCCGTCCCGCACCCATCGCGGCGAGCAGCCCGAGCAGCATCCGGCCCCGGCTCAGCGGCGCCAGCGCCAGCCCCTCGGCGAGGTGCAGCATGGCGCGGCCGCGTTGGCCTGCGCGGTACTCCCACTTGGCGAAGTCGGCGAGCACGCTGGCATAGCCCGCGCGCCACAGCCGACCGCGCGCCGCTCGCGGGAGCAGGTGGCGGTTCTTGCGCATCACCCGTAGCGCGGCCGCGCGCATCACCGCGAGGTTGCGGCTCATGCTCCCGGGGTGCTTGACCACCAGGGTGAGGGGCTCGTCGATGCAGGCATAGCCGCTGACCGCGGCCAGGCGCATCCACATGTCGATGTCCTCGAGGCTGCGCAGGCTCTCGTCGAAGCCGCCGACCCGGGCGAACAGGTCGCGCCTGACCATCACCCCCGAGCCGCTGCCGGGGACGGCGCCGTTGCGCAGGAACAGGGTCTCGAGCAGGGTGCCCGCGTCGTCGGGGCAGTCCCAATGATTGAGCAGCCTGCCCGCCGGGTCCTCGACCCGGGTGCGGGTGGAGCAGAAGCCGAGCGCGGGGTCGGACTCGAGCCGCGCGAGCTGGCGGGCGAGCTTGTCGGGGTGCCAGCGGTCGTCGGCATCGAGAAAGGCGACGAAGGTGCCCCGAGCCTCGGCGATGCCGCGGTTGCGGGCGTTCGACAGGCCGCCGTTGGGCTGGCGGATCACCCGGATGCGCTCGCAGAATCCGGCGAGCAGCTCGGCGGTGGCGTCGCGACTGCCGTCGTCGACCACCACCACCTCGACCCCCGCGAGGGTCTGGGCGAGCACGCTCTCGACCGCGCCGACGATGTGCGCGGCGGCGTCGTAGGCCGGGATCACCGCGCTCACCCGCGGGGTCTCAGGCGTCGCAGTCATAGCCGAGCTCCTCCATCAGCGGGCGGATGCGCGGCAGGATGCGCGCGATCGCCTCGGGGTTGCGGGTGCGCCACTTGGCCCGCTGGGGCGGGCCGGAGACGATGCTGGTGGGACGCTGGTCGAGGGCGCGGCAGTGCGCGCGCAGCGGTTCGTCGAAGGGGATGCCGAGTCGCGCGAAGACCTCGGCGAAGACCGCTTCCGGTCGCGCCACCAGGTCCTCGTAACGGATCTGGATCCATTGCTCGGCGGGGATCTCGGCGGCGGCGTCGAGCGCCCTGCGGTTGGCGCTGAGCCACTGGTAGGCGCAGACCTCCTCGAGGCTGGCGTGGTTGTAGTCGCGCCAGCCCGGGGGCAGGAAGAAGTGCCACTGGGTGAACTCGCCGTCGTTGATCGCCACCGGCTCGGGGGATGGGCCGAAGAACTGGTCGAGCCCGAAGCCCCCATCGGTGCGGCCCTGGCGCCAGCCATCGATCATCGAGCTGATGTTGTCGCGCCCGTCGCGATGGATGAAGACGAAGCGCGCCTCGGGAAAGAGTGCGTGGAGATAGGGCAGGCGCAGGGTGTTGATGCAGGTCTTGTCGAGCACCCAGCCGCCTCCCAGGTGCTGGTAGAAGAAGCGCAGCGCGGCGTCGCGGTGTTCGGGGCGGGCGTCGGCACGGCCCGCCGCCTCCGAGGCCCAGCCGTTGTTGAGCGGCCCATGACATCCGTTCCACAGTCGCGGCACCTCGTAGCCGAGGCTCAGCAGCTGCGGCGCGGCGGCCAGGGTCTCGTAGGTCACGGTGGTACCGGAGCGCGAGCAGCCGACCAGGAACACCGGGTCGGGCACCCGGGGCCGGGTCAGGTCCCACCAGCGTCCGCGCACGCCGAGGCGCAGTGCGCGCCAGTTCTTGGCGCGGATCTCGGGGTCGCGCAGCTTGGCGAGCTTAGCGAGTGGGCGCATCCGGGTCGCTCCCTGACGGTGATTCCGGGTGGGGATCACGCACCTGCTGGCTGAACCCCTTGATCTCGCCGAGCGCGGCGGCGAGCCGGGTGAGATAGAAGCGTCGCGCCGGCCAGCGGAGGGCGAACAGGGCGCGCAGCCCGTAGCCGACGACCTTGCGCAGCATGTAGCGCGGCGGCCAGCGGTGCGGGTGCTCGCTCGGCGCGATGCGCAGGGTCGAGGCGGAGCGCTCGTAGGCCTTGCGCAGCACATAGCCGAGGGTCATGCGGTCGGCCTCGACATAGTGGTACTGACACATCCCGGGGACATAGTGCAGTGGCGCGCCGCTGGCCACGGCGCGCTTGACCCACTCGATGTCCTCGGCGCCGCCGAGGTTGTGACCGTGCGGTCCGAGTTCGAGGCGGAAGGGACCGATGCGCGCGAACAGCCCCTGACGGATGGCGAGATTGCCGCCGCCCGGGGTGGCGCTGCCGGGGACCACCGGATGGGGCTCGGTGCCGAGGTCGAAGCGCGGCACCGGCAGCGGATAGATGCGGTAGGGCCCCTGGTCGTGGACCCAGGCCGGTTCGCTGCCGTCCCAGTCGGGGAGGATGCGGCCACAGAAGAGCTCGGCCTCGGGCTGGGTGCGGGCGGCCTCGACCAGGGCGAGCAGATAGCCGGGGTCGAGTCGGTGATCGTCGTCGACGAAGGCGATCAGCGGGGCGCGTGCCTGCGGCAGGGCGAGGTTGAGCGCGTGGCTCTTGCCCGGGACCGGATCGACGATCCAGCGCAGCGGCAGCCGCGCGGTGTCGGTTGCGGCGGCGCGCTCGGCGAGCAGTCTGGGGGTGTCGTCGCTGCAGGCGTTGGCGACCACGAAGACGCCGAGCGGACAGTCCGCCGGGCGCGTCGCCGCCTCCAGCGAGTCGAGCGCGCGCGCCAGCAGCCGGGCGCGCTGATGGGTGCAGATCAGCACCTCGAGCGCCGGCCGTGACGGGTAGTGTCGGCTCTGCTGGGCGTTCACCTGGAGCGTCGCGCCTGGGGGTTGCGATGACGGCATTGTGCCCGTCCCGGGTGACGGCGGGGTTGCCGTGTGCGGTCGCGCTCAGTCATCGCCGCCCCACTTGTGTCTGAGTCGGGCGATCTCGGCCTCGCCGTAGAAGTGGCGGGCGAAGGCGGTGTCGTAGAGTCGGTCGAGATAGTCCGCCGGCAGCCGGACATTGGCGATGAAGTCCTTGTACATCGAGTAGGCCGGATCCTCCTCGGTGACATGGGTCTGCTCGAGCCCGGGGATGTCGACCCCGAGGAACTCGGCGAAGGCCGTGGCGTAGCAATCGTTGAGACGCTCGACCTTGATCAGCAACAGCTCGATGCCCGGCGCGCGGACGATCTGGTAGCCCTGTCCGGCGGGGAAGGGATGGGCATAGACATCGATGCCGAAGGTGTCGCGGATCTCCTCGTCGAACCAGCGCACCGGCTCCTCGTGCGGGAAGCGCTCGAGGAAGGTGGCGAGGATCTCGGCGTCGTCGAGCTCGCCGCGGGCGTGGCGGGCGAAGAAGTCGGGGATGAACTCCTCGATGCTGAGGAAGTAGACCGAGAGGTTGCGCGCCACCGGCTCGCGAAAGACGGTGACCAGGTGCCAGGGGCGGTGGCGGGGACCGTGACGCTGCAGCTCTTCGCCGACGCGGCGGGCGACGCGCACGTTCAGCGGCATGCGCCGATCCGCCACCCCGGCGAAACGGTCGAGGCGCTTGCGGATGTTGGCCGGGTTGAGCCAGTGGGTGTGGAACACCGGCATGGTCAGTCCGGCGGCGCGCAGGGTGTTGACCGTGGTCATCGAGCCGGCGCGGCCCATCTGATGGACCAGCAGCGCCGGCTCCTGTGTGGCCAGGTGTGCCTCGAGCGCGGCGATGCTGCGCTGGTTCTTGTGGCGGGTGTGCCAGGTGTAGAGGCGTTGGCGCGCCTGTTCCAGAGTCAGTTTCATCATCTCTCCCGAAAGGTCGCCGTCGGCCGCGCGCCGCGATCAGGCCTGGCGGCCGAGTGCCTGGGCATAGGCCGGTCCGTAGTGGGCGATGCTGGCGCGCCAGTTGCGCGTCTGCTCGACGAAGTCTCGGCCCGCCGCACGCATCGCCGGCCATCGTTCGCGTGTCTCGAGCGTCTCCGTGACCACGGTGGCGAGCGCTGCGACGTCACCGGCGCGAAACAGTCGGCCGGTCTCGCCGTCGCGGATCAGCTCGCGGTGTCCGCCGACGTCCGAGGCGACGAACAGCCGTCCCTGGGCCATCGCCTCGAGCGGCTTGAGCGGGGTGACCAGCTCGGTGAGACGGATCGAGTGACGGGGGTAGACCAGCAGGTCGATCAGGTCGTAGTAGCGCTGCACCTCCTGGTGCGGCACCCGTCCGGTGAAGCGGACCGCCGCGGTGAGGCCGAGGCGCTCGGCGTGCGCGCGCAGCGCCGCCTCCTGGGGGCCGCCGCCGACCAGCAGCAGCCGCAGCCCCGGGCGCTGTCGCAACAGTTGTGGCAGCGCCTCGAGCAGCAGGTCGAGCCCCTCGTAGGCGTAGAAGGAGCCGACGAAGCCGAGTACCTCGGTGGCGTCCGCGAGCCCGAGCTGGTGCGCCAGCGCCGGGTCCGGCGCGGCGCTCGGGCGGAAGTGTTCGATGTCGACGGCGTTGGGGATCACGGTGACCCGCTGCGCCGGGATGCCGCGGGCGATGATGTCGTTGCGCAACCCCTCGCAGATGGTGAAGACGTGCGCGGCGCGGCGCAGCGCACGGGTCTCGAGCGCGCGGGTGGCGCGATAGCGCAGGCTGCCGGCGCTGGTGGTGCCGTGATCGACCGCGGCGTCCTCCCAGAAGGCACGTACCTCGTAGACCACCGGGATGCCGAGCCGGCGCCCGACGCGGAGCGCGGGCAGGGCGTCGAGCACCGGCGAGTGAGCGTGCAGCAGATCGGGTTCGACACGTTGCGCGAGATCGAGCAGCCGCCGCTCGGTGGCGCGCATCTCCAGCCAGGGGCCGAGCGCGGGGTGACGGGCGAGCGTCCCCCGGGGTGGTGCGGTGCGGTGGAACTCGAACCCGTCGCTGTGCTCGCTGCCGGCCTGTTGATTGCCGTGTCGCGGTCCGGTGAGGTGGATGGTCTCCCAGCCGAGCCGGCGCTGCTCGCGCAGGATGTTGGCGGTCCTGAAGGTGTAGCCGGAGTGGAGCGGCAGCGAGTGGTCGAGGACGTGGAGGATGCGCATCGTTGGGGGCTCAGGGGGCTCAATCCGGCAGGTGGCGCGCATGCGAGGCCTCGGCCCCGTGGGTTGGGCTGTACAACGGCATGCTCCTGTGACGGGCTGGATGGGCCGAAAGCTACGGAATGTGTGGGGTTCGCGTCAAGTCGGCCGGCGTGCCTCAGATGGATATCTTACTGTGCTGGGCGTTTACGCGGATCGAGGTGTCGGTTTTTTTTACAGTTCGGGTTCGGTGCGTGTGCGCAGGGGTGGCGATACGGTATGATGATTCGAACAGTCCCCATTCAGGTGCGCTGTCCCGTCGGGTGTGTCGGCAGGTGGCGTGAAAATTGCCGCTTGTACCTGGCGCCGCCCGTCGCCAAGAAAGAATGCTGTAACCGTTCACCGTTTAAATGTGCGAGACGCATGTCGTTGAGTCCATGGCAGTGGATCCTGTCGCGCGATCCAGCGCAGGGCTTGATGCGCTGGGGGCGGTGCTTCATCAAGGTCGCAGGGGCTTGCGCCCGCCTCGAAACCAGGCCAACACGCTGAGACATCATCATGACTACCCCGAATTCGTCCGACGCCGAACATGGCCAGAACCCTCAGACAGCACGACGGCGACTGCTCAAGCAGGCCGCCATCGCCGCGCCGGCGATCCTGACCCTGCGCAGTGGCGCGGCGCTCGCCCAGACCAGTGGCTGTCTCGACGTCATCGAGCGCAACGTCAAGCGCGAACTCAATCCCGGCGAGGCCTGCGACGGCTTCCTCACCGACGAGACCAATAATGGCGTGACCACCACCCAGTGCAACGGCAACATCGTCACCGCCTCGTCGGCGACCTCGCTGGGGCCGGATGCGCCGCTTTGCGAGTAGCGCCGCTCCCGTGCTCGCCGAGCCTTGCCCGCATGCGCCTTGCCCGGCGGCGGTGAGCGATGACCGTGCCGTCGTCGACAGCCGTTCAACGGCGCTGGCGCTTGAGCAGCGCCCCCCTGCTCGAGGTCGAGTGGGACGGTGAGCGGTTGCTCTATCATGGCGCCTCGGGCGAGACCCACTTTCTCAACGCCACCGGCGCGCGGGTGGTCGAACGGTTGCGCGAGGGCGATGCCGATCTCGACGAGCTGCTCGCGGCGCTCGACCCCGAGTCCCTGGGGATCGCCCCCGAACTGTTGCGCGATCAGCTCGATGCGCTGCTCACGCGTCTCGACGAACTGGGGATCGTGATCGGGACGACGACGGCGTGAGGATCGGTGATCTCAGCGACGGCGAGCTCGCTCGCCAGGTGCGTGCTCGCCCCGGACTCGACGTGCGCATCGGCCCCTTCCTGGTGAACCTGCGCCTCGGTCTGTGCGAGCCGCTGCCGCTGCTGCAGCGGATGTGGCACGACTATCCCCTGGAGCCGTCTGCCGGGATACGCGACTTCCACGTCAGCCTCGATCACAACGGCTGGCTGCGGCGCTGGTGGCGCCCGCAGGCGCGTTTCACCGTCGATGGCCGCTCTCCCTTCCAGCCGCTCGCAGCAGCGCACCATTTCCCGATGCTGGAGTGGGGCCTGAACTGGTGCGTGGCCCGTCGTGGCCACCATCTGTTGATGCTCCATGCCGCAGTGCTCGAACGCGGTGGACGTGCACTGATCCTGCCCGGTGCTCCGGGCGCGGGGAAGTCGACGCTGTGCACCGCGCTGGCCCATCGTGGCTGGCGGCTGCTCTCCGACGAGTTCGCGCTGGTGTGTCCTCAATACGGGCGCCTGCTGCCGCTGCCGCGTCCGATCCCGCTGAAGAATGCCTCGATCGGGGTGATCCGAGACTTCGCGCCGGAGGCCGAGATCGGCCCCGCGTTCACCGGCACGCGCAAGGGCACTGTGGCGCATGTGCGTCCCCCCAGCGCGGCGGTCGCGCGCATGGACGAGCCGGCGACGCCAGGTTGGCTGGTGTTCCCGCGTTGGCAGGCCGGGTCGGACACCCAACTCGAGCCGTTGAGTAGGAGCGATGCCTTCCTGCTGGTGGCGAGCAACGCCTTCAACTACGAATTGCTTGGCGAGACCGGTTTCATCACCGCGGCACGTCTGGTCGAGCGCTGCGGTTGCCATACCCTGAGCTACTCCAATCTCGACGAGGCGATCGTCAGGCTCGGCGCGCTGGCGGAGGGTGCGGCATGAGTCGGCGCATGGCCGAATCACGCCGTGCCGCGGCATTGCTGGTGGCGGCGCTGAGAGCACCGGAGCGGTTGCCGACACTGGCCGATGAGGACTGGGACCTGTTGCTGCGCATCGCCCGACACGCACGCCTGCTCGGGCGGCTCGATGCCGATCTCGGCACGCTCGGTCTGCACGCGCGGGTGCCAGAGCGAGTGTGTCATCACCTGGAGTCGGCGCGTCAACAGGTCGCCTATCGGCAGCGGTTGCTGACCTGGGAGGTCGATCGTGTGCTGCGCGCGCTCGAGGGTCTCGATGTCCAGGTGGTGGCGCTCAAGGGGGTGGCCTATGTCCTCGCCGGGGTGCCGGCGGCACGTGGTCGGATGTTCGCCGACGTCGATCTGCTGGTCCCGATGGCGGCGCTCGAGCCGCTCGAGCAGCGCCTGCATGCGCGTGGCTGGCTGTCGCTCGGTCATTCAGAGTATGACGAGCGCTACTATCGCGACTGGATGCACGAGATCCCGCCGCTGCGCCATGCCGAGCGCGACAACGAGATCGATATCCACCACCGCCTGCTGCCCCGGACCAGCCGCTTCCATTTCGATCCGGCGCCACTGTTCACCGCCAGTCAGGCACTCGATGGGCACGGGGCGCTGCGGGTGCTGGGCGCGCCCGACATGGTGCTGCACGCGGTGGTGCACCTGTTCCTGGAGGGGGATGCGCGCGAGGGCCTGAGGTTGCGCGACCTGGTCGATGTCTGGGACCTGATCCGTCACTTCGAGGCCCGCACGGGGTTCTGGGACGCGCTGCTTGATCGTGCCGAGCAGCTCGGGCTGCAGCGTCCGCTGTTCCATGCGCTGCGTCAGGCGCAATCGCTGTTCGCTCTCGAGCCGCCGGCGCACTGTCGCGCCAGACTCGCCGGGTGGGGACCGGTGGCGCCGGTGCGGTGGCTCATGGACCGTCTGGTGCCGTTGGCGCTCTTTCCCGATCATGCCGGGCGGGCGCCGCTCCGGGTGAGGCTGGCGCGACTGGCGCTCTATGTCCGCGCGCACTGGCTGCGGATGCCTTCCGGGTTGCTGCTGCGCCATCTCGGCTACAAGGGTTGGCTGCGGGTGCGCGGGTGGCTGATGACAGGTCGGGAGGAGGCGGCACGCCGTTGATCGGGGCGCTTTCGGGGTTGGTGTAGCATACACGCTTCGATGTGTCTGGCCTTGTCGGATGGAGGTGCGTCGATCCCTCTCCTTATCGGCTAATACCGACATGATGCGAGATGGGCGGTTTCTGAACATGCTTTTCGTTAGTCTCTTGTGATTTTTGTGGGCGTGTCCGATGCGCCTTCGATCATGTTTCGACTGCCGTCTCTCGATGGTTGGTGGCCACGTTTCGGGGGCGTTGGCGGTGCCTGCGCATCAGCCGGTCGCCGGCACGAGTCGCGCGTTGT
Source organism: Marichromatium sp. AB31 (assembly GCF_003718685.1). Lineage (NCBI taxonomy): Bacteria > Pseudomonadati > Pseudomonadota > Gammaproteobacteria > Chromatiales > Chromatiaceae > Marichromatium > Marichromatium sp. AB31. The sequence goes on along the minus strand of NZ_RHFI01000008.1, from coordinate 53,206 downwards.
GATCAACAGTGCCCGGACATGTTTTTTCGTCCGTCGCGGGGCAGCCTTCGTCTGTCGCTCCGTGCGATGCTAGCCAGGAATCCAGCTCATGCGTTCGGTTCGTATCTTTCGTCATTACATGCGCCTACCCCTGCTGATCCTGGCCGGGGTCGAGGGGCTGATGTTCGTCGCCTGTTTCCATGCCAGCTTCCATCTGCGTTGGTGGTCGATCGGTGCCGAGGTACCGGCCTCGACCTCGGGGGTGATGGCCTACTCGGTGGTGCTGGCGGTCGTCTTCGTGCTCTCGATGGGCGCCATGGGGCTCTACGAGGCCAGCCTCCGCGAGGGCTGGTGGGGCTCGCTGCTGCGCATCGTGCTGGCGTTGCTGCTCGGCGCCGTGGCGCTGGCGGCGATCTCCTTCAGCTTCCCGCACATCGAGCTGTGGCGCAGCATCCTGGCGCTGACCGTGGTGCTCTCGATCATCGTCGTGAGCGGTCTGCGGTTGCTCTCCTATGTCATCAAGCCGGGCATCTTCAAGCGTCGTGTGCTGGTGCTTGGTGCCGGACCGCTCGCCGAGGCGGTGATGGTCGCCAATCCACGTGGGCTCGATATCGTCGGGCTGGTGCCCCTGCAGGCCGATGTGGACGAGCGCGACTTGCCGAAGCGCATCCCCTATGACCGGCCGTTGCTGCGCATCGTCACCGAGACCCAGGCCGATGAGCTGGTGGTGGCGGTCAAGGACCGGCGCGGCAAGCTGCCGATCGAGGAGCTGCTCGACTGTCGCATGGCGGGGATCCAGGTGCTCGAGCCGCAGGGCTTCTTCGAGCGTGAGATGGGGGTGGTCAAGCTCGATCTGCTGACCCCGAGCTGGCTGATGCTCTCCGATGGCTTCCAGCACGGGGCGATGACGATGCTGCTCAAGCGGCTGTTCGACGTGCTGGTCTCGGTGGTCTTCCTGGTGCTGCTGTGGCCGGTGATGCTGGTGACCGCGCTGGCGATTGCCGCCGAGAGCCGCTTCCGCCACCCGGTGTTCTATCGTCAGACCCGGATCGGCGAGAACGGCATGCCCTTCGAGGTGGTCAAGTTCCGCAGCATGCGGGTCGACGCCGAGGCCGATGGGCGGGCGCGCTGGGCGACCAAGAACGACTCGCGCATCACCCGTGTCGGGCGCTTCATCCGCAAGACCCGGATCGACGAGCTGCCGCAGATCTTCAACGTCCTCAAGGGTGAGATGAGTTTCGTCGGTCCGCGCCCCGAGCGCCCCGAGTTCGTCGCCACCCTGGCGAGCAAGTACGACTATTACGCCGCGCGTCACCGCGTCAAGCCGGGGCTGACCGGCTGGGCCCAGCTCTGCTACCCCTACGGCAGCTCCGAGGAGGATGCGCTGCGCAAGCTCGAGTACGACCTTTATTACGTCAAGAACTACAGCATCTTCCTCGACCTGTTGATCCTGATCGAGACGGTCGAGGTGGTGGTGTTCGGCAAGGGGGCCGTCTAGCGGCGAGCCGCCGCGGGCATCGCTCCAGGGCCGCCGTCAGTCGTCGTTGTCCTCTTCCTCGCAGTCGGCGAGCGCGCTCAGGGCGTGCTCGCAGGCGTGCTCGCCGAGCCCGAGGCGTTCGAGCAGGCCGGCCTGGGTCTCGGGATCGCTGGGGCGGGCGCCGAGTCCGTCGCCGCGACCTTCCAGCAATTGATCGGCCAGACAGGTGAGCAGCACCAGCGACTGGTGCTCGCCGCTGTAGGCGGGGTTGTGGTGCTGGCGCTGCACCGTCTGCAGTGCCTCGGGCATCTCCCAGGCCTCGAACAGCCAGCCGCCGAGTTGGGTGTGTTCGACGCCGATGGCGAAGCGCTCGAGGGTCGGCAGCGCCAGCCCGGGGTTGGATTGGATGAAGCGTCCGAGCAGCTGGAAGTGTTCGGGGAGCAGGTGTCCGAGCAGCAGATAACCGATGTTCTGGGTGACCCCGGCGAGCTCGATCAGGCCGCTGGCCGGGCGTATCTCGGCGGGTTGCTCGCGCGCGAGCGCCTGCATCAGGGTGGCGCACTGCATGCCGTGACGCCAGATGCGGTCGCGACTGAGTGGTCCGGTGTTGGGGGTCTTGAGCGGGCTGAGCGCCGCCAGCCCGAGCGCGAGGCTGAACGAGAGGTTGAAGCCGAGTGCGCGCACGATGGCGTCGCGCACGGTGCTGACCGGGCTGCGCGGGGCATAGTAGGGGGAGTTGGCCCAGCGCAGCAGCTGTGCCGAGAGCATCGGGTCGAGTCCGACCGCCTCGGCCAGCATCAATGCATTGGCGTCGGGGTCGGCGCGCAGCTCGAGCAGCCGGCGAGTGATCTCGGGCAGGGGCGGGAGCGCCTCGCTCGAACGAATGCGGTCGCGGATGTCGCCCGGTGCGGCCAGGGTCTGTCCGGCGCCGGTGGCCGACTCCAGGTTCCAGCGCAGGGTCTGGATCTCGTCGGCGGTCCTGGAACGCTCAACTGCCACTGTGTGTTCGTTCATCGGTTGTATTGAGCCGGTAGCGCTTGAGTTTGCGATAGAGCGTGCGCTCGCTGATCGACATGCTGGCCGCGACCTCCTTGCGGCTGCCGCGATGACGCTGCAGCAGTTGCAGGATGTACTTGGCCTCGACGGCCTCGACCGGCGAGAGCGTGGTCATGCTGGGGTGCTCATGCAAGAGCTCTGCCGCCTCGCTGCTGGGAATCGTCGGCGATGCCGGTTGCTCGGCCGTGACCGGCAGGCGGATGGCCTCGGCGTCGATCACGCCGTCTGCGCTGAGCACGGTGGCCAGGTGCAGCAGGTTGCGCAGCTCGCGGATGTTGCCCGGGAACTGGTAGAGCAGGAGCTTGCGCAGCGCATCCTTGGTGATCCGGTAAGGGTGGCCCGACTGCGCCGAGATCTCCTGTAGCAGGTGCTCGGTGAGTTCGGGGATGTCGGCGCGCCGTCCGCGCAGCGGCGGAATCGCCAGCGGCAGGACGGCGAGACGATAGTAGAGGTCCTGGCGGAAGTGCCCCTGCTGGACCATGGCGAGGAGGTCGCGATGGGTGGCGCTGACCACGCGCACATTGGCCTGGCGGATCTTGGTCGAGCCGACCTGTCTGAACATGCCGCTCTCGAGCGCGCGCAGCAGCTTGGGCTGTTGCGAGAGCGGCAGCTCGCCGATCTCATCGAGGAACAGTGTCCCGGCGTCGGCCAGCTCGAGCAGGCCGGTCTTGTTGCCGACGGCGCCGGTGAAGGCCCCCTTGACGTGGCCGAACAGCTCGCTCTCGAACAGGTCCTCGCTGAGCACCGTGCAATCGACCACCACGAAGGGGCCGTTGGCGCGGGTGGAGTGCTGGTGAAGGAACTCGGCGGCCAGCTCCTTGCCCGAGCCGGTCTCGCCCTGGAGCAGCACGGAGACATCGGTGGCGGCGGCGCGCTTGAGTTCCTGGACGAGGCCACGCATCTGCTCCGAGCGACCGATCATCCGTCCGGGCTGGCGCTGCCCCTGGAACAGGTGCAGTGATTCGCCGAGAAAGATCTGCCCCTGGCCGTCGACGATGGGGAAGCCCTGGATCTGGGCGAAGTGGACCTCGCCCCGGCCATCGGCCAGGGCGCGGGTCTCGACATAGGGTTCCAGGTCACGGAAGAAGCGGCGATGACGGCAGCCGTCCTCGGCGGCGTTCGCATCCAGTCGACAGCAGGGGCTGCCGATCAATTCGCTGGTGTCGTATCCCAGGGTGGTCTCGAGCGATGCATTGACACTGCGGATGCGCGCGTCGGCATCGATGACCACGAAGGGGTTTCTCTGGGCGAGCAGCAGGCTCGAGAAGTACGGTGTCCGCGACATGGGGGGCTAGGCTGTGTCCTGACGTCCTCCACTCTCGGCGCCGTCGGGGCTCCGCCGTGCGCGTGATCGTGAGAGTGGCCATTGTGGTATTGAGCCGCCCCGGGACGCACGAGCGTCCAGGCCGACCGGTATCCGTCGAGCAGCGTGGGGCGGGCGCCCTGAACGGCGCAGCCACGACGCGCGGCGGCTCGGGTGTCGCGGTTGGCCAGCGTGGGCGGGTACCAAGGCAGTGTAGCAGTGCCCGCGCGGGCCTCTCAAAGACAGCGCATACCATCGTCTCCACCCGCCGTTGTCGATGCTGTGGCCTGGACCGCTCGAGGTCAAGCGCATGACCATGGCGGTTATGGGCAGGCGGTGTCGCCCGCTGTCTGCCAGATCTGGCAGTGGCCAGACCCGCTCCGGGGTCATCGCCAGCACTCGACCCGTGCGATGAATGCGTGGGTGTACTCGAGCATGTCCTCCGGCGGTGTCGATGGCGCCGTTTCCTCGATGCCGATGCCGTGCCGCTCGAGGAACGGCAGGGTGACGGTGTTGGGGATGGAGACCCCGATGTTGCGCACCACGCGTCCGGTGTGCTCGTAGACCGCCGGGGTGTCGACCGCGGCGAAGACCACGCCGACCACTCGACCATCGTCGGCGAGTACCGGACCGCCGCTGTTGCCGGGGCGGATGTCGGCATTGAGGGTGAGGGTGCGCGGTGGGGTGGTGATCAGCCGGGTGGGGGCGATGGTGCCGATGGTCAGCAGCGGGCGCAGTGGCGGCAGTCCCTGGTTGGGATAGCCGACGATTGCCACCGTCTCGGGCAGTGGGGCATCGAGCGGCATGAAGGGGGCGGCGCGTTCCGGGCGATAGTCGGTGGCGAGCAGCGCCAGATCGGCGCGGCTGTCCACCGCGATGGGGCGGGCCGGCGCCATCTCGCCGCGATCGCGCGAGACGGTGATGGTGGTGCAGTTGTTGACCACGTGGGCGTTGGTGAGCAGGTGTCCGGCTGGATCGACGAAGAAGCCGGCACCGATGCGCTCGAGGCGCCTGCCGAGTACCCGGGGGTTGCTGTTGACCTCGAGCGAGTCGCGTACATAGCTGCGCCGCCGCTCACGGATGGCCGCCGCCTCGGCATCGCTCACCGCGCGACCCTGACAGTCCTCCTGACGGGTACGGACCACCATCTCGCGTTGTGCGTCGTAGCAGTTGACCAGGGTGGCGCCCACCACGGTGCGGGTGGGCAGGATGCCTGTCAGCAGCAGGAGCACGACGGGCAGGGTGATGAGCGCCGGTCGCGCGCAGGGGAGGGCGTGCATGCTTGGAGTTCCTGTTCGGTCGGGCCATATGGTCGGGAGGAGAGGCCGGTGTCAGCGCTGCCGGTCTGCTTCGCGGTCTGCGTTGCGTGTTCCTCGGAGTGATCTGGATCCTACAATCGGTCATGATAAGCATGACCCCGTCATCGTCGAGAGGTGGCTCGCTGGCGCCATGTGGCAGCCTGGACGGTTGCGGGGCCCGACGATTAAGGACGCAAACCCGTTTCTGCCAGGGAGACCCCTTTCCATGCCGAAGGTCGATCTCGTTACACCGTACAAGGAATACTTCAAGATCATCGCGGCGACAACGGACGAGTTGCGCGACCGGGTGTTCGCGCTGCGCTATGAGGTGTACTGCAAGGAACTCGGCTGGGAGGATGCCGCAGCCTTTCCGGACCAGCGTGAAACCGACGCCTTCGATGATGATGCCGTGCACTGTCTGCTGTTCCATCGCCGCTCGGGGCGCGATGCCGGCACCGTCCGCCTGGTTCGCTCCCGCCCCGAGGATCCCGAGCCCAGGTTGCCGCTGATCGAGCACTATGATCGCAGTCTGTTCCGCACCGAGCACAATCCGCTGACCATGCCCAAGGGCTGTTTCGGCGAGATCTCCAGGCTGGCCCTGCACGAGCAGTTCAGGCGTCGCCCGGGGGAGCAGTCGACGCCCGAGGGACATGGCACCGAACTCTTCCAGTGGAGCCAGGACGATCGCCGCCGGTTCCCGCACATGGCGCTGGGGCTGTATCTGGCGGCGGCGACCATCGGTCTGTCCGAGGGCATGGAGGGCGTCTACGCGATGATGGAGCCACGGCTGGCGCGTCATCTGCACTTCGGCGGCATCTATTTCGAGCAGGTCGGCGAGGCGATCGAGTTTCGCGGCGCGCGCGCGCCCTTCTACATCTCGCGCCAGATGCTGTTCGAGCGTCTCACGCCGCCGCTGCAGGCATTGCTCGATGCCATCGCCGAGGATCTCGACGTGGCGCTGTGAGGTTCGCGGCATGCTCACAGCGTCTTGCTGCCGGCGCGGCCGAAGGCTGGGTTGTGATCGAGCTGCGGGATGTAGCGGCTCTGTGTGAAGGCGTGTCGACTGCAGTCCTCCACCCGTCCGATCATCGGCACCACATGATCGCCGATCTCGGGGATCCACAGCGGTTCATGGATCGGCCTGAAACCGATGCGTCGATACAGTGGGGTCAGCTTCGGGGTCGAGTTGAGGATGACGTGGGTTGCGCCCCAGTGCTGGAAGCAGTGGGTCGCGGCCCGGAAGAGTGCGCGCAGGATGTTGTAGCGTCGGCGCCAGGGGCTGCGGATCACCAGCATGCTGCCCGATGCGGCAAGACAACGACCGCCCGGTTGCTGTTCGTGCATACGCAGCTCGGCGATGGCGGGACGGAAGTCGAAGTGGGTCTCGGGGGGGAGTCCGTGGCCGGTCTCGAGGTTGACGCGGATGGCCGCCACCGGTTGCGCGCGATCATAGGCGAGGATGTGGCGCACCCCCCCGAGCCGGTCGAAGCGATCGGTGAGTTTCGCCGCGGGCAACGGGACTCCGCCGTAGCGCCCTTCCTCGACGATGTACACTTGGTGTCTGAGCCAGAAGGCGTCCTCGATTTGATCTGGCGTCCTAGCGATCAGTATCTTAATCGTCATCGTCGATGATAGAGCTGTGCTTTTTGGGCTGGTCGCGTCCGCTGCGGTCCATGGTTGAGCCATGCTAACGGATTCGTGCACTGGGTCACATTCTTTTCACACGAGCGGTTGCATCGGCGGGAGGATTACACGCAATGGAGGCACGAAGGATGTGCATGAGCGACGCTGCCGACCTGAACTCGGCGCTGGAACTCTGGAAGGAGCAGCTCGGAGCGCAGCGTGTTCTGGTCGGCGAGGCGGCCGAACGCAGGTACGGAGGCGACACCACCGGAACGCAGCGTCGGATCGCCGCTGCGCTGCTGGTCGAGGACGCCAGCCAGGTTGCCCCCCTGGTGAGCGTGGCCGCCCGCCACGGGCTCTCCCTGTATCCGATCAGCACGGGCAGGAACTGGGGGTATGGCGGCGCCCTGCCAGTTCGCGATGACTGCGTGATCGTCGATCTCGGCGCGCTGCGCCGGATTCTCGACTTCGATCCCGAGCTCGGCGTGGTCACCCTCGAGCCCGGGGTGACCCAGGCGCAGCTCGCCGAGTTTCTCGACCAGGGCGAGCACCCCTTCCTGGTGCCGGTGACCGGCGCCGGTCCACACTGCAGCCTGATCGGCAATGCGCTGGAACGTGGCTACGGCATCACCCCGCATATCGATCATTTCGGCGCGCTGACCGACCTCGAGGCGGTGCTCGCCGATGGCTCGATCTATCGCTCGATGCTCAGCGAGGCCGGTGGCGAGGGTCTGGCCCGGTTGTTTCGCTGGGGCATCGGTCCCTATACCAATGGGCTCTTCACCCAGAGCGGCTTTGGCATCGTCACCCGTGCCAGCATCGCGCTGGCGCGCCGCCCCGAACGGGTCGGCATCTTTCTCTTCAGCCTCAGGAACGAGGCGGCGCTCGAGTCGGCCATCATCCGCGTGCGCGATATCCTGCAGCGTCTGCCCGGGGTGGTCGGCGGGGTGAACCTGATGAATCGTCGCCGCGTGCTCGCCATGGCCGCGCCCTATCCGCAGTCGCGTCTCGACCGGCACGGGCTGATCCCCCAGGCGGTGATCGACGAACTCGGCGCCCAGTATCAGGTGCTGCCCTGGACCGGCTTCGGCACCCTCTACGGCTCGGCGGCGGTGATGGCCGCGGCGCGCCGCGAGATCCGTCGCGCGCTCTCTGGGGTCGGCGTGCGGCTGATCTTCCTCAGCCCGGAGCGCGCCGCGCAGCTTGCCCGGTTCGCACGCTGGCTGCCCGGCCGTATCGGTCGTGGTCTGGCCAGTACCGCCATGACCCTCGCCAGCTCGCTCGAACTGGTGGCCGGTCGTCCCAACCAGACGGCGCTGCCGCTGTGCTACTGGCGCAACCCGGCGGCGATGGGCGAGGGGATGCTCGATCCGGCGCGCGATGGTTGTGGTCTGCGCTGGTACTCGCCGCTGGTGCCGATGCGCCCGCGTCAGGTGCGCGAATATGTCGACATGGTCGAGCGCATCGGGTTGGAGCACGGCATCGAGCCCCTGATCACCCTCACCAGCCTCAACGACCGGGTGTTCGACAGCACGGTGCCGCTGATCTTCGCCCGTGACGAGAGCGGTGCCGGCCAGCGCGCCGCGCGCGCGTGTCATCGCGCGCTGGTGGCGGCCGGGCGCGAGATCGGTTGTTTTCCCTATCGCGTGGGGGTCGATGGCATGGGCGAGCTCGACAGCCTGCTCGATCACTCCAGGGACTTCGGGCGGCGGCTGCGCCAGGCCCTCGATCCCGACGGGGTGATCGCGCCTGGTCGTTACGAGGGGGGCTGATGCCGCACCTCGGGACGGACCCCTTCACCGATCAGGAGCCTGGCCGACGATGATGCAACAACGTATCCATCTCTTCGAACTCGAGGATCTGCCCTGGTTACCGGCCGCGATCCGCGACGGTATCACCGACTTCCTCGAGTTCGCGGTGCGGGTTCCCGACCTCTATCGTCCGGTGGCGCCGCGTCTCGAACGTGCCCTGAAGGAGAGCGGGGCGTCGACCATCCTCGACCTTTGCGCCGGCGGCGGCGGTCCCTGGATGCGGATGCTCGATCAGCTCGGTCCAGTTCGCGCCGGCGAGGTCCGCGTGTTGGTGAGCGATCTCTATCCCAATCGCACCGCCCTGGCGCGGCTGCGCGAGCAGGCCGGGGCGCGGGTCGAGGTGGTCGAGCGCTCGGTGAGCGCGATGGCGGTGCCGCGAGATCTCGAAGGCTTCCGCACCCTGTTCTCCGCCTTCCATCACTTTCGCCCGCGCGAGGCGCGGGCGATCCTCGCCGATGCCGTCGAGCAGGGGCGGGGGATCGCGGTGTTCGAGTCGACCCAGCGGCATCCGCTGCTGCTGCTCTATATGCTCTTCACCCCCCTGCTGGTGCTGCTTGCCACCCCCTTCATCCGTCCCTTTCGCTGGAGCCGGCTGTTCTGGACCTATCTGATCCCGGCGATCCCGCTGGCGGTGATGTTCGACGGTATCGTCTCCTGTCTGCGCACCTACAGCGTCGCCGAACTCGATGCGCTCACCCGTGGGCTCGAGCGCGAGGGTTATCGCTGGGAGCGTGGCGTGGCGCGGCTGGGACCCTTGCCGGTGGGGGTGACCTATCTCATCGGATTGCCGGGGCGCTGAGCGGGCACCGTCTCGGCTCCTGGTGTCTGTCGGTGATCGCGCCGGCAGTACACTCGTGCAACGAAGGTGAGGGCGTGTCGTGCTGGCCTCGGACGCCCCGCCTCGAGGCCATTTCGCAAGAGGATGATCGATGTCGCGTGCAACGAAAATGATCGAGCTGGTCGCAGTCTCCACCGCACTGACGCTGTTGAGCGGGGCTGCCCTGGCCACCCCCGCCGACCCCCTGCAGCGCGGCGCAGCCGCCCTCGACGAGGGTGAGCCGCGGGTGGCGGTGATCGAGCTGAAGAATGCCCTGCAGGCTGATCCGCGCAATGCCCGGGCCCGGGTCCTGCTCGGGCGCGCCCTGCTCGCTCAGGGGGATGTCAACGCCGCCGCCCAGGAGTTCGCGCGTGCACAGCGACTCGGCGCCGATGCCGCGCTGCTCCAGCCCTGGCTCGCCCGCGCCTGGCTGCGTCGTGGCGAGTTCGAGCAGTTGCGCGCGCTCGAGGTGACCCCGGAGCTGTCGCCCGCGCATCGTGCCGAGCTGCTCGCGCTGCGTGCCGAGGCCGAGCTGGCTGACGGCGAGTCGGGCGCGGCGCGGGCGACGCTCGAGCGTGCCGCTGCGCTGCAGCCCGATGCGCCCGCGGTACAGCTCGCCCTGGCCCGGGTCGAGGTCGCCGAGGGGGCGGTCGATGAGGCGCGTGCGCGGCTCGCGACCCTGCTCGAAAACGCCCCGGAGGCAACCCGGGCCTGGTCGCTGAGCGGTGAGCTGGCGCGCCAGGCGGGTGACATGGACGCGGCCGAGGCGGCCTTTTCGCAGGCCTTGGAAGACCCGTTGGAGCAGGCCCAGGCGCGTCTCAATCGGGCCTATGTGCGGATCCAGGATGGTCGACTCGATGCGGCCCAGGCCGATCTCGATCAACTGCGCCGCGCCGCGCCCGACAATCCGCTGGTCAAGTACGCGCAGGGCTTGCTGTTCTACAGCCGTGAGGACTATGCCGCCGCGATCGAGCAGCTGGATGCCGCGCTCGGTGCGCTGCCCGATTTCGCCCCGGCGCAGTCGTTGGCGGGGGCGACGCGACTGGCGCTGGGTGAGCCCGAACTCGCGCGCATCCATCTCGAGCGCGCCCGCTCGCTGCGCCCGGATGATGCGTCGACCCAGCGGCTGTTGGCGATGACCCTGTTGCAGCAGGGCGAGGCGGCCAAGGCCGAGCAGCTGGCGCGCGCGGTGCTCGAGCGTCAGCCCGAGGACCTCGCCACCATGGACCTGCTGGCAAGCGCTCTGCTGCAGCAGGGCCGGCGCGAGGAGAGCTTGCCCTATCTGCGTCGGGTCAAGGCGGAGCTGCCCGACTCCCCCGTGGCCAGCGCGCGGCTCGGTGCGGCGCTGCTCGCCGACCCCGGATCCGACGAGGGGGTGCTGGAGTTGCAGGCCGCGCTGGCGCAGGACCCCGATTTCCAGGGCGCGGCCGAGCAGTTGGTGATCGGTCGGTTGGCTCGCGGTGAATTCGACCAGGCACTGGCCGCGGCGCGTGACTATCGCGACCGTCACCCCGACTCGGCGCGCGCCCACACCCTGCTCGGGGTGGTCGAGCTGCGTCGCGAGGCGTCGCAGGCTGCGCGCGCGGCGTTCGAGCAGGCGCTGGCGCTGGATGCCTCGGACCTTGCCGCGACCACCGGACTGGCGACCCTGGCGCTCGCGCGTCAGGACCTTGCCGAGGCGCGGCGGCTGTTCGGCGAGAGTCTCGAGGCGCGTCCCGATGATCCGCGGGTGCTGATCGCCCTGGCCCGGATCGCACTGACCGAGGGCGAGACCGCACAGGCGCAGGCACTGCTCGAGCGGGCGGTGACGCACAACCCCGAGACACTGGCTCCCAGACTCTATCTGGCCGCCTATCTGTTGCGTCACGGTGAGCCCGGGCAGGCGCTCGAGATGCTCGATGCGGCGCGTGCGCGCTTTGCCGAGACCCCGGTGCTGCTCGGTCTGATCGCGGATGCGCAGCTCGTCCTCGCGCGTCACGGTGCCGCGCGCGATACCCTGATGCGTCTGGTCGAGCTGGCGCCCGCCGATCCCCGGGTGCGGGTCGCCCTGGCGACCAGTCTGGTGGGTCTGGACGAACTCCCCGCCGCGCGTGACCAGCTCGATCGTGCCCTGGTGATCGATCCCGAGTTCGCTCCGGCGCTTGCCTGGTCGGCACGGTTGGCGCTGGCCGAGGGTGAGTTCGAGCAGGCCGAGGCGCGGCTGGAGCAGCTGCGCCGGGTCCGTGGCGCGCTCGATGCCGATGTGCTGCTGATCCAGGGCCAGTTGGCGCAGCAGCGCGGTGATCTGTCGAGCGTCGCCGATGCCTTCACCGAGCTGCTCGAGGGCGCGAGCGAGGATCCTGCGCTCGGCCTCGACCCGCAGCGTCTCGACGCCGCCGAGCAGCTGGTGCTCGGTCAGGTGCGACGTGGTGACCTGGCCGCTGCGATCGATGCCGCGCGCGCACTCTGTGCGCGTGAACCCGATGCCGCGCGACCGCGTGCGCTGCTCGGGATGATCTATCTGCGCGCCGATCAGCGCGAGGCGGCGGCGACGGCCTTCGCCGAGGCGCTCGACCGCGACCCCGGCATGGCGATGGCGGTCGACGGGCTGGTCTCGCTCGATCTCGAGGGCGATGATCCGGACACCGCCGCGGGGCGTTATCGCAGTGCGCTGGAGTCGGCGCCCGGAGACGCCGAACTGCTGATCGGCCAGGCGCGGCTGGCACTGCTGCGTGAGGATCCGCAAGGCGCGCAGCAGGCCCTCGAGGCGGCGGTGGCGGCCAACCCCGAGCAGCTGCGTCCGCGGCTCTATCTGGCGGCCTACCAGCTGCAGCGTGGCCAGCCACAGGAGGCCCTCGACGTGCTTGGCACCGTGGCGGCGGCCCATGCCGATGCCCCCGATCTGCTCGGGCTGCGCGCCGAGGCCCAGCTTGCGCTGGGGCACAACGAGGACGCGCGTCAGAGCCTGGTGGAACTGGCCCGGCTGCAGCCGGGTGCGCCCGGGATATTGACCGCCCTGGCGACCGCCGAGGCGCGGCTGGGACGCATGGCGCTGGCCGAGGAGGCGCTGCGACGCGCCCTGGAGCAAGCGCCCGATTCGGTCGCCGCGCACGCCGGGCTGGTCCGGTTGGCGCTGGCCGAAGAGGACATGGTGTTGGCCGGTGAGCGACTCGAGTCACTGCGGGCAGTGGTCGGTGAGGCGCACCCCGAGGTGCTGCTGCTCGAGGGGTTGATCGCCGACGGACAGGGGGATGGCGTGGCTGCACTGGCCAGCTATCAGCGTCTGTTCGAGGTGGCGCCGAACTCGGTCAACCTGCTGCGGCTGGCGCGAGCGCAGCGCCAGGCCGATGATCCGGCGGCCGCTGTCGCGACCCTTGAGGGCTGGCTCGTGGAGCACCCCGAGGATGTCCGCATTCAGTTCAATCTGGCGCAGACACAGATGGAGGTCGGGGAGTTGTCACAGGCGATTGCCGCCTTCGAGCGCACCATCGAGATCGCGCCGGAACATGCCATCGCGCTCAACAACCTGGCCTGGTTGATCCGCGACCGGGATCGTGCGCGTGCCCTGGACTATGCACGCCGCGCCTATGCCGCGGCACCTGAGTCGGCAGACGTGGCCGACACCCTGGCCGTAGTGTTGTTCGAGGAGGGCGCGCTCGACGAGGCGAGACGGATCATCGACGAGGCCCAGGCGCTCGCGCCGAAGAGCGCGACGGTGCGCTTCCACAAGGCGCAGATCCTGGTCTCCCAGGGGCTCGACGATGAGGCCGGACGGTTGCTTGAGTCGACCCTCGCCGATGTCGCAGACTTCCCCGAGCGCACCGAGGCCGAGTCGTTGCTCGAGAGTCTCGATCGCTGAACTCCGCGCCCCGTTTCGTCCGAGCCGATCCGGGGCCCTCGTGCATCGGCCTCGCCCCATCCGGGGAGAGGCCTGACACCCGCTCCGTCGGACACGATCTGTCGGCCACTGCCGGCAGATCGTGTCGGTGCGCGTCAGGTCAGCGCCTGATGGCTGGTGTGGTGCTCCTTGTCATAGCGTTGCAGCAGACAGCGATAGACATTGACCAGAACCTCCTCTCTGAAGGTCGCCGGCGGGGTCAGGTCAGCGATCTCGCGCCGGTAATGATCGATGCGTGCGTCGAGATTCATTTCATCGATTGCAACGTCGTTATCGTTCTGATGCTTGTGCATGATTCGGCCTGCTTGTCGTGCGTGAAGTGGATGCGAGCGCGGGGACGGTCATTGCCGTTCCGTGCCGGCTGAGCGGCCCGCTCTAGGCAGCAAAATACGTGCCTTTCTGGTCTTCATGAGCGACATCCGTATCTGCCTGACTGCGAGGGCGTTGTCGAGCGCCCCAGTGGTGCCGCCATACGCGGCATGAGAACGGTTGTGCGCGAACGGGTCGTGGTGCAATGGGTCGTTCACCGTCTTCACATTGCTGCCGTGCGACGCGAGTGTCAGAATCTGACGACCTGTTGCCAATGCTGCCCGTCGTCTTGTTCTATCAGTCCTTGAGTGCGAGATGGGGGCTGGCGCGGCTGCTCGTACGCTACCGCAGATGCGTGTGTCAGGTGCGTCTTCTTTTCCGATATTCGTAGTTGCGGTCTGGCCCTTGTATTGCAATGTCGACTGCACGCAGACAGGGGTGATGCCGACATTTCGGGCAGTGCGCCGCCGTAGCCACTGCCACTGGCCACACCCCGTGATCTTTACCACGAAAAGCATCGCGCCGCCAGATCGATCAGAGGTCTTGAGCCATTATGTACGAGCATTTCTATGCCCTCGGGGCCGATCCGTTTCGCTTGAGCCCGGATCATCGTTTCTGTTTCACCCACAGGAACTACGCCCGTGCGCGCTCTTATATCGATTATGCGCTGCACCGTGGCGAGGGCTTCGTCATGATCACCGGTCGACCGGGGACAGGCAAGACCACGCTGATCAATGACCTGCTCGATCGTCTGCCGACACAGGAGGTGTCCGTCTCCATGTTGGTCAGCACCCAGCTGGCCGCCGAGGATCTGCTGCGGATGACCGCCCACGGTTTCGGGTTGAGTGCCGGCGCCCCGCGCAAGGCGGATGTGTTGCAGGGACTGATGGCGTTCCTCGAGCGCCAGCACCAGGCCGGGCGGCGTGCCCTGCTGATCATCGACGAGGCGCAGGACCTGGCTGCCTCGGCGCTCGAGGAGCTGCGGCTGCTGACCAATCTGCAGCGCCAGGGGCGTCCGCTGCTGCAGATCGTGTTGGTCGGTCAGGAGCGGCTGCGCGAGCTGGTCCAGGGGCCGGATATGGAGCAGGTCCATCAGCGTCTGGTTGCGGCCTGGCATCTCGAGCCGCTGGGACCGGTCGAAACCTTGGCCTATGTCCGCCACCGCTTGGAGAAGGGGGGGTGGCACGGTGATCCGGAGTTCGCGCCCGGGGTGCTGCGTACCGTCTTTGAGTTCAGCGGTGGGGTGCCGCGGCGGATCAACCTGATCTGCAGCCGGTTGCTGCTGCACGGCTTCATCGAGGAGCGCCGCCTGATCAGCGCCGAGGATGCCGAGGGGGTGCTCGATGAGTTGCAGCAGGAGTCGCTGACCGGCGCGTCACCGGAGATCGAGGTCGATTGGGACGCGCTCGACCAGGGATTGAGCGCGTCGCCCGACCTTGCTCCGGTGATCGCCGAGACGCCGCGGCCTGGGGAGGCTCCGCCGTCACAGATGTCTCCGCCACCGTTGGTCGATGACGCCCCGTCCGCAAGCCAGGCCGCCGAGCCGGTGTTCGAGCTCGACGAGGCGCTCGACGGCGAGGTGCCGCCATCCGATGACGAGTTCCCGTTGCGTGAGGCGGTGTTGCTGCCCGAGGAGCTCGATGAGCTCGTCACCGAGCCGGCGGTCGCCCCTGGACGGCGTCGCTCGCCCGCCCGCTGGGTCGTCGGCGGCAGTGTCCTGGCCGCCAGCTGTCTGCTCGGTGCCTTCTATCTGCTCCAGCCGCAGCAGACCGTCGAGTTGGGGCGAGCAACCTTCGCGTGGGTGGCGCGATCGCTGCACGAGCTGAGGGTCGAGGTGATGCCCCCCGCCGCCGACGATCGGGTCGCCGGCCTCTCGCCGGCCGATGAGCCGCCACCGGCCGCGCCCGAGGCGCTATCGCCTGTCGAGACGATGCCGGCTGCTGTGGTGGTTGAGTCCGGGCTGGTGGCCGAGGAGTCGTCTGTGGCGCCACGACCGGCGCCGATCGAGCCCGAGCCCGAGCCTAACGAGCCTCGCGCACGCGTCCAGTCTCGTCCTGCGGTCGCAGTGGCCGACGCAGTCGGGTCAAGTGTGACCGCCGCCGATCAGGCGCTGCCGGTGGGGCGAGCGACCGCGGATGGGTCCATGGCGGTCTCCACCGAGGTCAGCGATGAGCCTCCGGTGCTCAGGGTGGCCGATCTCCGCTCGGTGGCGCCGTCTCCGTCGACCGCTGCCGCCGCTGTATCGGCCGTTGACAGCTCCGCGGCGGTGCGCGAGGTGTCGCGTGGGCCCTGGCCGGAGCCGCTCCAGGTGGTGTTCGGGTGGAACAGCACCGAGGTCGAGGGGCGTTTCGCCGGGCGGCTCGATGTGCTGATCGAGGCGTATCGATCGCGTGATGATCTCGGCATCGAGATCATCGGTTATTCCGACGCCCTCGGCGATCCCGCCTACAATCTCGACCTGTCGCGGCGTCGTGCACAGGCGGTTGCCGATTATCTGGTCGCCGGCGGTCTCGCCCCTGATCGATTGCGGGTCGAGGGCCGAGGTCCGGTCGAACCGGAGGCGTTGGAGGGGCAGTCGGCCGAGGCGGCCGGGTCGCGCGGTCGCATGGTCGAGCTCACCCCCTATGCGCCGGAGAGGGTGGAGATGGATGAGGAGAACGGATGAGCGTGCCCACCATCAGCTATGCGGCGGCGCTGATCGCCTATCTGGTGCTGACCCTGCTGCTGGCCACTGCGTGGCGTGGGCGCCTGTTGGGGCTGTTTGCGCTGGTGGCGAGCATGGCCGGCGTCTGCTGGGCGGCGATCGTGTTGGCGATGACGCATGGTCTGCTGCCTGCGGGGCAGTGGTCGGCGGTGGCCGAGCTGATCCGCAGTGGTGCCTGGTTCATCTTCCTGTCGCGGGTGCTGGTGGCCGAGCACGATCCGAGTCAGCTGCGTTTCTGGGCGCAGGCACCGTGGTGGGTGATCAGCGGTGGCGCGCTGCTCACCCTGGGGGTGCCGTTGCTCGAGGTCCCGCTCGGCCTCGACGGCGCCCAGGTGATCAATGCGATGCTGCTCGGCTGGGTGCTGTGGTCGATCTTCGGTCTGGTATTGCTCGAGCAGATCTTCCGCAATCGCCGCCCCGAGCAGCGCTGGGGCATCAAGCACCTGTGTCTCGGGCTCGGGGCGGTGTTCGCCTTCGACCTGTACTTCTTCTCCGATGCCCTGTTGCTGCATCGGGTCGATCCCGTGCTGTGGCAGGCGCGCGGCCTAGTGCACGCCTTGGTGGTGCCGTTGGTCGCGGTCTCGGCGGCGCGTAATCCGAGCTGGTCGCTGGAGGTGCACGTCTCGCGTCACGCGGTGTTCCACTCCGCCACGCTGACCGCCGCCGGGCTCTATCTGCTGGCGATGGCCGCCGCCGGCTACTACATCCGCTATTTCGGCGGCGCCTGGGGGGCGGTGCTGCAGATCACCTTCCTGTTCGCGGCCCTGCTGTTTCTGCTGGCGGTGCTGTTCTCGGGGCAGCTGCGCGCGCGCCTACGGGTCCTGCTCAGCAAGCACTTCTTCAGCTTCAAGTACGACTATCGCGAGGAATGGCTGGGCTTCACCACGGCACTGTCGCGTCCCGGCGTGGCGTTGCCGGAGGCGGTGATCTCGGCGCTCGGCGGGATCGTCAACAGCCCGGGCGGGATGCTTTGGGTGAAAGGTGAGCACGGCGCGTTCGAGTTCTGTGCCCAGAGCCATTTGGGTGAGTCGCAGGCGCAGATCCTCGCTGCCGACGCGCCGATGATCACCTTCCTGGCGCGCAGCGGCTGGGTGGTCGATCTCGAGGAGTATCGCCGCCACCCGGAGCGCTACCAGGGCTTCTCGGCGCCGTCCTGGCTCGCGTCGCTGGCCGATGCCTGGTTGATCATCCCATTGCTGCATCGCGAGTCGCTGTGCGGCTTCGTGGTGCTGGCCCGCCCGGGAGGCGCCGGGGCGCTCAACTGGGAGGACCGCTCACTGTTGCGCACCGCGGGGCGTCAGGCGGCGACCCATGTCGCTCAGCACCTGGCCGACCAGGCGCTGATCAGGGCGCGTCAGTTCGAGGCGTTCAGCCAGCTCTCGGCCTATGTCGCTCATGACCTCAAGAACCTGCTCGCCCAGCAGTCCCTGCTGGTCTCCAATGCCGAGCGTCATCGCGACAATCCTGCCTTTTTCGATGATGTCATCCGTACCGTGCGCAGCTCGGTCGAGCGCATGACCCGGTTGATGGAGCAGTTGCGCGATGGTGTGCGCGGCGAGGCGCCGCAGCGACTGAGTCTGGCGCCCTTGCTGGAGGAGTTGGTGCGCGGGCGTGGCGGGCATGCCCCGGTGCCGGTGTTCGAGGCGCCGCAATCGTCGCCCTGTGTGTGTGCCGATCGCGAGCGTTTGCTGACTGTGTTCGGTCATTTGGTGCAAAATGCACAGGAAGCGACCACGCCGGAAGGGCTCGTGGTGGTTCGTCTGTTCGCAGAGGGCCGATTCGCGATCGTCGAGATCGAGGATGATGGCGTCGGCATGTCGCAGGAATTCGTCCGCGAGCGGCTGTTCAGGCCCTTCGACTCGACCAAGGGCTTGACCGGCATGGGGATCGGCGCATTCGAGAGCCGCGAGTTCATCCGGCTGCTCGGCGGTGATCTTTTGGTGTGTAGTCAGCCGGGGGAGGGTACGCTGTTTCGTGTATGCTTGCCGCTGGATGGCGAGTTACAGCAGGAGGAGCGCGTGCACGCCGGGCATCATGGAGTGGCCTCATGAAGGGCTCGGAGAAGTGTCTGTTGGTCGTCGAGGACGACCCAGGGCTGCAGAGCCAGCTGCGCTGGTGCTTTGATGGTTTCGAGGTGGTGCTCGCCGGTGATCGGCGTGAGGCGCTGGCGCAGTTGCGTCGCCACCGTCCCAGCGTGGTCACCCTGGACCTTGGCCTGCCGCCCGACCCCGGCGGGGTGAGCGAGGGGCTCGCGCTGCTCGAGGAGATCGTCGCGCTGGCCCCACAGACCAAGGTCGTGGTGGTCACCGGCAACGATGATCGCAGTCATGCGCTCAAGGCGATCAGCCTCGGGGCCTACGACTTCTATCTCAAGCCGATCGACGCCGAGACCCTCAACCTGGTGGTCGAGCGTGGCCATCGGCTGCATGCGCTCGAGACCGAGAATCTCCGCCTGCAGCACAGCCAGATGGACTCGCCGCTGCGCGGCATCATCGCCAGCAGCACGCCGATGCTCGAGGTCTGTCGTGCGGTCGAGAAGGTCGCGCCGACCGACGTCACCACCCTGATCCTCGGCGAGAGCGGGACCGGCAAGGAGCTGTTCGCCCGCGCCCTGCACGAGATGGGGCCGCGCGCCTCGGGCCGGCTGGTGGCGATCAACTGTGCCGCCATCCCCGAGAACCTGCTCGAGAGCGAACTGTTCGGCTACGAGAAGGGCGCCTTCACCGGCGCGGCCAAGCAGACCCGAGGCAAGATCGAGTACGCCGATGGCGGCACCCTGTTTCTCGACGAGATCGGCGACCTGTCGCAGCCGCTGCAGGCGAAGCTGCTGCGTTTTCTGCAGGAGCGGGTGATCGAGCGGGTCGGTGGTCGTCAGGAGATCCCCGTCGACCTGCGGGTGATCTGCGCGACCCATCGCGATCTGCGGGCACAGATCGCCGAGGGCAGTTTTCGCGAGGACCTTTTCTATCGGGTCAGCGAGGTGACCATCACCCTGCCGCCGCTGCGCGATCGCGAGGGTGATCTGCTGGTGCTGGCGCGCGCCTTTCTCGAGCGCTACAACCGTGAGTACGCCAAGACGGTGCGTGGTTTCACCAAGGATGCGCTGGCGGCGATGGAGACCTATGCGTGGTCGGGCAATGTGCGCGAACTCGAGAGTCGGGTCAGGCGGGCGGTGATCATGGCCGATGGGCAGCAGTTGACACCTGCCGATCTCGAGCTGGCGCCCGCCGGCGCCGAGCCGGTCCTGCCGCTGAACCTGCAGCAGGTCCGTGAACAGGCCGAGACTCGGGCGATCCGTCAGGCGCTTGCCCGGGTCGACGGCAATATCACTCAGGCTGCGCGGTTGCTGGGCGTGACCCGTCCGACCCTGTACGGCCTGCTCGATAAGTATGGGCTCAAGGAATGAGGTCGTTGCGACCTTCAGGCACTGTGATCGTGTTTACACGATTGGTGCTTGGTGCTTTGTCCTCGTGGTTTGCGCCACATCTATGCAACGCATGGCGGAGTACGGACGCGGCGCTCGGCGAAGATCATGAACAAGCCGCGCCCGGCCTCGCCGGGCGCGGTATCGGACCAGGGCTGGTCCCTGGAGCTTGGTTACAGGGGGAACACTGTTGAGCGCGTATCTTGGATCGATCGACGGCGCCTGGTCGCGGTTGTGCATGGGCGCGGCACTGGTGCTGCTGGCCGGTTGTTCTGGCTCCGGCAAGGACCTGCCGCCGGTCCCGCCGGAGCAGCGCGAGCTGGCGGTACAGCAGGGATACTTCTACGAGATCGCTCCGGGCGATTCGGTCAGCATCTTCGTCTGGGGCCTCAACGACCTCTCGGGAACGGTCCCCGTGCGCCCCGACGGCATGCTCACCACGCCGCTGATCGAGGACATGCCGGCGAGCGGCAAGACCCCGTCGCAGCTTGCCCGCGATCTCGAAAAGGAATATGCGGTCTATGTCCGCTCGCCGATCGTTACCGTGATCGTCAAGGGCTTCGTCGGACTGCCCTCGCAGCAGGTGCGGGTCATCGGCGAGGCGATGGCGCCAGCCGCGGTGCCGTTTCGCAAGCACATGACCCTGCTCGACCTGATGATCGCCGTCGGCGGACTGACCGATTTCGCCGCCGGCAACAAATCGGTGCTGGTGCGCTACTACGGTGGCGAGCGCCAGGAGTACTCGGTACGGCTGGATGATCTCATTCGCGATGGTGAAATCGCGGAGAACGTGAGCTTGCTCCCGGGCGATATCCTGATCATCCCCGAAGCTTGGTTCTGAAGCCGTGCAACAGCCCGGCGTGATGCAGGTTTAGACTGAAAGAGGACGGCGATGCACGAACTCCTGGCCCAACTGTTCGGCTACGCGCGCGGCATGTGGCGTTACCGCTGGCTCGCGCTCGTCGTCGCCTGGGCGATTGCGATCGCCGGATGGACCATCGTCTCGCGTATCCCCGATGAGTATCGCTCCTCGGCGCGGGTGTTCGTCGACACCAACAGTGTGCTGCGGCCTCTGCTGCGCGGTCTGACCATCCAGCCGGATCTGGTGCAGCGCGTGGCGCTGATGAGCCGAATGCTGCTGAGCCGACCGAATCTGGAAAAGATCATCCGCATGAGCGATCTGGATCTGAAGCTGCGCACCGAGGCCGAGCGCGAGCGGCTGATCAGCGATCTCGGCAACAAGATCAAGATCCGTGGCGATCGCTCCAACCCCTCGCTCTACACCATCTCCTTCGAGGATCGCGATCCCCAGAGCGCCAAGCTGGTGGTGCAGTCGCTGGTGTCGATCTTCATCGAGGAGGCGCTGGTGAGCGATCAGCGCGCTACCTCCAACGCCCAGGACTTCCTCGATCAGGAAATCGAGGAGTACGAGGCACGGTTGCGTGACTCCGAGCACCGTCTCGCCGATTTCAAGCGTCGCTATGCCGGGTTGCTGTCGGGAGATATCGGCAGTTACTACTCCAACCTCCAAGCGGCGCAGAAGGAGCTCAAGGACGCCGAGCTGACCCTGCAGGAGGCCAAGCGGCGTCGTGATCAGCTCCAGCAGCAGATCGAGACCCAGGAGCAGGCGCTGGAGAACGCCGAGGCGCTGGTTCCGCAATTGCCTGATGATCCGCGCATCGCTGCGCTGCAGACCAAGCTCGACGAGCTGCTGCTGCGCTACACCGAACGCCACCCCGATGTCATCGAGCTGCGCCGATTGATCCGCGAGATCCGCTCGCGTCAGCAGCAGCGCAACGAGATCACCGGTAGCTCGCTGATGGCCACCACGGTACAGGCCGACAGCCTCTATGGCAGCCTGCGCATGGCGCTCAGTCAGGCCGATGCACAGGTGGCGGCACTGCAGGCGCGGGTCGATGATCATGGCCAGCGGGTGCGTGACCTCGATCAGAAGATCGACACCATCCCCGAGATCGAGGCGGAGCTGACCCAGCTCACCCGTAACTACAAGACGATCGTCGCCCAGCATGCCGAGTTGCTCGAGCGGCGTGAATCGGCGCGGCTCTCGAGCGAGGTCGAGAAGACCGCCGAGGGGGTCAAGTTCCGCGTCATCGATCCACCAGTGGCGCCGCTCAAGCCCTCGGCGCCGAACCGGCTGCTGCTCGCCAGCGGCGTGTTGCTGGTCGCCCTCGGTGGCGGTCTGCTCGCCGCCCTGGCGATGGATCTGGTTCGTCCCGTGTTCGACGATCGGCGGCTGCTCTATCGTGCCACCGGTCTGCCGGTGCTCGGCACCGTGGCCCTGGTGCGCTCGCCCACCGAGCGCAGACGTGAACGGGTCATGCTGATCCCGTTCTTCGCGATGACCGTGGGGCTTGCGGTCGCCTTCATCTTAGTTGTCTCCGGTCTGCCGCTGTTGCAGTCTCTCATCTAGTCCGACACACGGACATGCAGGGGGTATCCTTGTGAGTACCATCGAAAAGGCCATTGCCAAGATCGGTCGCCAGGGCGCAGTGGAGCCTGGCGTTGCCGATTCGTCCACCGGTTGGGCGACGTCCGCAGGGAGGCAGGGGCACGTATCGGAGGGAGCCATCACCGACCCGGGACGGGTCCAGCACCTGGCGCTCGAGCGTCTGCGTGCCCAGGGCTTGCTGACCCCGGATGCCAAGCGCTCACAGCTGGCCGAGGAGTACCGGCTGATCAAGCGTCCGCTGCTGATGAATGTCGACAAGAAGGGTGCCGACATCGTCGATAACGCCAACATGATCATGGTCACCAGCGCCCTGCCGGGCGAGGGCAAGACCTTCTCGGCGATCAACCTGGCGATGAGCATCGCCATGGAGCGCGATCGCACGGTGCTGCTGGTCGATGGTGACGTGGCCAAGCCGACCGCGGCCAAGCGCCTGGGGATCGAGGCCGAGCTGGGGTTGACCGATCTGCTCGACGGTAGCTGCGACTCGGTGGCCGACGTACTCGTGCATGCCGATGTGGCCAACATGCGCATCCTGCCGGCCGGGCGTCGTCACGAGCGTGCCACCGAGCTGCTGGCCAGCGAACGGATGAGCATGGTCATGGCCGAGCTCTCGACCCGCTACAGTGATCGTGTGGTGATCTTCGACTCACCGCCGCTGCTGCTGGCCAGCGAGAGCGCGGTGCTGGCCGAGATGATGGGGCAGGTGATCATGGTGGTGGCTGCCGAGCAGACGGGGCAGCACGCGGTCAACGAGGGGTTGGCGCGACTCGGCGAGGACAAGATCATCGGGTTGCTGCTCAACAAGTACCGCCCCGGGCTCGGCAATCGCTATGGCACCGGTTACCGATATGGTTATGGATACGGATACGGTTATGGACAAGCGCCAACGGCGGACGAATCGGCGGCCCAGCCCGGCGTCTGACCCGGGTCCGTGCTGTCGGGGAGTGGAGTCATGCTGAAGCCCGCGCGGCATCGTCATCTGGTGTCGTTGTGCCTGTGTGCGACCGCGCCCCTGATCTGGGGCGCCGCCTGGGGCGCGGACTGGCGGCTGTCGCGTCAGCTCAGCGTCAACGGGGTCTATACCGACAACCTCTCGCTCTCCGAGGAGGATCAGGGCAGCGACTTCTATGTCGAGCTGACCCCGGGCTTCGTGGTCTCAGGCAAGGGAGGGCGCGCGGAACTCGATCTCGCCTATTCGCTGCAGTACCTCAACTATCTCAGTTCGGACAGCGGCGACCGGGCCAATCACCGCCTGCAGGGCAACGGCCGGGTCGAGCTGCTCAGGGAGCGGCTGTTCGTCGATGCCAAGACGACAGCGCGCCAGGAGTTGATCGACCCACTTGGTCCGACCAGCGGCGATGCCACCAACCGCTCCGATAACCTCCAGACCAGTTACACCTACGAGATCTCGCCTTCTTATTACGAGCGCTTCGGTCGTCGTGCGGAGCTGACCGCGCGCTTCTCCAACAACGGGGTCTTCTACTCCGACGAGGGCAGTGACAGCATCGGCTACGATGGCTCGATCGAGCTGCGCAGTGGTCCGGCCTTCGGCACCACCAACTGGGCCCTGTTGATCTCTTCCGAGCAGATCGACTACCAGGACGACGAGGTGCCCTCGGATACCTATTCCGATGCCAGCTTTCTGCTCGGCAACCAGCTCTCGCGGCGCTGGCGCCTCGACGCCACCCTGCTCTACGAGGACAACGACTACACCTCGCGTGATGGCACCAGTGGGGCCGGTTGGGAGCTGTCGACCACCTGGACGCCGACGCCTCGGACCTCGCTGCGGGTCGGTGTCGGTCACCGCTATTTCGGCATGACGCCGGTGCTCGACTTCTCCCATCGCAGCAAGCGCTCGATGTGGCGCGCGAGCTATGCTCGCGATGTCTCCAGTGCGCGGGGCGATCGTCTCGATTCGGAGGTCTTCGCGTTCGAGGACGTCTTCGGCGATCCGACCGTCCCCGAGGTGACCGCACCCTTCGAGGTCACCGACGACACCGCGGCACCGACCACCGGAACCTATATCAGCAACACCTTCGAGACCAGCTACACCCTGCAGACCCGACGCAGCACCCTGGGGGCCTCGCTCGGCTATGTGCTGCGCGAGTACGAGGCCACCGCGGAGGATCAGTCGACGATGCGCGCCCGGCTGTTCTGGAGTCGGCAACTCTCCGGCCTGACCCGCTCCAACCTCACCCTCGGCTGGAGCCGGAGCGAGCTCGACCAGACCAGCGTGACCGATGGCAGTGACGAGCGCGACGAATACACCCTCGATGCCGGACTGAGCCGGCGCGTCGGCACCAACACCCGGGTGGCGCTGCAGTATCGGTTGAGCAGCTCCGATGACATCACCGAGAACCGCGTGACCCTGGGCCTGGTCACCAGCTGGTCGGACTGAACGTGCTGGATGCCGTCCCGTCCCCATCCCTTCGCATGCGTCCGGCGCCGGAGCGGCGTCCGGGGCAGAGCCCTGTCGCGAGTCCGTCAGCCATGCTGAACGCCATGACCATCGACGTGGAGGATTACTTCCAGGTCTCCGCCTTCGAGCGTCACATCGCTCGCACCGACTGGGAGCAGATCCCCTGCCGGATCGAGCGCAACATGGATCGAATCCTCGAGCTGCTCGAGCGTCATGCCACCCGCGCGACCTTCTTCACCCTCGGCTGGATCGCCGAGCGCCATCCCCGGGTGGTGCGCGAGCTGGTCGCCGCCGGGCACGAGCTGGCCTGTCATGGGTTGGCCCATGTGCGCGTCACCCAGCAGACGCCGACGTCCTTTCGCGAGGATGTGCGCCGCAGCAAGGCGCTGCTCGAGGACATCGGCGGGGTCGAGGTCCGTGGCTATCGCGCGGCCAGCTACTCGATCGATCGCGACAACCAGCGCTGGGCGCACGAGACGCTGTACGACTGCGGCTACCGCTACAGCTCCAGCGTCTACCCGGTACGTCATGATCTCTACGGCATCCCCGAGGCGCCGCGCTTTGCCTACCGACCGCTCGCCGGGGTCGAGGACTTCGTCGAGATCCCGATCACCACCAGCACGCTCCTCGGGCGCCGCCTGCCCAGTGGCGGCGGTGGTTTCTTCAGACTCTATCCCTACGCGCTCTCGCGCCAGGCGATCCGACGGATCAACCGTCGCGAGGGGGCCGCCGCGATCTTCTACTTCCACCCCTGGGAGATCGACCCCGACCAGCCCCGTGTCGGCGGTCTCCCGCCGCGTACCCGGGTGCGTCACTATCTCAACCTGGCACGCACCGAGGCGCGGCTCGAGCGCCTGCTCCAGGATTTTCACTGGGGACGCATGGACCAGGTCTTTCTCGAACCGCAAGGAGTGTCTGTTCGCCGATGATGGACTCGCCATCGACCGCCCCCGCCGACCCGGACACGTCAACCGCCGCAATCCGTATCGCCCGACTCGAGACGGACGCCGATCTCGCCCGCTGGGACGCCTTCGTCGACCGTCACCCCGAGGCGACCTTCTTCCACCGCGCCGGCTGGAAGCAGGTGCTCGAGCAGGGGCTCGGTCATCGTGCGCCCTTCCTGTACGCCGAGCGTGACGGCGAGCTGTGCGGCATCCTGCCGCTCGGCGAGATCCGCAGCCTGTTGTTCGGGCGCGCGCTGATCTCCACCCCTTTTTGTGTCTACGGCGGCGCGGTCGCCGACGACCCGGAGGTCCGCGGGCTGCTCGAGGCCGAGGCCTGCCGGCTCGCCGAGACCGCCGGGGTGGGGCACCTGGAGCTGCGCGAGCGCGAGCCGCATCACCCGGAGTGGCCGGGCAAGGCGCTCTATGCCACCTTCCGTCGAGCGATCGATCCCGACCCCGAGCGCAACCTGCAACAGATCCCGCGCAAGCAGCGGGCGATGGTGCGCAAGGGGATCAAGGCGGGGCTGTCGAGCCGCTTCGACGACGGCGTCGATGCTCTCTATCGGGTCTACAGCGAGAGCGTGCGCAACCTCGGCACCCCGGTGTTCCCGCGTCGTTATTTTCGCGTGCTCAAGCAGGTCTTCGGCGATGATTGCGAGGTGCTGCTGGTCGAGCACCAGGGCGCGCTGGTCTCCGGGGTGATGAGCTTTCGCTTCCGCGACGAGGTGCTGCCCTACTATGGCGGCGGCACCCAGGCGGCGCGCGCGCTCAAGGCCAACGACTTCATGTACTGGGAGGTGATGCGCCGGGCCTGCGTCGACGGCGCGCGTACCTTCGACTTCGGGCGCAGCAAGCGCGGCACCGGGGCCTTCGACTTCAAGCGCAACTGGGGCTTCGAGCCCGAGCCGCTGCACTATGCCTATCGGCTGGTGCGTGCCAGCGAGCTGCCCGACGTCAACCCGCTCAACCCCAAGTATCGGCTCTTCATCGCGGCCTGGAAGCGGCTGCCGCTGCCGCTGAGCCAGCTCATCGGCCCGCTGCTGGCCAGGAATCTCGGCTGAGGACCACACCCGGACATGGATGATCTGCTGTTTCTGGTCCACCGCATCCCCTATCCACCGAACAAGGGCGACAAGATCCGTTCCTTTCACCTGCTGCGCTTCCTCAGCGAGCACTATCGGGTGCACCTGGCGACCTTCATCGACCAGCCCGAGGACCGCGTCCATCGCGCGCGTGTCGCCGAGTGCTGCGCGAGCAGCTGGTTCGGTACCCTCGATCCGCGCCGCGACAAGTTCCTGAGCCTGCGCGGGCTGCTCGGCGGCGAGCCGTTGACGCTCACCTATTACCGCGATCGCGCGCTGCGGCGCTGGCTGCGCGAGACTCGCGCGCGTCATGCCATCGGTCGCGTGCTCGCCTTCTCCTCATCGATGGGCCAGTACCTGTTCGATCCGGCCTGCGCCGATCTGCGCCGGGTGATCGACCTGGTCGATGTCGACTCGGAGAAATGGCGCCAGTACGCCGCCGAGAGTCCGCCGCCGATGCGCTGGGTCTATGCCCGCGAGGCGCGGCGACTGGGCGCGTTCGAGCGTCGCCTGGCCACCGCCTGTGATGCCTCGACGCTGGTCTCCGAGGCCGAGGCGGCGCTCTTTCGTGAGCGGCTCGATGACGCCTCGGCGCGGGTCGAGGTGGTCGGCAATGGTGTCGACACCGCGCACTTCGCCGTGGCTCCCGGGACGCCATCGCCCTATCCGGACCTCGCCCCCAGGCTGGTCTTCACCGGCGCCATGGACTACTGGGCCAATGCCCAGGGCGCGGCCTGGTTCGCCGAGCAGGTGCTGCCGCGGATCCGCGCACGTCGGGCCGATGCCGAGTTCTGGGTGGTGGGGATGAATCCGACCCGCGCGGTGCGCCAGCTCGGGCGGCTGCCCGGCGTT
Source organism: Marichromatium sp. AB31 (assembly GCF_003718685.1). Taxonomy (NCBI): domain Bacteria; kingdom Pseudomonadati; phylum Pseudomonadota; class Gammaproteobacteria; order Chromatiales; family Chromatiaceae; genus Marichromatium; species Marichromatium sp. AB31. Next base: position 25,761 of record NZ_RHFI01000008.1, on the reverse strand, counting down.
GTGGTCACCGGCGCGGTGCCCGACGTGCGACCCTATCTGCAACATGCCGCCGCGGCGGTGGTGCCGCTGCACATCGCCCGCGGTATCCAGAACAAGGTGCTCGAGGCGATGGCGATGGCGCGTCCGGTCATCGCCACCCCGCAGGCGCTGGAGGGGATCCCGGCGGCCCCGGGGCGCGAGGCCCGGGTGGCCGAGGCAGTCGAGCCCTTCGCCGCCGAGTGTCTCGCCGCGCTGGCGACGTCCGATGACCCGATGGGCGCACAGGGTCGGGCGCTGGTCGAGCGCCATTTCGCCTGGGAGGCGACCCTGCCCAGGCTGGTCGAGCTGTTGGAGGGTGGATCATGAGTCGAGTCGACTGGTTGTCCCGACCGCTCTCGCCGCGGGCGCGGCTGATCTGGCTTGCGCTGCTGCTGCTCGTGCTGCTCGCCGCCTTCTGGCCGACGGTTGCCGGGATGATCGAGATCTGGACGCGCTCGGAGACCTTCACCCACGGCTTCCTGGTGCTGCCGGCGGTGTTGTTCATGATCTGGCGCGAGCGCGCCGGGCTGCGCGGGGTGGTGCTGCGCGGCGAGCCGCTGGCGCTGCTGGCGATCGCCGCCGGGGGGCTGGTGTGGCTGCTGGCGCGGCTCACCGAGGTGGCGGTGATCGAGCAGCTGGCGCTGGTCGGGCTGAGCTGGGCGCTGATCGGGCTGGTGCTCGGCCGGACGATGCTGTGGCGTCTGGCCTTTCCGCTCGCCTTCCTGCTGTTTGCGGTGCCCATGGGCGAGGGGTTGATCTACCCGCTGATGGAGTTCACCGCCGCCTTCACCGTCAACCTGCTGCGCCTGACCGGCATCCCGGTGTTCTGGGACGGCACCTTCTTCAGCATCCCCAGCGGTGACTGGTCGGTGGTGGAGGGCTGCAGCGGGGTGCGCTATCTGATCGCCTCGCTCTTCCTCGGGGTGATCTACGCCTATCTCAGCTATCGCTCGCCCTGGCGCCGGCTTGCCTTCATCGTCCTGGCGGCGGTGGTGCCGCTGCTCGCCAACGGGTTGCGCGCCTATCTGATCGTGATCATCGCCCACCTCAGCGACATGCGCCTGGCCGTCGGCGTCGATCACCTGATCTACGGCTGGGTGTTCTTCGGGCTGGTGATGTTCGTGCTCTTTCTCATCGGCGGGCTGTGGCGCGAGCCGCCGCGCGCCGAGCCAGAGACGCCGACGGTGTCCTCCACCGCCGATCGGCGGGGCGCGCGGCGGCGTGGCGGACACGCGCTGCCCGCGCTCGGGCTGGCGTTGCTGCTCGCCTGGCCGGCGCTCGCCGCCGACCTCGAGCGCCCGCGCGCGATTCAGCCGCTCGCGCTCGCGCCGCTCGCGGCCCCCGCCGGCTGGACGACGGGCGCGGCCTTCACCGAGTGGCGCCCGACCTATCTCGGCGCGAGCGCCACCCTGGAGCAGGTCTTCGTCCGCGATGGCGAGCCCGTCGGGTTCTATCTCGCCGGTTATGCCGGCGAGGGCGGCGAGCTGGTCAACTCGCAGAACGTGCTGGTCGCGCAGAAGCACCCGAGGTGGAAGATGCCGCAGCAGGCGCCGCGTCGCGAGGACCTTGCCGGTGGCTCGCTGGGGCTGATCGAGTCGCGGGTACGGACCCCCGAGCAGACCCTGCTGGTGTGGCACTGGTACTGGATCGACGGCGCGCATCTCGCCAACGACTACCTGGCCAAGCTTCATGAGGCGCTGGCGCTGCTCCAGGGGCGCGGGCGTCACGAGGCCGGGGTGGTGATCTACACCCCGCTCGGACTCGATCCGCAGGCCGCGCGCGCGCGGTTGCGTGCCCTGGCCGAGCGGTTGCGCCCCGCGCTCGACGCCCTGCTCGATGCCCCCAGTCGTCCCGCCGCCGGAGTCCATGATGGCCGAGAATAATCCGCCGCTGATCGTCCATGTCATCCACCGGCTCGCCGTCGGCGGGCTGGAGAACGGACTGGTCAACCTGATCAACCGCACCCCGGAGGGGCGCTATCGTCATGCGATCCTCGTCCTCGAGGGCGTGGATCCTGACTTCCGCGCGCGCATCGAGCGACCGGTCGAGGTCCACGACCTCGCCAAGCGCCCGGGGCAGGACCTCGGGCTCTATCTGCGGATGTGGCGCGCGCTGCGGCGGCTGCGCCCGGCGATCGTCCATACCCGTAACCTCGCCACCCTGGAGATGCAGCTCCCGGCGCGATTGGCCGGGGTGGCGCACCGCGTCCACGGCGAGCACGGGCGTGACGTCCACGACCTCGACAACACCCGCCGCCGGTATCGCTGGCTGCGCCGTGCCTTCCGTCCGCTGGTCGAGGCCTACATCCCGCTCTCGCGCGAGCTGGCCGAGTATCTGCGCGAGGATGTCGGGGTCGCGCCCGAACGCATCCACACCATCCGCAACGGGGTCGACGAGCAGCGCTTCCGCCCCGCGCGGCCCGACGAGGAGCCGCGCGCGGTCCTGCCCGCGGGCTTCGCCGGACCGGATGACCTCGTCATCGGCACCGTCGGGCGGCTCGAGCCGGTGAAGGATCAGGCCACCCTGGTGCGTGCCTTCATCGCCCTGGTGCGCGAGGACCCGGCGCGCGGCGCGCGGTTGCGGCTGGTGCTGATCGGCGACGGCTCGCAGCGCACCCGGCTCGGCGCCCTGGTCGATGCCGCCGGGCTCGGCGCCCAGGTGTGGTTCGCCGGCAGTCGCGACGATGTGCCGGCCTGTCTGCGCGCGCTCGATCTGTTCGTGCTGCCCTCGCTCGGCGAGGGCATCTCCAACACCATCCTCGAGGCGATGGCCTCGGGGCTGGCGGTGGTGGCGACCGAGGTCGGCGGCAACGGCGAGCTGGTGGTGGCCGGGGAGACCGGCGCCCTGGTGCCGCGCGACGACACCCAGGCACTTGCCGCCGCGCTGCGGGGCTATCTCGCCGATCCGGCGCTGGCGCGTACCCAGGGCGCGGCGGCGCGCTCGCGAATCGAGGCCGAGTTCGGACTCGACACCATGGTCGCGCGTTATCTCGAGGTCTATGACGGGCTCCTCGCGGGGCCGGGGGAGTAGGACAGTCCATCATGTGCGGAATCGCAGGCATCTTCGACACCCGGGGACCGGGGCCGATCGACCCCGAGCTGCTCGGGCGGATGAACGAGGCGCAGCATCATCGCGGCCCGGACGACGGCGGGGTCCACATCGAGCCCGGGGTGGGGCTGGCGCACCGACGTCTGTCGATCATCGACCTCTCCGGCGGGCATCAGCCGCTGTTCAACGAGGACGAGACCGTCGCCGTGGTCTTCAACGGCGAGATCTACAACTTCCAGGAACTGGCCGCCGAGCTGCGCGCCGCCGGGCACCGCTTCCGCACCCACAGCGACACCGAGGTGATCGTCCATGCCTGGGAGGCCTGGGGCGAGGCCTGTGTCGAGCGCTTTCGCGGCATGTTCGCCTTCGCCATCTGGGATCGCGGACGCGAGACCCTGTTCCTCGCCCGTGACCGGCTCGGCATCAAGCCGCTGCACTACGCGCTGCTCGACGACGGCCGGCTGCTGTTCGGCTCCGAGCTGAAGGCGCTGCTGGTCGACCCGACGCTGCCGCGCGCGCTCGACCCCCAGGCGATCGAGGAATACTTCGGCTTCGGCTACATCCCCGATCCACGCACCATCTTCGGCGCGGTGCGCAAGCTCGAACCCGGTCATACCCTGACCCTGCGCCGGGGCCGCACGGCGCCGCCGCAGCCGCGCCGCTACTGGGACCTGGATTTCGCCGACAACGGCGTGCGCGATCTCGATCGCGCCGGCGAGGAGCTCATCGAGCGGCTGCGCGAGGCGGTGCGTATCCGTCTGATCTCCGAGGTGCCGCTCGGTGCCTTCCTCTCCGGCGGGGTCGACTCCAGCGCGGTGGTGGCGATGATGGCCGGGCTCTCCGAGCAGCCGGTCAACACCTGCTCGATCTCCTTCGGCGATCCGCGCTACAACGAGTCGCGCTATGCCGAGCAGGTGGCCGGGCGCTTCGCCACCCGGCACCTGGTCGAGTCGGTCGATCCCGACGACTTCGCCCTGCTCGAACGGCTCTCGGCGCTCTACGACGAGCCCTATGCCGACAGCTCGGCGCTGCCGACCTATCGTGTCTGCGAGTTGGCGCGCAAGCGCGTGACCGTCTGTCTCTCCGGCGACGGCGGCGACGAGAGCCTCGCCGGCTATCGCCGCTATCGCTGGCATCTCTACGAGGAGCGGCTGCGCCGGCTGTTGCCGCAGGGGATGCGCGGGCCGCTGTTCGGGCTGCTCGGGCGGGTCTATCCCAAGGCCGACTGGGCGCCCAAGGTGCTGCGCGCCAAGTCGACCTTCCAGGCGCTGGCGCGCGACTCGCTCGAGGGCTATTTCGAGAGCGTCTCGATCCTTGGCGACGGGCTGCGTCAGTCGCTGTTCTCGGCCGATTTCAGGCGCGAGTTACAGGGCTATCGCGCCGTCGAGGTGCTGCGTCGTCATGCCGAACGCGCCCCTGATCATCCGCTCTCGCGGGTGCAGTATCTCGACCTCAAGACCTATCTCCCCGGCGACATCCTCACCAAGGTCGATCGCGCCAGCATGGCCCACGGGCTGGAGGTGCGGGTGCCGATCCTCGACCACCAGCTGCTCGAGTGGAGCGCCGGGCTCGCCCCCGGCCTCAAGCTCTCCGGGCGCGAGGGCAAGTATGTGTTCAAGCGCGCGCTCGAGCGCCATCTCGACCCGGAGATCCTCTATCGTCCGAAGATGGGCTTCGCGGTGCCGCTCTCGGCCTGGTTCCGCGGGCCGCTGCGCGAGCAGGTGCGCGAGACCCTGCTCGGCGACCGGCTCGCCGACACCGGGCTGTTCGACAGCAAGCAGCTCGCCTGGATCGTCGACCAGCATCAGTCGGGGATGCGCGAGTTCAGTCCGGCGATCTGGAGTCTGTTCATGTTCGCCGCATTCCACCGGCGGGTGATCGACGGCGAGGGCTGAGGGAGATCCCGGTCGGCCATCGCCGGTGGGACAAGGAAGAGAGAGGAGGGAGGCTGGTGCGCGAGGGGGGACTTGAACCCCCACGGATTGCTCCACTGGAACCTAAATCCAGCGCGTCTACCAATTCCGCCACCCGCGCAAGCGCGTCATTCTATACCGAATCCACCGCGAGATTAAACGGGCGCCGATCGCCATCGGCGCCCGTGTCGTTCAGGGCGTGACCGTGGTCAGGCCGACGCTCACCCAGTCCTGCATCCCGCCGCGATACCACTTGAGCTTGTGCAACGGATAGCCGATCTCGACCAGGTTCTTGATGTTGGCGGTCGACTGCGGGCACCAGATGCCGTTGCAGAACAGCACCAGTGTCTTGGCCTCGCCGAAGTCCCAGCCGCCCCCGGCCAGTGGTTCGGCGGCGAACTCGTCGGCCAACACGTGGCGGAAGGTGTCGGCCTCGGTGGGGGTCTCGAAGGTGCCAGCGTTGTCGCGGCTGATGGTGTTCCAGGGGATGTTGACCGATCCCGGGATGGTGCCGCGCAGTACCCAGTCCGGGGTGCGCGAGTCGACCACCAGGATGTTGTCGTCGCCCTGCTCGATACGCTTGAGATAGTCGAGCAGCTCCAGCTCGCCGATGGTCTCGACGCCGGGGACGGCGACCATCGGCTGGACGCAGAAGGGCGGGCAGCCGCGATCTGTCTTCTGGAACGCCTCGGGCAGGGTCGCGTCGCGGTCGTGACCGCGGGCGATGGTGACGCTCTCGCCCTGGTGGGTGACGGTGACCGATTCGATCTCGGGGGAGATCCGGTTCTCGGCGGCCGGTGCGGCGGTAGCGACGCCGAGCGCGCCGGCCAGCGCGACCAGGATCAGGGTGCTGTTCGCGTGCATGGAGGTCTCCTGGGCTCAGGGTTGGCGGATATAGTCGGGGAAGTCGGCGTCGCGCTCGCGCAATGCCTGCGCGTGACCGAGTTCGCCCTGGCGGCGGGCGCGTTCGGCGAGCGCGACGGCGGCCTCAAAGTCACCGGCGCGGGCCAGTCCCTGCGCCTCGGCGATCAGTTTGGCGGTGTCGCGCCACTCGCCGCCGACCGCGTCGGCGCGCGCGCGTGCGGCCTCGGCCGCGGCGATCGCCGCCTCGGCTGCGGCGGCGCCGGGCTCGGTCTCGTCGCGTTGCGCCTGTTCGTAGGCATGGGTGTCCTGGGCGATCGCCTGCTCGGCGATCCGCACCGCCTTGGTGTATTGGCGCGAGGGCAGCAGCCCCGCCGCGCGTTCGATCAGCGCCGCGGTCTCGGCGACCTCGGCCCCGGCCTCGACGGCGCGTTCGTGAGCGGCGCGCGCCGCGGCGATCGCCGCCTCGGCCTCGCTGCGGTGGGTGGCCCAGGCGGGTGCGATCATCAGTGTGGTGAGCGCCAGAACGAGGGTGAAGCGGGCGCGGGTGCGAAATGGCGTCATGCCGTCATCTCCTCTGGTGCGTGGGCCGGGATCATTTGCGCGCGCCCGGGCCGTTGAGCGGCAGACCGTTGTTCATGTAGGTCATGAAGAACTCCAGGTTGCGATATTCCTCGCCCTGGGCGGGGAAGGCCTTGGCGCGGACCTGCTCGTTGCAGCCGCTGAAGCGGCGGTGCAGGGTGCCCATCTCGCCCCACTTGGAGCGATAGACCGGGAAGTGGGTGGTGTGGCCGTAGGCGGGACTGAGGATCTCGGTGCGCAGCGTGGTGCCCGAATTGCCCATGTGGCAGTGGCTGCAGGCGAAGTTGAGCTGGCCGCGACGGGCGAAATAGAACTGTCTGCCCTGTTCGTAGGCGGCCAGCGCGCGGGGGTCGTCCTCGGGGATCTCGACGGCGGTGATCTGGCCGCGCGAGGCGAAGGCGATGTAGGCGACCAGGTCGGCGATCGGGCCCTTCTTGTACTTCAGCGGTGGTTCGTCGTTGGCCGCGCGGCAGTCGTTGAGCGCCAGCGGCAGGGTGATCACCATGCCGCGCTCACGGTCCCAGTGGGGATAGCGCCCGGCGATCGCCGGCCCGTCGGGGAAGCAGTCGGCATAGCCCTGGCCGTTGGCGAAGGGGGTGTTCCACATCTCCTCGCCCTTGCTGAGGGCGGTTTCGTAGGGGGGGAACTCCTCGATCGCCTCCCAGTTCTCGCGCCCGACCGGGTCGAGCGCGTAGGCGCCGTTGATGAAGTCCTCGGTGGCGATGGCGGGGAAGCGGGTCTCGAAATACTGCTGGAAGGCGGCGCGGTCTTCTTCGGGACCGGCCGCGACCGGGGCGGCGAGCAGTGCGCCGGCGAGCAGTGCCAGGGCGCGATGGCTGGATTTAGCTGTCATGCGGTCTGACCTCCGGGGTGGGCGGCGGCTGCGGGGCGCGGTTGTTCAGAGCGACCAGATGAACTCGACCACATCAGCGAATTCCCGCTCGGTGAGGATCTCGTGCTTGCCGAAGGGCGGCATCACCACCTCGGGGTTCTGCGCCGTGGGGTTCCAGATCTGTTCGGCGAGCGCGCGCTTGCTCGGGTAGCGGGTCTGCATGGCGATCAGTATCGGGCCGATGGCGCCAGGGCTCTCGGCGCCGGCGATCACGTGGCAGGCGACGCAATTGCCCTTGGCGCGCGTGGTGGCGACGATGCGCCCGGCCTCGATGTCGCCCTCGAGCGTGAGGTCGGAGGGCATCTCGGCGCGCGTCGGAGCGGTGCCGAGCGCCAGGGTGAGCGAGAGTGCGGTCAGCACCAGCCTGGGGTGCGGGGACGAGCTCATGCGGGGCCTCCTGGATCTCCGTTGGTGACGGTGGTGGTCTGGGGCGGCCAGGGGCGTGATCGTCGGCGATCCGGTCGAGCATCGTGGTGTCGCGCGCATCGTGGAGCGGTGCGCGCCGGGTCGAACGGTACCGGATGTCTTCTATCGTTATTGTGTGCGCCGCCCCGTGCGCCGAAAGTGAAGGTGACGACCGGTGTTTTCAATCTCGTCGTGACACCTTCGATGTCGTCGCGGGGTGTCTTGCAATCGTGGCGGGAGCGCCGATTTCTTTGTCTTGTTAGTCCGCACGGCCCGATGCCGAGCCCGAGAGAACCCAGCAGGAGGACATCCCCGATGACCCTGTCGCGACGTGACTTCGTGCGCCTGCTCGCCCTCGCGGGCGCCGCCGGCATGCTCCCGCTCAGTGCCCGCGCCGCACGGCGCATCCCCGCCGATCCCTACGACCTGCCGGTCTTCGGCAACCTCCGGCTGCTCCACATCACCGACACCCATGCCCAGCTCAACCCGGTCTACTACCGCGAGCCCAACGTCAACCTCGGGCTGGGGGCGGCGCGCGGGCGTGCGCCGCACCTGGTCGGGCAGGCGCTGCTCGATCACTTCGGGGTCGCACCGGGGGGGCTTGAGGCCCATGCGCTGACCTATCTCGACTATGCCGAGCAGGCCGAGCGCTTCGGCCGGGTCGGCGGCTTTGCCCAGCTGCGTACCCTGGTCGAGCGGCTGCGCGCCGAGCGCGGGCGCGAGGCCACCCTGCTGCTCGACGGCGGCGACACCTGGCAGGGCTCGGGGACGGCTTACTGGACCCGTGGGCGCGACATGGTCGGCGCCTGCAACCTGCTCGGCGTCGACGTGATGACCGGGCACTGGGAGTTCACCTATCGCGATGCCGAGGTGATCGACAACATCGCCGCCTTCGCCGGCGACTTCGTCGCGCAGAACGTCAAGGTGCGCGAGGAGGCGCTGTTCGACTATCGCTTCGAGGACTTCGCCGGCTTCGACGAGGACCTCGGGCTGGCCTTCGACCCCTATGTGATCCGCGAGGCCGGCGGGGTGCGGGTGGCGGTGATCGGCCAGGCCTTCCCCTATACCCCGATCGCCAATCCGAGCCGATTCATCCCCGACTGGACCTTCGGCATCCAGGAGGGGCGGCTGCAGGAGATCGTCGATCGGGTGCGTGAGCGCGAGCGCCCGGCGCTGGTGGTGCTGCTCTCGCACAACGGCATGGACGTCGATCTCAAGCTCGCCTCGCGGGTGCGCGGCATCGATCTGATCCTCGGCGGTCACACCCACGACGGCGTGCCCGCGCCGCAGGTGGTCGACAACCCGGGCGGGCGCACCCTGGTGACCAACGCCGGCTCCAACGGCAAGTTCCTCGGGGTGATGGACCTCGATGCCGGCCCCGGGGGGCTGCGCGACTTCCGCTATCGGCTGCTGCCGGTGTTCTCCGACCTGATCGCGCCCGATCCGGAGATGACCGACTATATCGCCGGGGTGCGTGCACCCTATCGCGCGCGCCTCGAAGAGCCCCTGGCGGTGGCCGGGCAGACGCTGTATCGTCGCGGCAACTTCAACGGCACCTTCGACCAGCTCATCTGCGATGCGCTGCGCACGGTCAAGGACGCCGAGATCGCCCTCTCGCCCGGGTTCCGCTGGGGGACCACCCTGCTGCCGGGCCAGACCATCACCATGGAACACGTGCTCGACCAGACCTGCATCACCTACCCCGAGACCTATCGGCGCGAGATGACCGGCGCCGAGCTTAAGGCCATCCTCGAGGACGTCTGCGACAACCTCTTCAACCCCGATCCCTATGTCCAGCAGGGTGGCGACATGGTGCGTAGCGGCGGGCTCGACTATGTCTGCGAGCCGGGCGCGGCGATCGGCTCGCGGATCCGGTCGCTGCGTCTCGCCGACGGCACTCCCATCGAGGCCGACAAGCGCTATGTGGTGGCCGGCTGGGCGAGCGTCGGCGCCCAGGCCGAGGGCGAGCCGATCTGGGAGACGGTGGCGACCTATCTGCGCGATCGCGAGCGGATCGACATCGCCCGGCTCGAGACCCCACGTCTCGCCGGTGTCGCCGACAACCCCGGCATCGCCGATTATCCAGGAGAGGTTTAGTGCGTGATGGCAGTGGGCGCGTCGCGGTGTGGCGCGTGGCGGGTGCGGTGGTGGCCGTGGGTTGGAGCGGTGCGGCCAGCGCCGAGCCGGTGGCGGGGTTGATCGAGCCGGCGTGGCTGATCGGACCGTTGTTGCTGCTGGTGGTGACCTTCTTGATCTGGAATCGGCGACTGCGTCGCGAGGTCGTACAGCGGCGTGCCGCCGAGCAGGCGTTGCGGCGCTATCGCCAGGTGGTCTCGGCGACCCAGGACTCGATCTCGCTGATCGACCGCAATGCCGTCTATCTGCTGGTCAACGAGTCGTATCTGCGCATCTTCGAGCGTCGCTATGACGACATCGTCGGCCATTCGGCCCGCGAGCTGCTCGGCGCCGAGACCTTCGAGCGCGTGGTGGCGCCGCGGTTGGCGCGCTGTCTGGCCGGCGAGACGGTCAACTATCAGGCCTGGTTCGAGCGGCCCAGCACCGGGCGCTGTTATCTCGACGTGATCTATGCCCCTTACCGCGATCAGGGCACGGAGATCGACGGCGTACTGGTGAGCGTGCGCGACATCACCGAGCGGCGCCGTGCCGAGGAGGCGCGCCAGCTCGCCGCCAACGTCTTCACCCATGCCCGCGAGGGCATCGTCATCACCGACCCGCAGGGGGTCATCGTCGACCTGAATGCCGCCTTCGTCGAGATCACCGGCGAGTCGCGCGAGACCCTGCTCGGTCGCCGTCCGGCGGTGCTCGAGTCCGGCGTCGGGCTGCTCGGTGGCAGCGATGCCGTCACCGTCGAGGCGATCTGGACGACCCTGGCCGATCAGGGCCACTGGGAGGGCGAGTTCTGGGGCCGACGACGGGGCGGCGAGAGCTATGTGGCGATGATCACCATGACCGCGGTCGGCGACGAGGCGGGCGCGTTGCAGCACTATGTCCTGCTCTATCACGACATCACCGCGCTCAAGCTGCAACAGCGCAGGCTCGAACAGGCGGCGCACTACGACGGCCTCACCGGGCTGCCCAACCGCGCGCTGCTGTTCGATCGGCTCGAGCAGGCGATGACTCAGGTGCAGCGACGTGGCGGCGCCCTGGCGCTGGTCTATTTCGACCTCGACGGCTTCAAGGCGGTCAACGACGGGCTCGGTCACGAGGCCGGCGACCGTCTGCTCGCCGGCCTCGCCGTGCGGATGCGCGGGGTGTTGCGCGAGGGCGATACCGTCGCCCGGCTCGGCGGTGACGAGTTCGTCGCCGTGCTGCTCGATCCGGGCGGGATCGCCGAAGTCGCGCCGCTGCTCGATCGTCTGCTCGAGGCGCTCTCGCGCCCCATGCCGATCACCGATCACCTGGTGCAGGTCTCGGCCAGCCTCGGCGTCAGCTGCTTCAAGCAGGGCGACGAGATCACCCCGGATCTGCTGCTGCGCCGCGCCGATCAGGCGATGTATCAGGCCAAGCTCGCCGGCAAGGGGCGCTATCGCTTCTTCACCCCGGGGGTCGACGACGCCCCGCGCCGTCACGCGCTCGCCGGCTGAGGCTCACAGCCTGACCCCGGGCGAGGCGCTGTAGCTGTCGAGCACGTTGACGTAGTTGGCGCGCTCGAACTCCGCCGGGTTGGGCACGGCCAGGGCGCTGACCCGGCCACGGAAGTCCTCCACCGACTCGAACCCCTGCTCCTCCATCCATTGCTCCACCCCGCCGATCACCTCGCCGAGATAGGCCGGGCCGTGGGCGAGCAGCGCGCTGCACAGGTGTACCACGTCGGCGCCGGCGAGTAGCAGCTTGATCGCGTCCGCGGCGGTGTGCACGCCGCCGGTGGCGCCCAGCGACAGGCCCTCGAAGCGACCGTGGAGCAGGGCGATCCAGCGCATCGCCAGCAGCGCCTCGGCCGAGGTCGAGGGGTGCAGGCTCGGCTGCAGGCGCAGGGTGTCGATGTTGATGTCGGGCTGATAGAAGCGGTTGAACAGCGCCACCCCGTTGGCCCCGGCGGCGGCGAGCTGACCGATCAGGTGGCCGAGCGAGCTGAAGCTCGGCGAGAGCTTCATGTTGATGGGGATGGCGACGTGAGCGCGCAGGTCGCGCAGCAGGTCGAGATAGCGTGCCTCGACCGTGGCGCCGTCCTGACCAATGTCGCCGGCGACATAGTAGACGTTGAGTTCCAGGGCGTCGGCCCCGGCACGCTCGATCTCGCCGGCATGGGCGATCCAGCCGCCGGGGGTGACGCCGTTGAGGCTGGCGATGACGGGGATGTCGAGCGCCGCCTTGAGCCGGCCGATGTGCGCCAGGTACTGCTCGAGCGGGCTGTCGAAGTCGTGATAGTCGGGCAGGAAGCCGTCATCGGCCTCGGCGAAGCCGATCTCCTGGTGGTGGAGGAAGCGCACCATGGCCTCGGACTCGGCGCTGACCGCCTCCTCGAACAGCGACCAGAGGATGATCGCCGAGGCGCCGTGGTCCTCGAGCGCGCGCGCCTGGTCGAGGCTGCGCGACAGCGGCGAAGCTGAGGGGACGAAGGGGTTGCTGAGGTCGAGACCCAGATACTTGGTCGCTAGATCCATGATCGGCTCCGTGTTCGGTCCGGGACGGTGTGTTCAGTGGTTGTGCTCGTCGGCATCGGCCGCTGGCGCCTTCTGCAGCGCGATCTGCGCGAGCTGCTCGTAGAGGCTGAAGCGTGTCTGCACATGACGCTGGGCCTGTTGCAGGTAGCGTTCGGCGGCCTCGGGGTGGATGCGCTCGAGCACGCTGAAGCGGGTCTCGGTGGCGATGAAGTCGCGATAGGGCAGGCTCGGCGGCTTGCTGTCGATGTGCAGCGGGTGCTCGCCGGCGGCGGCGCGGCGCGGGTCGTAGCGCAGCAGCGACCAGTGTCCCGAGTTGACCGCCATGTCCTGCTGGCGCAGGTTGTTGGAGAGATCGACGCCGTGGGCGATGCAGGGCGCGTAGCAGATGATCACCGAGGGGCCGGGGTAGGACTCGGCCTCGAGGAAGGCGCGCACCGTCTGCACGTCCTTGGCGCCGAAGGCGACCTGGGCGACATAGACGTTCTCGTAGGCCATCGCCATCAGCGCCAGGTCCTTCTTGAAGGTCGGCTTGCCGCCGGCGGAGAACTTGGCCACGGCGCCGAGCGGGGTGGCCTTGGAGGTCTGGCCGCCGGTGTTGGAATAGACCTCGGTGTCGAGGATCAACAGGTTGACGTCGCGTCCGCTGGCGAGCACGTGATCGACACCGCCGTAGCCGATGTCGTAGGCCCAGCCGTCGCCGCCGACGATCCACACGCTGCGCTTGACCAGCTGATCGCACAGCCCCTCGAGCAGTCGCGCCTCGGGCGCGTCGATGCCGCTGAGCGCCAGGCGCAGCCGCTCGATGCGTGCGCGCTGGGCGTGGATGCCGGCCTCGTCGGACTGCCCGGCCTCGAGGATCTCGCGCGCCAGCCCCACGCCGATGGTGTCGGCGAGCCGACCGAGCAGCTCGCGCGCCTGATCGCGCTGCTTGTCGATCGCCAGGCGCATGCCCAGGCCGAACTCGGCGTTGTCCTCGAACAGCGAGTTGTTCCAGGTCGGTCCGCGGCCCTCGGGATCGGTGGTGTAGGGCGTGGTCGGCAGGTTGCCACCGTAGATCGAGGAGCAGCCGGTGGCGTTGGCGATCAGCATGCGGTCGCCGAAGAGCTGGGTGGCGAGCTTGACGTAGGGCGTCTCGCCGCAGCCGACACAGGCCCCGGAGAACTCGAACAGCGGCTGCATCAGCATCGCGTGCTTGATCTTGGTCGGTTCGAGCTGGGTGCGGTCGTACTCGGGGAGATCGAGGAAGAAGTCCCAGTGCGTCTGCTCGGCGGCATGGATCTCGCCGGCCTCGACCAGGTTGAGCGCCTTGCGGCTCGGGTCCTTGCGGTCGCGGATCGGGCAGACCTCGACACAGAGCCCGCAGCCGGTGCAGTCGTCGGGGGCGATCTGGTAGCTGATGCGGTGTCCGGCGGGGAAGTCGCGTCCCTTGACCGGGGCGCTGAGAAAGCCCGCGGGCGCGCTCGCCAGCGTCTCCTCCGGATAGACCTTGGCGCGGATCGCCGCGTGCGGGCAGACCAGCGGGCACTTGCCGCACTGGGTGCACAGCTCCGGCTCCCACAGCGGCAGTTGCAGCGCGATGTTGCGCTTCTCGAAGCGGGTGGTGCCGGTCGGCCAGGTGCCGTCGGCGGGCATCAGGCTCACCGGCAGCCGGTCGCCGAGTCCGGCGATCAGCGGTGCGGTGACCTGGCGGACGAACTCGGGGGCATCGGCCGGGACCACCGGCGGGCGCTCGAAGTCGCTGCTCGGCGTCGCCGGCACACTGACCTGGTGCAGCCCGGCGAGCGCGGCGTCGATCGCGCGATAGTTGCGATCGAGCAGGCGCTGGCCCTTGCGTCCGTAGGTCTTGCGCACCGCCTCCTTGATGTGGGTGATGGCCTCGTCGCGGGGCAGCACCCCGGAGATGGCGAAGAAGCAGGTCTGCATGATGGTGTTGATGCGCCGTCCCATGCCGGTCGCGGCGGCGATGCCATAGGCGTCGACGACATAGAAGGCGAGCCCCTTGTCGATCATCTGTTGCTGCATCGACCGTGGCAGGCCGTTCCACGCCTGATCGGGCGGGGCGGCGCTGTTGAGCAGGAAGGTCGCCCCGGGGGCGGCGAGCGCGAGCATGTCGTAGCGCTCGAGGAAGGTCGGTTGGTGACAGGCGACGAACTGCGCCTCGTCGGCGCCGATCAGATAGGTGCTGGAGATCGGTCGCGGGCCGAAGCGCAGATGGCTGATGGTGACCGCGCCGGCCTTCTTGGAGTCGTACTGGAAATAGCCCTGGCCGTAGTTGGGCGTCTCCTCGCTGATGATCTTGATCGAGTTCTTGTTGGCCGAGACGGTGCCGTCCGAGCCGAGTCCGTAGAAGACGCAGGCGCTCACGCCGGCGCTGGCGTCGGGGCGGAAGGCGGGGTCCCAGTCGAGGCTGGTGTGGCCGACGTCGTCGATGATGCCGACGGTGAAGGGGCAGCGCGGCTGCTCGGCGGCGAGCTCGTCGAGCACCGCCTTGGCCATCGCCGGGGTGAACTCCTTGGAGGACAGCCCGAAGCGCCCGCCGATCACCCGAGGCATCGTCGCGCGCGCGCCGCTGGCATGGGCTTGGGCGAGGGCGGTGAGCACGTCCTTGTAGAGCGGCTCGCCGTCGGCGCCGGGCTCCTTGGTGCGATCGAGCACCGCGATCCGCGCGGCGCTGGCGGGCAGCGCGGCGAGCAGCGCCTTGGGCGCGAAGGGACGGAACAGCCGCACCTTGACCAGCCCGACCCGCTCGCCGCGCGCGACCAGGTGCTCGATGGTCTCCTCGGCCGCCCCGATCCCCGAGCCCATCAGCACCAGCACGCGCTCGGCGTCGGGTGCGCCGACATAGTCGAAGGGCTGGTAGTGACGACCGGTGTGTCCGGCGAAGCGGGTCATCACCCGGGCGACGATCTCCGCGGTGGCCTCATAGTAGGGGTTGACCGACTCGCGCCCCTGGAAATAGACGTCGGGGTTCTGCGAGGTGCCGCGGATCACCGGTCGGTCGGGGTTGAGGGCGCGCGCGCGACAGGCCCGTACCTGCTCCTCGCTGATCAGCGCGCGCACCGTCTCGCGCGGGATGCGCGCGATCTTGCTGACCTCGTGCGAGGTGCGGAAGCCGTCGAAGAAGTGCAGGAAGGGCACCCGGCTCTCCAGGGTCGCGGCCTGGGCGATCAGCGCAAAATCCATCACCTCCTGCACCGAGGCCGCGCACAGCATCGCGAAGCCGGTGCCGCGACAGGCCATGACGTCACCGTGATCGCCGAAGATCGACAGCGCCTGGGCGGCCAGCGAGCGCGCCGAGACATGGATCACCGTCGGGGTCAGCTCGCCGGCGATCTTGTACATGTTGGGGATCATCAGCAGCAGCCCCTGCGAGGCGGTGAAGGTGGTCGCGAGCGACCCCGCCTGCAGCGCCCCGTGGACCGCGCCAGCGGCACCGGCCTCGCTCTGCATCTCGATCACGTCGGGGACCGTGCCCCACAGATTGGTGACCCCCAGCGAGGACCACTCGTCCGACCACTCACCCATCGGCGAGGCCGGGGTGATCGGGTAGATGGCGATGACCTCGTTGGTCATGTGGGCGATGTAGGCCGCGGCTTCGTTGCCGTCGAGCGAGACCATTTCTGTGTGCGACATCGATCTGTCCCGGGTTGCGAGGTGGCTGGAGCGGGGGCGCGGCGGTTGCTCGTGACCCCTGGTCCGGAGGCTGTCCCGACCACTGGGGCGCGAGCCGGTCTGTCATCCGGCGTCCGGCACGTCGCCCCGATCAACTATAGTCGCTATCTGTGAATGCTTTTGATCGCCGGGCAAGCGGCGATCGACCGACGGGGATGATGTCAGGAACCCTGATGAATGCAGTGATCGAACAGGCGGGGTTGGCCCTGCGCGAGATGCGCGAGACCGACCTCGCGACGGTGATGATGGTGGAGCGGGCGGCCTATCCCCACCCCTGGAGCGAGGGGGTGATGCGCGACTGTCTGCGCGCCGGCTACGACTGCCGGGTGGGCGAGCTCGACGGCAGGCCGGTGGCCCATGCGGTGGTTTCGGTGGCGGTCGGTGAGTGTCACGTGCTCAACATCACCGTCCATCCCGACTGCCAGCGTCGCGGCTTCGGTCGCGTCCTGCTGCGCGCGCTGGTCGAGCGCGCCCGCGCCAAGGGAGCGCAGACCGCCTTTCTCGAGGTGCGCGCCTCCAACACCGCCGCGCGCGCACTCTACGAGGCCGAGGGCTTCTGCGAGATCGGCCGTCGTCGCGGCTACTACCCCGCCGCCAACGGCCGCGAGGACGCCCTGGTGCTGGCGCGGGAACTCGGATCGGGAGTCGCCGGCTTCCAGTCGCCAGCCACCAGTGGGTCGAGGTGATGGCCGTCGCCGGCGCGCATCCCCGTAGGATCGAGTTGGGGTGAGGGGGGGCACCAACCCCCAGCGTCCGCGCCCACTGGGGGCCGGTGGCTGGCGGCTGGTCGCGTTGCCTTACAGCTCGCGCGTGGCGGAGAAGCGGACCTCGGGCCAGCGCTCCTCGGCGAGGCTGAGGTTGACGCGGGTGGGGGCGAGATAGACGAGCTGGTCGTCGCCGTCGAGGGCGAGATACTCGTAGTTCTTGTCCTTGAAGCGCTCGAACAGCTTGGCGTCGTCGCAGCTCACCCAGCGCGCAGTCTGGACGTTCACGGCCTCGACGATGGCGTCGACGCCGTACTCGTCCTTGAGGCGGTAGGCGGCGACGTCGAACTGCAGCACACCGACCGCGCCGAGGATCATGTCGTTGTTCTTGAGCGGGCGGAAGACCTGAGTCGCGCCCTCCTCGGCAAGCTGCACCACGCCCTTCTGCAGCGCCTTCATCCGCAGCGGGTCCTTGAGCACCACGCGGCGGAACAGCTCGGGGGCGAAGTAGGGCACGCCCTCGTACTTGAGCTCCTCGCCCTCGGTGAAGGTGTCGCCGATCTGGATGGTGCCGTGGTTGTGCAGACCGATGATGTCGCCCGGCCAGGCCTCCTCGACGTGACGGCGTTCATCGGCCTGGAAGGTGATGGCGTTGGCGATCTGAATGGTGCGACCGATACGTACGTGACGCATCTTCATGCCCTTGCGGTAGCAACCCGAGCACACCCGCATGAAGGCCACGCGGTCGCGGTGGGCGGGGTCCATGTTCGCCTGGATCTTGAACACGAAGCCGGTGAAGCCTTCTTCGGCGGGCTCGACCGGGCGCTGCAGGGTGTTGCGCGGGCGCGGCGGCGGGGCGTACTGGACGAAGGCGTCGAGCAGCTCGCGCACGCCGAAGTTGTTGATCGCCGAACCGAAGAACACCGGGGTCTGGCGCCCGGCGCGGTAGGCCTCGAGGTCGAGCGGGTGGCTCGCGCCCTCGACCAGCTCCAGCTCCTCGCGCAGCTCCTCGGCCTGATCGCCGAGCACCTCGTCCATGCGCGGGTTGTCGAGCCCCTCGATCACCTCGCCCTCGACGATGCGCCCGCCGTGCTGGGCCGAGAACAGATGGGTGCGCCCGTCGCGCAGGTCGTAGACGCCGCGGAAGCGCTTGCCCATGCCGATCGGCCAGGTCACCGGCGCGCACTGGATCTTCAGCACCTCCTCGATCTCGTCGAGGACCTCGATGGCGTCGCGGCCCTCGCGGTCGAGCTTGTTGACGAAGGTGAGGATCGGGGTGTCGCGCAGCCGGCAGACGTCCATCAGCTTGATGGTGCGGTCCTCGACGCCCTTGGCCACGTCGATCACCATCAGCGCCGAGTCGACCGCGGTGAGGGTGCGGTAGGTGTCCTCGGAGAAGTCCTCGTGGCCGGGGGTGTCGAGCAGGTTGACGGTGGCCTCGCCGTAGGGGAACTGCATCACCGAGGAGGTCACCGAGATGCCGCGCTGCTTCTCCAGCTCCATCCAGTCGGAGGTGGCGTGGCGGGCGGCCTTGCGCCCCTTGACCGTGCCCGCGAGCTGGATCGCGCCCCCGAACAGCAGGAGCTTCTCGGTGAGGGTGGTCTTGCCGGCGTCGGGGTGGGAGATGATGGCGAAGGTACGACGTTTGTCGAGTTGCGCTTGAAGCTCGCTCATAAGAGGTGTCTGGCGTTGCTGGCTGCGGACTGGGAAAACCATCAATTATATCCCCGCGACCCGGTTGCGTTCATCCGCCGGGTGGGCGGCTCGGGCGGGGAAATGGTTGAACCGCCAAGATACCGTCTTGCCCGTCAATCGCCGATCAAGCACACCAGCTTCGCCGACCGGAGGCTGGATGCTGATTCGAACCGCAAAGCCGCGAAGGGCGCGAAGAAGACTTGATGGAATCGAGGTCTCGGCGGTGGTGCCGGCTTCCCACGGTGGGTGGCAGCTGGCAGCTGGCAGCTGGTGACTGGTGACTGCAAGCCTTTCTTCTCTGCGCGTCCTTCGCGTCCTTCGCGGCTTTGCGGTTCAATCCCCTTGGTAGCTGGTAGCTGGTAGCTGGTAGCTGGCCGCTGGCCGCTGGCCGTGGCTTGAGCCAGGGCCGCGCCGCACCAATCTCTGGCGGGTGCGCCGAGTCGGCGCGCGTTCATTCTCAAGCCTGCGCAGGAGTCGAGACGTGGAGACGACAGCGGTTGCCGATCTGATTCGTCGGGGGATGCCCGAGGCCGAGGTGGAGGTCACCGGCGATGGTGAGCACTTCGACGCGGTGGTGGTCAGCGAGCGGTTTGAGGGGCTGACGCCGCTGGCCAAGCAGCGGTTGGTGATGGAGACGGTCAAGGCGGAGATCGCCAGCGGCGCCTTGCACGCCATCTCGATCCGCACCCTGACCCCGGCGCAGCGCGCCGCGGGGTGAGGGCAGGGCGGGTGCCGCCTGCGCGGCACCCAGACGACGCCTTGCGGCGTCGCCCGGCCCGTCTTACTCGATCTCGACCGGGATCTTGCCGATGCGCGCGCGCCACTCGGCCGGGCCGCTCTGATGCACCGCGCCGCCGCGGCTGTCGACGGCGACCGTGACCGGCATGTCCTCGACCTCGAACTCGCGGATCGCCTCCATGCCCAGGTCCTCGAAGGCGACCAGGCGCGAGGACTTGATCGCCTTGGCCACCAGATAGGCGGCGCCACCGACGGCCATCAGATAGACCGCGCCGTGTCGCGCGATCGACTCCACCGCCGCCGGGCCGCGCTCGGCCTTGCCGACCATGCCGATCAGCCCGGTCTCGGCGAGCATCTGCTCGGTGAACTTGTCCATGCGGGTGGAGGTGGTGGGACCGGCCGGGCCGACCACCTCCTCACCGACCGGGTCGACCGGGCCGACGTAGTAGATGAAGCGGTTGGTGAGGTCGACCCCCTCGGGCAGCGACTCGCCGCGCGCGAGCATCTCGGTGATGCGCTTGTGCGCGGCATCGCGTCCGGTCAGCAGCTTGCCCGAGAGCAGCAGGCGCTCGCCCGGCTGCCACGCGGCGATCTGCTCGCGGGTGAGGGTGTCGAGATCGACCCGACGCGCGCCGGCGGCGCCGTCCCACTCCAGTGCCGGCCAGTCCTCCAGGCGCGGCGGCTCGAGCCTGGCCGGGCCGTTGCCGTCGAGGGTGAACTCGACGTGCCGGGTGGCCGCGCAGTTGGGGATCATCGCCACCGGCAGGGAGGCTGCGTGGGTGGGGTAGGTGTGGATCTTGACGTCGAGCACGGTCGCCAGTCCGCCGAGCCCCTGGGCGCCGATGCCGAGCGCGTTGACCTTCTCCATCAGCTCCAGACGCAGCGCCTCGATCTCGTCCTCGGCGCCGCGCTGTTGCAGCTCGTGGATGTCGATCGGCTCCATCAGCGCCTCCTTGGCCATCAGCATCGCCTGCTCGGCCGAGCCGCCGACACCGATGCCGAGCATCCCCGGCGGGCACCAGCCGGCGCCCATGGTCGGCACCGTCTTCAGCACCCAGTCGACCAGGCTGTCGCTGGGGTTGAGGATGGCGAACTTGGACTTGTTCTCCGAGCCGCCGCCCTTGGCTGCGATCTTCACCTCGAGGCTGTCGCCCGGCACCAGCTCCATGTGCACGATCGCCGGGGTGTTGTCGCGGGTGTTCTTGCGCGCCCCGATCGGCGGCGTGACCATCGAGGCGCGCAGCGGGTTGTCGGGGTGGGTGTAGGCGCGGCGCACGCCCTCGTCGACCATCGCCTGCACGCTCTTGTCGGTCTCCCAGCGCACCTCCATGCCGACCTTGAGGAAGACCACCACCATGCCGGTGTCCTGGCAGATCGGGCGCCGGCCCTCGGCGCACATCCGCGAGTTGACGAGGATCTGTGCCATGGCGTCCTTGGCCGCCGGCGACTCCTCGGCCTCGTAGGCCGCGGTCAGGGCGCGGATGTAGTCCTGCGGGTGGTAGTAGGAGATGAACTGAAGGGCATCGGCGATGCTCTCGACGAAGTCAGACTCGCGAATGGTGGTCATCGTCTCTCGTGGCTGTTTGGCTGTGGGGGAGGGGCTCGCCGTCATCGATGGCGCGCCCCGTGTTGCAGTGGTCGCCATCGCCGGCGGCCGGTCTGTTCGCGCCAGTATATCAATCGGGTTTGGCGTGCCGCCTCGCGCGCGCCCGCGCGTTGATTACATGGACGAAGGGTCAGAAACCCTCGATTGTCATTTTTTTCAAAAAAGGGGTTGCGCGATCAGGGAAGGGTCTGTAGTATACATGGCTCACGACGACAGGCGCATAGCTCAGTTGGTTAGAGCACCACCTTGACATGGTGGGGGTCGTTGGTTCGAGTCCAATTGCGCCTACCAAACACCGGGCCGTCAGTCTCCAAACGTCAGTATGCCCCACTACGGTGGCGACGACCAAGGAGGCTGGCGGCTTTTTTTCATGTGATCCCTCGTATCGATCACCACTGAACACCCAAGGTCCGCGCATGCCTCAGATTACCCTTCCCGACGGCTCGACGCGTCAGTTCGACGCGCCGGTCAGTGTTCACGATGTTGCCGCATCCATCGGTCCCGGTCTCGCCAAGGCGGCGCTCGCCGGTCGCGTCGATGGCGAGCTGGTCGACACCTCCTATCGCATCGATCGCGATGTCGAACTCGCCATCGTCACCAGCAAGGACGAGGAGACCGCCCTCGAGCTGATCCGTCACGATGCCGCGCACGTGATGGCCCAGGCCGTCCAGGAGCTCTACCCCGGCACCCAGGTCACCATCGGCCCGGCGATCGAGAACGGCTTCTACTACGACTTCGCCCGCGACGAGCCCTTCACCCCCGACGACCTCGAGCGGATCGAGGCGCGGATGCACGAGATCGTCAAGCGCAACCTGCCGATCGTGCGCGAGGAGCTGTCGCGCGAGGAGGCCAAGCGGGTCTTCGCCGAGCTCGGCGAGCACTACAAGGTCGAGATCATCGACGCCATCCCCGAAGGCGAGACCATCACCCTCTATCGCCAGGGTGACTGGTTCGACGTTTGTCGCGGTCCGCACCTGCCGAGCACCGGCAAGCTCGGCAACGGCTTCAAGCTGACCAAGCTCGCCGGTGCCTACTGGCGCGGCGATGCGGCCAACGCCATGCTGCAGCGCATCTACGGCACCGCCTGGCGCGACAAGAAGGAACTCAAGGCCTATCTGCGTCGTCTGGAAGAGGCCGAGAAGCGCGATCATCGCAAGCTCGGCAAGCAGCTCGATCTCTTCCACTTCCAGGACGAGGCCCCGGGCATGGCCTTCTGGCACGCCAAGGGCCGGGTGGTCTACCGCCTCGCCGAGCAGTACATGCGCGAGAAGCTGGAAGAGTACGGCTATCAGGAGGTCGAGACCCCGCAGGTGCTCGATCGCTCGCTGTGGGAGCGCTCCGGGCACTGGGAGAAGTTCGCCGAGAGCATGTTCACCACCCAGCTCGACGATCGCGACTTCGCGATCAAGCCGATGAACTGCCCCGGCCACATCCAGCTCTACAACCAGGGGCTGAAGAGCTATCGCGACCTGCCGCTGCGCATGGCCGAGTTCGGCGTGGTTCATCGCAACGAGCCCTCCGGCACCCTCCACGGGCTGATGCGCGCGCGTCGCTTCACTCAGGACGACGCCCACGTCTTCTGCACCGAGGAGCAGCTCCAGCCCGAGGTCGCCACCCTCATCGACATGGTCTTCGAGACCTATCGCGATTTCGGCTTCGACAACATCGAGCTGGCGCTCTCGCTGCGCCCCGAGAAGCGGGTCGGCAGCGACGAACTCTGGGACAAGGCCGAGGCGGCGCTCAAGCACTCGCTCGACGCCAAGGGACTCGAGTATCGGGTACAGCCGGGCGAGGGCGCCTTCTACGGTCCCAAGATCGAGTTCACCCTGCACGACAGCATCGGTCGCGCCTGGCAATGCGGTACCATCCAGGTCGATTTCTCGATGCCGGGGCGGCTCGGCGCGCACTACATCGCCGAGGACAACAGCAAGCAGACCCCGGTGATGATCCACCGCGCGGTGCTCGGTTCGGTCGAGCGTTTCATCGGTATCCTCATCGAACACTACGCCGGCCTGCTGCCGCTGTGGCTCGCTCCGGTGCAGGTGGTGGTGCTCAATATCACCGATCGCCAGGCCGACTATGTCGCTGAGATCGCTAAGACCTTGCGTGCAAAGGGCTTGCGTGTTGAGACCGACTTGAGAAACGAGAAGATCGGCTTTAAAATCCGCGAGCACACCCTGCAGAGGGTGCCCTATCTGCTCGTCATCGGTGACCGCGAGGTGGAAACCCGCTCCGTCGCCGTGCGTGACCGCAAGGGCCAAGATCTCGGAACGCTCGAGCTCGACGCCTTTGTCGAGCGTGTAGGCGAGGAGATGACAAACCGAATCGCCTAACCCGGTCGGGCTGCGCGGACGACGATCGACGTTGCCTGATGCCCGATCGATCGTGATCTGTGCTTTTGGAGGAACCTGCTATCGCTGCACCAAAGAGAAACCGCGTCAACAAGGAAATCAACGTACAGGAGGTACGTCTGATCGGCGCGGACGGTAACCAGGTCGGCGTCGTCAGTACGCGAGAGGCTCTCACCCTCGCCCAGGAAGCGTCGCTCGATCTGGTCGAGATCGTTCCTAATGCCGATCCGCCGGTGTGTCGGCTCATGGACTTCGGTCGTTTTCTCTTCGATCAGAAGAAAAAGAAGAACGAAGCCAAGAAGAAGCAAAAGCAGGTTCAGGTCAAGGAAGTCAAGTTCCGTCCTGGAACGGATCAGGGAGACTATCAGGTCAAACTACGCAACCTGACGCGTTTCCTGCAGGAAGGGGACAAGGCCAAGGTCACCATGCGTTTTCGTGGTCGCGAGCATGCTCACCGTGAACTCGGGCTCGAGCTGCTGCGGCGCGTGGAGAGCGACCTGGCCGAGATCAGTACCGTCGAGCAGCAGCCGCAGATGGAAGGGCGGCAGATGGTGATGGTGCTGGGTCCCAAGAAGAAATAGCGACACCGAACGGATCGTCGATCCTCTTCCCCGAAGAGCACGCCCCGGCGTGGCCGCCGCCCGACCGTCGTCGACACGACGGTCGGGCGATGTGGCGTCGTCGGTTCGTTGCCGTCGCTGTAAAAACAAAAGATCAGCAAATAGCGGAGTATCGAATGCCCAAGCTGAAATCCAACCGCGGAGCCGCGAAGCGCTTCAAGCGCACCGCATCCGGTTCGGTCAAGTGCAACGCCTCCCACCGGCGTCACATCCTGACCAAGAAGAGCACCAAGCGTAAGCGTCAGCTGCGTGCGCCGCAGCGCATCCACAAGTCGGATGTGCGTGCAGCGCTGCGCATGATCCCTTACTGCTAACCCGCTGATTCCAACCGGAGACTCCACATGCCACGAGTGAAACGCGGTGTTACCGCTCGCGCCCGCCACAAGAAGGTTCTGAACGAGGCCAAGGGTTATTACGGTGCCCGCCGCAAGGTCTATCGCGTCGCCAAGCAGGCCGTCATCAAGGCCGGCCAGTACGCCTATCGCGACCGTCGCCAGAAAAAGCGTCAGTTCCGCGCCCTGTGGATCGCCCGTATCAACGCCGCTGCGCGTGCCAACGGTCTGTCCTACAGCCGCCTGATCGCCGGTCTGAAGATGGCCGGCGTCGAGGTCGACCGCAAGGTGCTGGCCGACATCGCCTACCACGACAGCGTCGCCTTCGCCGCGCTCGCCGCTCAGGCGAAGGAAGCGCTGGCTTGAGGCGCGCGGCGTGGTCCGCCTCGGCTGACCACGCCGGTGACGGCGGTCGGTATGGGCGCGTGACGAGCGTCTGCCTGCAACACCTTCCCAGGGATCGGGTCGCTCGACAACGCCAGGGGTGCGTCGCCGAGATCGCGACCCGCCCCGCGCTCGCCGCCATCCCGCCTGCGTAGCCGCCGAACGGAAGAGGGAAAGGCCCCGGTCTTTCCCTCTTTTTGCGTCATGGGGCTGGCAGGCCGTTCAACAGACACCCCTGTCGGAAGATCCAGGTATGGCAGAAGAAATCGGACTCGATATCGACACCCTCTGCGAGACGGCGCTCGCGGCCATCGCCGCCGCCCCCGATCTCGCCACGCTCGATCAGGCGCGGGTGCGCTATCTGGGCAAGAGCGGCGAGCTGACCGCGTTGCTGAAACGGCTCGGCACCCTGCCGCCGGCCGAGCGTCCCGTCGCCGGGCAGCGCATCAACCAGGCCAAGGGTCAGGTCCAGAGCGCGCTCGACGCACGTCGCGAGACGCTGGAACAGGCCGCGCTCGAGGCCCGCCTCGCCGCCGAGCGCATCGACGTCACCCTCCCCGGACGCGGCACCTCCGCCGGCGGTCTGCACCCGGTCACCCGCGCGCTGCGCCGCATCGAGCGGCTGTTTGCCGACGCCGGCTTCGCCGTCGAGCAGGGCCCCGAGGTCGAGGACGCCTATCACAACTTCGAGGCGCTCAACATCCCCGCGCATCATCCCGCCCGGGCGATGCACGACACCTTCTATTTCAACGCCGAGCTGCTGCTGCGCACCCACACCTCGCCGGTGCAGGTGCGGGTGATGGAGGAGCAGGCGCCGCCGCTCAAGCTCATCGCCCCGGGGCGCGTCTATCGCTGCGACTCGGACCTGACCCACACCCCGATGTTCCATCAGGTCGAGGGTCTGGTGGTCGACGAGCAGATGAGCTTCGCCGACCTCAAGGGCGTGCTCTACGACTTCCTGCGCAACTTCTTCGAGCGCGATCTGGAGCTGCGTTTCCGCCCCTCCTACTTCCCCTTCACCGAGCCCTCCGCCGAGGTCGACATCCAGTGCGTGATGTGCGGCGGCGACGGCTGTCGGGTGTGCAAGCACACCGGCTGGCTCGAGGTCTTGGGCTGCGGCATGGTTTACCCCGAGGTGTTCCGCCACGTCGGCATCGACCCCGACCGCCACCAGGGTTACGCCTTCGGCATGGGCGTGGAGCGACTGGCGATGCTGCGCTACGGCATCGACGACCTCCGACTCTTCTTCGACAACGATCTGCGCTTCCTGCGACAGTTCGCCTGAGGCGCGCTGGAGCGCGCCGCGCGCCTAGAT